>NZ_JBFTME010000007.1:0-347954 GCF_056396805.1 Rhizobium sp. 05N49
ATTCTCACGTTCGGCCTCAGCCAGCTCTATGTCTCGCTGGGTGACGCGACGAAGGACGGCGGCATCGTCGTGCGCATCTGGTGGAAACCGTTCATCCTCTGCATCTGGGGCGGAGCGCTCATCATGGCCTTCGGCGGCTTCGTCTCGCTCACCGACCGGCGCCTGCGCGTCGGGGCTCCGAGCAGGAAGGCAAAGCCGGCGAAACCAGCGGCACCTGCCATGGAGCCGGCGGAATGATCAGGCGTTTTCTCCTCGTCCTGACGTTGATCCTGGCGGCCGCACCAGCCTTCGCCGTCAACCCGGACGAGATGCTCTCCGATCCGGCCCTCGAAGCCCGGGCGCGAACATTGTCTGCCGAACTGCGCTGCATGGTCTGCCAGAACCAGTCGATCGACGATTCCAATGCCGATCTCGCAAAGGATCTGCGCCTGCTGGTGCGCGAGCGCATTACCGATGGCGACAGCGACGAGCAGGTGTTGAACTACATCGTCTCGCGCTACGGGGAATTCGTCCTCCTGAAGCCGCGCTTCAGTCTGCGCACGCTGTTGCTCTGGGGGGCACCGGTGCTGTTGATCCTTGCCGGCGGGGTTTCGCTCATCGTCTTTGCCCGCAAGCGGGCTGGAAAGCCCACTGGCAGCAAGCTGACCGCAGAAGAGCAGGCAAGGCTTGCCGAATTGCTTGAAAAATAACGAACCATTCCGCCGCAGCGGCAGCGGAATGGCGATCCTCACGCTTTCCGGTATGGAAACAGCGCCCTGACCACGGGATCACGCAGCCACAACCCGCCCCACATGAACAGCCCGAGATAGATGCTGAACAATATATGGCTGAAGAGCGGGCTTCCGGCCCGGATCTGCGTGGCCATCGCGCCGCCGAGCAGCCCCATCATCAGCACCGCGCCGAACACGCTGGTCTGCGGGATGAGGTAGAGCACGAGGCAGGTAAGCTCGATCAGGCCGATCATCAGTACATAGCCATTAGGCCAGCCGAGCGCGGTCATGGTTTCCTCCGCGACCGGCAGGCCGAGAAGCTTGGGTGCGATCGATGCGCCGAGCATGAAGAGTGCAAAAAGCCCGGTCAGCACGCGCCCGGTCCAGATCATGGCCTTCTCGCTCATTGCCGGTCCGTCGGGATCGTATTGACCATCCAGGGCGTGCCGAAGCGATCGGTGAACATCCCGAAGCCCGGCGACCAGAAGGTCGCGTTGAAGGGCATGGTTATCTTGCCGCCTTCAGAGAGTGCGTTGAAGACGCGCTTCGTTTCCGCCGCATCCTGGCTGTGATAGGTGGCGCTAAAGCCGCCCATGTCCTCTTGATATCCGGGAGGGGCATCACAGCCCATTAGCGACTGGTCGCCGACATCGAGCCAGGCATGCATGATCTTGTCCTTGAAGGACGGATCGATCGGCATGTCGCCGGGCGCTTCACCGAACGTGTGCATGCCTGTCAGCTTGCCGCCCAGCACTTTGGCGTAGAATTCGAAGGCCTGACGGCATTCGCCTTTGAAAACGAGATTCGTCACGAGTTTCATGGTCATCACTCCCTTTGATTTCCCTGATTTCCAATCCAGCTTTCGAGCCTGCCGAAGGTGCTTTCCCAGCCATGTCTGTGTCCGRCAAGGCTCTCTTCGGATTTCAGCTCCGCATGGGTGAAATCCATGCGCGTGCGGCCCTCGGCCAGTTCCTCGAAGATAACGGTCACCAGGGTTACGACCGGCTCGCCGTCCTCGTGCGAATCCTCCCATTGGAAGGTGAAGGACAGGCGCGAGGGTTCCTCGATTTCCCTGTAGACGCCGCTCTGCCACAGCAGCCGGCCATCCTCGGCGTTTTTCAGGCAAGCCCGATAGGAGCCGCCCACACGTAGATCCTGCACGACGCTGACCGCCGGCCACTCCACCGGACCAAGCCAGGCGACGACCATTTCCGGCCGGGTCCAGGCGGCCCATAAGAGGGCGCGGGGTGCATTGAATGTCCGCTGCATATGCAATGTGGGGCGCGACAGCTGATCGGCCATGGTATTCCCCTTGTGATGATTGAAAATGCGGGCCGGCGATCAGTTGCGGGGGCCGCTGTCGTCCGCCTTCTGGATATTTTGCAGGTAGCCATCCAACCGGTCGAAACTCGATTCCCAGAAGCGCCGGTATTGCTCCAGCCAGTCGGCGATGCCTTTCATCATTTGCGGTTCGAGCCTGGCCGGTCGCCATTGGGCCTCCTTGCCCCGGCTGATAAGCCCAGCCTTTTCCAGCACCTTTAGGTGTTTGGAGACAGCCGGAAGGCTCATGTCGAAGGGAGCAGCGAGTTCGTTGACCGAAGCCTCGCCTTCGGCCAGCCGTGCGATGATGGCCCGCCGCGTGGGGTCCGCAAGGGCCGCGAAAGTGGCGCTCAGAGTGTCGGTTTGCATATGGGCCCTCGTATGTAACTCTATGGTTAAATATAGGGTCCAACCTTGATTGTCAACCGATCGGTTAAATAGGGCGCAGCGAGTTGACCTTGTCCGACATGCAACCAAAAGAATGTTGGTACATTACGAATTTTTCATGGGCTGGACAGTTCGTAGTAAGGTGCGGCGTCCTATATCTCGGTCCATCACTGATCCGGCATCGCCGGAAAGAGGGTCTGAAAAAAGAGAAGGAGCTCTTATGCTGAAAAATTTCCGCGGACGTCCGTCCCTTAAAACGGTGCTTCAGGCATCCACCGTTGCAGGTCTGGCAGCCGCCGTTCTTGCAACCGGTATCCCTGTCGAGATTTCCCGTTCCTATGCCGAGGCTGTCAATGTCCAGTCTCCCTCGGTTCCGAGCTTCGCCAATGTCGTTGACGCCGTTTCCCCGGCCGTAGTTTCCGTTCGCGTCGAAAGCCGCGTCAAGCCGGCCTCCGACGATGGTGATGGTTTCTCTTTCGATTTCAACGGCCGCGGCTTTGACGATCTGCCCGACGCCCTGAAGCCGTTCTTCCGCCAGTTCGGCGAGCAGGGCCACCAGGGCCAGAACCAGCAGCGCCGCTTCGGCCAGCCGGGCGGCCCGGGCCGTCTGCGTCCGGTCGCTCAAGGCTCCGGCTTCTTCATTAGCGAAGACGGCTATATCGTCACCAACAACCACGTCGTTTCCGATGGCACCGCCTTCGTCGCTGTCATGAACGATGGCACCGAGCTCGATGCCAAGCTGATCGGCAAGGACCCGCGCACCGACCTCGCCGTGCTGAAGGTCGATGGCAAGGGCCGCAAATTCACCTACGTGAACTGGGCCGATGACAACAAGGTCCGTGTCGGTGACTGGGTTGTCGCCGTCGGCAATCCCTTCGGCCTCGGCGGCACGGTCACGGCCGGCATCGTTTCGGCCCGCGGCCGCGATATCGGCTCCGGCCCCTATGACGATTACCTGCAGGTCGATGCGGCCGTGAACCGCGGTAACTCGGGTGGCCCGACCTTCAACCTCAATGGCCAGGTCGTCGGCATCAACACCGCGATCTTCTCGCCGTCGGGCGGCAGCGTCGGCATCGCCTTCGCGATCCCGGCTTCTACCGCCAAGGATGTCGTCGCCGACCTGATGAAGGACGGCACGGTTTCGCGCGGTTACCTCGGCGTGCAGATCCAGCCGGTCACCAAGGACATTGCCGACTCCCTCGGCCTCTCCGAAGCAAACGGCGCTCTTGTCGTCTCCGCTCAGGAGGGCACGCCCGGCCAGAAGGCCGGCATGAAGACCGGTGACGTCGTCACCGCCGTCAATGGTGAGCCGGTCAAGGATGCCCGCGACCTCAGCCGCCGCATCGGCGCGATGACGCCGGGCAGCAAGGTCGAACTTTCGGTTTGGCGTTCCGGCAAGGCCCAGTCCGTAACCGTCGAGCTCGGCACGCTGCCGGCCGATCAGCAGGCTTCCGCGGGTGACGACAACGACCAGCAGGAGCAGGCCCAGCCGCCGGCTTCCGAGAAGGCGCTTGCCGATCTCGGCCTGACGGTCGGCCCGTCGGATGACGGCAAAGGCCTCGCCATCACCGGCATCGATCCGAATTCGGATGCTGCCGACAAGGGCATCAAGGAAGGCGAAACGATCACCTCGGTCAACAACCAGGAGGTCTCCAGCGCCGACGATGTCGTCCGCGTCATCAACCAGGCCAAGAAGGACGGCCGCACCCGCGCGCTGTTCCAGATCCAGTCGAAGGACGGCAGCCGTTTCGTCGCCCTTCCGATCAACGGTCAGGGCTGATCTTCCAGCCCCGGAAAGCTGGAGCCGCGCAGGAGCAAATGCTGCGCGGCTCCGTTTCACGAGCTCGCGAATTCTTCACGGCCGCCTAATTCTTCGATTATGCCAAATTCTTCAATTATGAAGGACGCCCGCAATGACCTCCCCACAACAGGAAGACGCTTTGAGCCTTGCCGAAAAGCAACCGGCGGGTAATGTCGGCCGCATGAAGATTCTCATTATCGAAGACGATCTGGAAGCGGCGGTCTATCTTACAAAAGCCTTTCGCGAGGCGGGGATCGTTGCCGACCATGCAAGCGACGGCGAAAGCGGTCTCTTCATGGGGTCGGAAAATACCTACGACGTCATCGTCATCGACCGCATGCTGCCGCGCCGCGATGGTCTCTCCGTCATCAGCGAGCTGCGCCGCAAGGGCATCCACACGCCGGTTCTCATCCTCTCGGCGCTTGGCCAGGTGGACGACCGCGTGACCGGTCTGCGCGCCGGCGGCGACGACTACCTGCCGAAGCCCTACGCTTTCAGCGAGTTGCTGGCCCGCGTCGAAGTGCTCGGCCGCCGCAAGGGCACGCCGGATCAGGATGTTGTCTACCGCGTCGGCGATCTCGAGCTCGACCGCCTCTCCCATGAAGTCCGCCGCGGCGGCAAGGAAATCCCGCTGCAGCCGCGCGAATTTCGCCTGTTGGAATATCTCATGAAGAATGCCGGCCAGGTGGTGACCCGCACCATGCTGCTCGAAAATGTCTGGGATTACCATTTCGACCCGCAGACCAATGTTATCGACGTGCATGTCTCGCGCCTGCGCTCCAAGATCGAGAAGGACTTCAGCCAGCCGCTGCTGAAGACGATCCGCGGCGCGGGTTATATGATCAAGGATGAGGGATGAGCCGTTTCTGGGTTCTCTTCAAGTCCACTGCAGTCCGCCTTTCGGCTCTCTACATTCTGCTCTTTGCAATCTGCGCCGCAACGCTCGTCTTCTACGTGACGGCGATGTCCGAGCGGCTGCTGTCCGGTCAGATCCGCGACGCGGTCGCCCAGGAAGTGACGCAGGTACAGCGCGCCTATGATGCCGGGGGCATGAACCTGCTCCTTCGCACGATGGAACGACGTGCTCGTCAGCCGGGCGCCAATCTCTATCTGATCGCCGGTCCCTCGGGCGATATCCTTGCCGGCAATGTCGCCTCTGTGCAGCCGGGTGTGTTCGAGGAGCAGGGCTGGACGTCGGTGCCCTTCTCCTATCAGCGCTACACCGATAGCGGAGTGGTCGGGCATACGGCGATTGCCAACATCTTCGTCCTCGACAATGGCCTTCGGGTGCTGATCGGTCGCGACCTTGGCGAGCCGGAACGTTTCCGCGTGCTGGTGCGTCAGGCGCTGATGATCGCGCTCGCCATCATGGGCCTCGGCGCCATCATCATCTGGTTCGGCATCGGCCGGAATGCCTTGAAGCGCATCGACCGCATGTCGGATGCCGGCAAGAAGATCATGGCTGGCGATCTCTCGCAGCGCCTGCCGGTCGGCGGTTCCGGCGACGAGTTCGACCGCCTTTCCGTCTCGCTGAACAACATGCTGGAACGCATCGAGAAGCTGAACGAGGGCTTGCGGCAGGTCTCGGACAATATCGCCCATGACCTGAAGACGCCGCTGACGCGCCTGCGCAACAAGGCCGCCGATGCGCTCGATATCGAGGATGGCGAAGTCCGCCGCAGCGCGCTGGAAGGCATCATCTCCGAATCCGACCAGCTCATCCGCACCTTCAACGCGCTGCTGATGATCTCGCGCGTGGAAGCCGGTTCCGTTGCCGCCGAAATGTCGCCGATCGAGCTCTCAGCCATCGTCGCCGACAGCGCCGAACTCTATGAGCCGGTGGCCGACGAGGCGGGCATGGCACTGAACTCCGAGATCGAGCCCGGTATCGAGATCCAGGGCAATCGCGAACTGATCGGCCAGGCGATCTTCAATCTGCTCGACAATGCGATCAAATATTCCGCCGATACCGAATGCGCGGGTTCCGTCTCGGTGAAGCTTCGCCGTCGTCCTGATGGCATCTGCCTCTCCGTTGCCGACCACGGGCCGGGTGTCCCGCCCGATCGGCGCGAGGACGTGCTGAAGCGCTTCGTGCGCCTGGACGAAAGCCGCTCGAAACCCGGCACCGGACTTGGCCTCTCGCTGGTCGAAGCAATCATGGAGCTGCATGGCGGCACACTGGAGCTTTCCGATACCGAGCCCGGCAATGCGGAACGTCCCGGCCTCACCGTCAGCATGGTTTTCCCCGCAAGGCCTGCCTGATTTTCTTATCATTTTCATATTGGCGCTTTCGCCTTGAGGCCCTAGCTTCGACACCCTAGTTTAAGTCGCATTGCAGCGATGCAGGGAGAGCGAATGCTGACGAAATCGAAGCACGGCCTCAAGGACGTCACCGAAGGCCTCTTGCGGCCGTTAAACCAGACGGAACTGAAATCGGCGCTTGCCGACCTGCAGGATATCGGCAAGAGCGAGCCTGTCGTGTCTGAGATGCTGAAGGCCGAGGGGGCGCTGCGCGACTTTATCGCCGCCGTCCTGACGCTCTCTCCCTACCTGCGCGAAATCGCCAATCTCGATCCGGCAATCCTTGCCTCTGCCATCAGCGATCCGCTGGAGCCACAGATCGAGGCTTTGATTGCAGAAGCGCGCGATTGCTGGAAACCGGACGGCGAAGGAAGTACGCCTGGCGAAAGCCAGGTGATGAGCAGGCTGCGCATCGTCAAGCGCAGGGTGGCTTTCCTCGTGGCCCTTGCCGATCTCGCCCGCATCTTCGACGGCCGGGCGACAACCGGCTGGCTCAGCGAACTGGCCGAGGCCTCGGTCACCGCCGCCATCGATCACCTGCTGCTCTCAACGCATGAAAGCGGCAAGCTGAAGCTGAAGAATGTTGCGGCCCCGAGCGAAGGCTCCGGCGTGATCGTTCTCGGCATGGGCAAGCTCGGCGCTTCCGAACTCAACTATTCCTCCGATATCGACCTCGTCGTCTTCTTTGACGAAGAAGCCGGCATTGTTCCCGACCCCGATGACGCGATCGAGATCTTTCCGCGCATGATGCGGCGGCTGGTGCGCATCTTGCAGGAACGCACCGCGGATGGGTATGTCTTCCGCACCGATCTCAGGCTGCGGCCGGATCCCGGCTCCACGCCGCTCGCAATCCCCGTCGATGCCGCCATGATCTACTATGAGGGCAGGGGGCAGAACTGGGAGCGGGCCGCTTTCATCAAGGCCCGCGCGGTGGCCGGCGATCTGGCTGCCGGCGAACAGTTCCTGCGCGGTCTCGTTCCCTTCGTCTTTCGCAAATATCTCGATTATGCCGCGATATCGGATATCCACTCCATCAAGCGGCAGATCCACGCCCATAAGGGCCATGGCGCAATCGCCGTGAAAGGCCACAACGTCAAGCTCGGCCGAGGCGGTATCCGCGAGATCGAATTCTTCGTGCAGACCCAGCAGCTGATCGCCGGCGGGCGCATGCCGGCACTGCGTTCCCGCGTGACCGAGGAGACGCTGGCCGAACTCACCAGGGCAAAATGGATCGACGCGGAAACCCGCGACGAGTTGATCGAGGCCTACTGGTTCCTGCGCGATGTCGAGCACCGCATCCAGATGGTGCGCGACGAACAAACCCATCTCCTGCCGGAGACGGACGCAGAACTGAAACGCATCGCCTTCATGATGGGCTTTACCGATACGCCCAGTTTCTCCGAGCGGCTGGTGGAGGTGTTGAAGACGGTCGAGCGGCGTTATGCCGACCTCTTCGAACAGGAAACCAAACTCTCGGTGGGCACCGGCAATCTCGTCTTCACCGGCCAGGGCGACGATCCCGACACGCTGGAGACGCTGAGGAAACTCGGCTTCGAGCGCCCCTCGGATATCTCCCGCATCATCCGCACCTGGCATTACGGCCGCTACCGCGCCACGCAATCGGTCGAGGCGCGCGAGCGGCTGACGGAGCTGACACCCGAGCTTCTGCGCGTCTTCGGCGAAAGCAAGCGTGCGGACGAGGCGCTGCTGCGCTTCGACAGCTTCATTTCCGGCCTGCCGTCGGGCATCCAGCTCTTCTCGCTGCTCGGCAGCAATCCGGCGCTGCTCTCCCTCATCGTCAACATCATGTCCTCGGCGCCGAAGCTTGCGGAAGTCATCGCCGCCCGCCCGCATGTCTTCGACGGCATGCTCGATCCCGGCCTGATGGCCGAGCTGCCGACGCGTGACTATCTCGGCGAGCGGTTGAAGGCCTCGCTGGTACAGGCCCGGCATTATGAGGAGGTGCTTGACCGTCTGCGCATCTTCGCGTCGGAACAGAGCTTCCTGATCGGTATCCGCCTGCTGACCGGCGCAATCAACGGCGACATGGCCGCGCGCGCCTTCACCCATCTCGCCGATCTCATCATTGAAGCCGCCCTCGACGCCGTCATGAGCGAGATACGCGTGACACATGGCGATTATCCCGGCGGGAGGATTGCGATTGCCGGCATGGGCAAGCTCGGCAGCTTCGAACTGACAGGCGGCTCCGATATCGATCTCATCCTGCTCTACGACTACGACGATGCCGCTGGCGAATCCGACGGTGCAAAACCGCTCGATGCGACGCGATACTTCACCCGCATCACCCAGCGCCTGATTGCTGCCCTCTCGGCCCCCACGGCCGAAGGCGTGCTTTATGAAGTCGACATGCGGCTTCGCCCCTCCGGCAATAAGGGCCCGGTCGCAACCCGCATCAATGCTTTCGGCAAATACCAGCGCGAGGAGGCCTGGACCTGGGAGCATATGGCGCTGTCGCGCGCCCGGCTGATCTGCGGCGATGAAAGCCTTGTCAATGAAGCTGAAAGCATCATTGCCGACGTGCTCTCGGGGAAGCGCGATGTCGCCAAGGTGACGCATGATGTGGCCGAGATGCGCGAACTGATCGAAAAGGAAAAGGCGCCGGAGAATGGCTGGGATCTGAAGCTCATTCCGGGCGGCGTGATCGATGTCGAATTCATCGCCCAGTATCTCGCCCTGATCGCCCCAGCCAAGGGTGTCGATATCAGGATCAACGGCCTGACGACGGGTGCGGCCCTGAAGGTGCTGGGCGAGAAGCTGATGGGTTCTGCAGACCTCGATACCTGCCTTGAAGCCTTTACCCTCTATACGGAGCTGTCACAGCTGATCCGTCTCTGCATCGATGGAATGTTCGATCCGAAGGAGGCGCCCGCCGGCCTGACCGAACTCGTCTGCCGGGCCGGAGACTGCCCTGACATCAAGACGTTGGAGGGTGAGGTGAAGCGGCTGTCCAAGGCTGTCCGCAAGGTCTTCCAGACGGTGGTAAAGGCCTGAGCCTTTCCGCATCAGCCGTGATCGGGAATGCGCAGCGAAATCACCGTCCCGATGGACTCGCGTGAGCGGATCTTCATGCTGCCGCCGTGCAGACTAGTCAGCGAACGGGAGATGGCAAGGCCAAGGCCTGAGCCACCCTTGCTCTTGGCATACTGGCTCTGAACCTGCTCGAAGGGCTGGCCGATCTTGATGAGTGCTGCGCGCGGGATACCGATGCCGGTATCGGCGATGGTGACCATGACGCCATCGGCGACGCGGCGGGTGCGCACGGCGATGCGCCCGCCCTCGTTGGTGAATTTCACTGCATTGGAGAGCAGGTTGAGCAGCACCTGCTTCATGGCGCGGCGATCGGCCATCAGCGTCATGCCCGAGGAGATTCGCTGCTGGATGACGATGTTCTTCTCGGCCGCCGGAATCGCGGTGAAGCGCAGGCTTTCCTCGATCAGCGGCACGAGATCGATACGCTCGCGCGACAGCAGCATATGGCCTGCCTCGATCTTCGACATGTCGAGAATGTCGTTGATCACGTTGAGCAGATGCTTGCCGCTGTCATGGATATCGCGGGCATATTCATTGTACTTGGCCGAGCCGAGCGGCCCGAACATCTGGTTCTGCAGGATTTCCGAGAAGCCGAGAATGGCGTTGAGCGGCGTGCGCAGCTCATGTGACATGTTGGCGAGGAATTCCGACTTCGCCTTGTTGGCCGCTTCCGCACGCTCTTTCTCCACCAGATAGTTGGAGTTGGCGGTCGAAAGCTCGGCCTTCTGTGTTTCCAACGTCTGGCGCGAGGCCGAGAGATCGTTGATCGTCGCCATCAGCCGGCGCTCGGAATCGCGCAGGCGCTCCTGGTGACGCTTCAGGGGCGTGATGTCGGTGCCGACGGATACGCGCCCGCCGTCTCGGGTGCGGCGCTCGTTGATCTGCAGCCAGCGCTCGTCGGCAAGCTGCACTTCCGTCGTGCGCGAATAGCCGGAGCCGTCGGCATCGGCGATACGCCGCTCGATCACCGGGCGTGCCGCGGCGGCATGGACGACCGTACGCTCGGTACCGGGCACGAGCACGCTGTCGGGAAGACCGTAAGCCTGCTGGAAATGCGCGTTGCACATGACGAGCCGATCGTTCTTGTCCCAAAGCACGAAGGCTTCCGAGGTGCACTCGATGGCATCGGCCAGACGTTGGTCGGCCTCGGCATAGCGCTGGGCCAGGCGATGCTGCTCGGTCACGTCCATGGCGATGCCGATCATGTGCACGCGGCCGGAATGGCTGCGGATCACCTGGGCGCGGGCGCGCATCCAGACATAATGACCGCTCGCGTGGCGCATGCGGAAAATCTGATCGACCTGGCCGGAATCGCCCTTGGCGATGGCGCGGGCGATCTCATGCAACCCGTTATCCTCGGGATGCATGAGGCGGGCTGCATCGGCAAAGCTCATCGTCTTGTCCGAGCCAGCAAGCCCGAGCATGTCGTACATCGAGCGCGACCAGAAGAATTCACGATTGTGGAAATCGAAATCCCAGAGGCCGCAGCGGCCGCGCGATAGCGCCGTCTCCACCCGGAGATTGGATTCCAGGAAGATGTCGTCGGCATCGCGCGCCCGCTTCACCTGCATGTAATAGGCATAGAGGATGACGAGCAGGATGGAGGAAATGCCGGCAAACAGCGTGACGTTGAGCGTCAGCTCTTCGCGCCAGAGACGGTTTATCTCGTTGAGCGAGGTGGCGGAAACGATATAGCCGCCCGCCGTGCCCATCAGGGAGATCTCGGCATAATGCAGCTCGCCGCCGATGCTCGTTTCGATGACGTCGGTGCGGTCGCCGAAGCGGCGGATCGCGGAGATCTCGGGGAACAGGGCCGAGACATCGGCGCCGACATAGGCGGCACCCGCCGCCGTTGCCGCAAACACCTTGCCGCTCGCCTCCACCAGCAGCACGAAGGCGCCGTTTTCCAGCCGGTCCTGCGGCAGGAATTTCACAAGGCGCGCCTGCGCCTCTGCGGCGCTGCCGCCGTCGAAGAGATCGGTCGCATCGGCAAAGACGGCGGCCGCGGTTGCAGCCGAGAGCGCCGTCGCGTGGCGCGCGGAAGCTTCCATGCGGCTATATTCGCTGACCATGCCGAAGAAATGCGAGGCCGCCACGACGGCAAGGAAGGCAACGATCAGAACGGGGATCGTGCGCTTCAGGAGAAGCTCTGCCTTCGGCAAGTGGCGCAGCAATGGTTCAGGAGCTTTCGCAGCGTTTCCGGACAGGCTGTCGCGCCAGGCTTTGAGCCYGCCAAAATCGACACGCAGCCGTCCTTCGGCCGCGGTTGCCCGCCGCACGTCCATCATCTCTGAACCTAATCCCTCGTGTGATTCGCGCGCCGCTCGCTCGAACTACACACAGAGAATCATGCGTGATTCGCCTTGTCCAGAGCTGCTGGTAAAAATTTATTAACCATTTGCGATTGCTGGTATTTCGGAAGGATTCGCTGATGGCCGGCCTAGCTGTCCGGAGAACACAAGACAGCTAGGCGGCAAATCATTTGTGGCAAATCACCCCTTGAGGGTGCGCTCGACAATGTCGCGGACATCGGTCGAAAGGTTCGCCGCTCCTTCGATCTCGAGCAATGCCGAGCGTGCATGATCGGCACGGATCGATTCCAGCGAGCGCCAGGAGCGCATTGAGGTCAGCAACCGTGCGGCAAGCTGCGGGTTGCGCTGGTCGATGTCGAGGATCTGGCTGGCGAGGAAACGGTAGCCTTCGCCATCAGCACGACCGAAGCCGGTCGGGTTGCCGAAGGCGAACGTGCCGACCAGCGAGCGCATGCGGTTCGGGTTAGTTCGCTTGAAGAGCGGGTTTTCCATGAGCGCCTTGACGCGATCGACCGCGCCCTGTCCGGGAATACCGGCCTGGATCGCGAACCATTTGTCGACGACGAGCGCGTTTTCCTGGAAACGGCTGCGGAAGGCTTCGAGCGCCGCCTTTGCCTCCGCGCTTTCGGGGAAGCGATGAGCGAGGATCGTCAGCGCATGGCTGAGATCGGTCATGTTGTTGGCGCCGTCAAAGGCAGCCTTGGCGCGAACAGGGGTGCCCTCGGCATAGGAAAGGTAGGTGAGGGCGGCGTTGCGCAACGCACGGCGGCCGGCACTCTTGGCATCCGGGCTGAATTCGCCGGGCGTGGTCATTGCGTCGTAGAGGGCCGCGAAGGTGGCTTTGCCGGCTTCGGCGATCTGTTTCATGATCGCCTGGCGACCTGCATGCACGGCGTCGGGATCGATATTGCTGCCGAGTTCGCGGGCAATATCGGATTCGCTCGGCAAGGCGAGCGCCTGGGCGCGGAAGGCGGGCTCCAGGCTTTCATCGGCGGCTGCTGCGACCAGCGTATCGATGAAGGTCTGTTCGCAAACGATGGCGGCACCCTCGCGGGCATCGCGAGCCGCCTTCAGGAGGTTCGGCAGCGCAAGATCCGTCAGCGCCTGCCAGCGGGCGAAGTGATCCGTTTCATAGCGGGCGAGCAGCGCCAGATCGGCCGGGCTCTGGTCGAAATGCAGATTGATCGGCGCAGAGAAACTGCGGTTGATCGAAACCACCGGCCGCGAACCGATACCGTGGAAGACGGCGGTTTGCGTCCGCGCCGTCAGGTGCAGCACCTCGCCGGCATATTCGGCGCCCTCGACGGAGGATGGCTCAATCTTGGCCCCGTCCTCGGCAAACAGCGCCAGGCTCAGCGGAATATGCATCGGCTCCTTGGTCGGCTGGCCGGGTGTCGCGGGGATCATCTGCTCCAGCGACAGGCTGAACGTCTTGGCGCCTGCATCATAGGTGCCGGATGCGGTCACCAGCGGGGTCCCGGCCTGATGGTACCAGAGCGAGAACTGCGCGAGGTCGCGGCCGCTGGCATCTTCAAAGCATTTGACGAAATCCTCGATCGTGACGGCCTGGCCGTCATGGCGATCGAAATAGAGGTCCATGCCCTTCTTGAAGGTCTCGCGGCCGAGCAGGGTCGCGATCATGCGCGTGACTTCGCTGCCCTTCTCGTAAACCGTCGTCGTATAAAAGTTGTTGATCTCGCGATATTTGGTCGGGCGCACCGGATGGGCGAGCGGGCCGCCATCTTCCGGAAACTGCTCGGACTTCAGATGGCGCACCTCGGCAATGCGCTTGACCGGGCGCGAACGCTGGTCCGACGAGAATTCGTGGTCGCGATAGACAGTCAGGCCTTCCTTGAGGCAGAGCTGGAACCAGTCGCGGCAGGTGATGCGGTTGCCCGTCCAGTTGTGAAAATATTCATGCGCGATGATCGCCTCGATATTGGCGTAGTCGGCATCCGTCGCCGTTTCAGGGTCGGCGAGCACGTATTTGTCGTTGAAGATGTTGAGGCCCTTGTTCTCCATGGCCCCCATGTTGAAGTCGGAGACGGCAACGATCATGAAGATGTCGAGATCGTATTCGCGCCCGAACACTTCCTCGTCCCACTTCATCGAACGCTTCAGCGCGTCCATGGCATAGGCTGCGCGCGGCTCCTTGCCATGTTCGACATAGATCTTCAGCACGACCTCGCGGCCCGACGTCGTGGTGAACGTGTCTTCGACGACGCCGAGATCACCGGCGACCAGCGCGAAGAGATAGCTCGGCTTCGGATGAGGATCGAACCAGGCGGCGAAATGCTTGCCCGGACCGTAGCCTGCGCCGCCGAGGAAATTGCCGTTCGACAGCAGCAGCGGATTGGCATCCTTGTCGGCGATGATGTTGACCGTATAGGGCGCCAGCACATCCGGCCGGTCGGGGAAATAGGTGATGCGGCGGAAGCCCTCGGCCTCGCATTGCGTGCAATAGATGCCGCTGGTGCGGTAAAGGCCCATCAGCTGCGTATTGGCTTCGGGATTGATGAGCGTGGTAACGGTGACTTCGAACGGCGCCGTTTCCGGCAGGTCGCGGATCGTGAGGCTTTCGGGCGTTACCGTGTAGCGTTCCGGCGCCAGCTCGTTCTGATCGAAGAGAAGGCTGGAAAGATTGAGTTCGTCGCCGTCGAGGACAAGGGGAGCGGAGAGATCGGCACCTTCGCGGCGATGGAAGATCAGCCGGGCTTCTACCTTTGTTTCCGTCGGATCCAGTTCAAAGGTCAGGTCGACGCGTTCCAGCACGAAATCTGTTGGGCGGTAATCTGCCAGATTGATGACCTGGCCGGTATCTGTTCGCATGTTGCCTGAAGACCTTTATTAGACAATGGCCGAATACAGAGGCGGGCGCACTCTGCTGAAATTTGGCCGCCATGATTACATTAAAGTCTGAACTAAAGTTAAAGCAAATTGGCCGTGAGCGCCAAGTTCACAGCCAATTTATTATGGTCGAATTATCGTGCATGCAGCAGAAAGGAGAAAGCTGCTATTTGAGATTGAGGGCGTTCTTGATCGCAACATCGCTTTCCGTCTGCTGCACGACGACGCCGTACCAGCCAAGCCCGTCATAATCCTCGTAGCCGAGCGTGCGCGCGAAAGCGACGATCGAGCCATTGTTGTCGTAATAGCTGCCCTTTGCCTGGCCGGTGGGGTTGGCGAGAGCGAAATGGGTGAAGAGCAGAGCCTGATTGGTGCAGGCGATCACCCGGCTTGCGCCGTCGAGCAGCATGACGGTGGTCTTTTCCGCCAGCTGCGGCGGCAGGTTCGCCTCCTTCTCGACGATCGCCTGGCCCTGGTTCTGCCAGTCGAAATAAACGCCGAGCGTGCCGATCAGCTTGCCGTCGAGCTTGCCGCCTTCGCGGATGCCGGTCGCATAGACCAGCGCATGCCGCTGGTCATGCAGAACGCTCGGCTTGACTTCATCGACGATATAGCTGTCGCCGGACGCGCAGCTGGCCGCTGCCCGGAACCAAGGATCACCGGCAAGCGATGAGCCTGATATCTTGCGCTGGAAGGTCGGGTTGGCGGACGCGATCACCCGGCCGGAGAGATCGGTCATGACGAGGTCGAGATAGACGGTATAAAAGCGGTTGATGACGCCGAGCCGTTCACCCGCGAAGGCGATACGATCCTTGTCCGGCTCCTGCAACGCCTGCCAGAGCGCCGTATCCGTCGCCCACCAGCGCACGTCGGCAGTGCGCTCGAAGAGATTGCGCACGATGAGTTGGACCAGCGTCTGCGCGAGATCGGTCAGCCGCACGCCTTCCATTTCGGTTACGAGCGAATCCGCCATCGCGCGGCTGAGGCCGATGCGTCCCAGCACATTGCTTTCGAACTTGCTGGTGATCTCGGTGGCGATCTGTGCCAGCCGCTGCACTTCATTGGCAACCACCGCAAAGCCCTTGCCGGTTTCACCGGCGCGCGCCGCCTCGATCAGTGCGTTGATGGCAAGCAGCTTGATCTGTTTGACGATGCTGGTGTTGTCGGTGCTGAAACGCTCCAGGTCCGTGCTGATGCCGTCGGTGACGACACGCATCGAGCGGGGCGTTGCATTCTGTGACTGGGATATGATCTCTGCGCTGAGCGGCTTCATCAAAAAGATCCTGAAAATAAGCTGACGCGACTGGCTGCGTACGAATGCGATTCTTTTGTATGATTAATTAACTGCGAACGATGCGGGGGCATGGTTTGCAACAGGTTAACGCAAAGGGTCCGGATGCGAACATTTTCGGGCGAATAAGCGTAAAACGAGAAGTTTTTTCATCAAAAGACGAATTTGCACAGAAAAGCGGCAGATCAAAAGCAGGTAAATACTTGCTCGCTGCAGCATCTGCCCGAAAATCAGAATCGATTTTCGAAACGCCTGATGCGTAAATTCCAAAAGTTAGAGCGTGCGAATGCACGCACGGCGTTTGGTACGCGCAGATTTTTCCCCGCCGGCGCATTTCTTCGGTTACGATGAAAAAATCATCCGCTGCGTTCGAGTCGAACGCGTCTCCCCGCTCGGCATGCCCGCATAAGAGCCAGGATCATGGAATCGGTTCTCAGAAACCCGATGAGAGGCATTGCGCTGAAAGTCTCGTCGGTCGTGGTCTTCCTGGCCATGCAGACATTCATCAAGCTGGCGGGGTCGGATATCCCGCCAGGCCAGGTGACTTTCTGTCGTTCCTTCTTCGCGCTGTTTCCGATCATGGCCTATCTCGGCTACCGGCATCAGTTGCGCTCTGCCTTCTATACTGCCAATGCGATCGGTCATCTGAAGCGCGGGACGCTCGGCATCATCTCGATGGGCTTCGGCTTTTACGGGCTGCTGCACCTGCCGCTGCCGGAGGCGATCGCGCTTGGTTATGCCATGCCGCTAATCGCCGTCATCTTCGCAGCGGTATTCCTGGGCGAGACGGTGCGCGTATACCGCTGGAGCGCGGTCTGTTTCGGCATCGTCGGTGTCGCCATCATCTCCTGGCCGAAGCTCACGCTGTTCAGGGAAGGCGGCATGGCGGCTGAACAGGCCGTCGGCGCACTCTGCGTGCTGCTGTCGGCAGTTCTCGGCGGCATGGCTATGATCCAGGTACGTCGCCTTGTCGAGGAAGAGAAGACGGCGACGATCGTGCTCTACTTCTCGATCACCGCTTCGGTCTTTTCCCTGGTTACTGTCCCCTTCGGCTGGCTTTTGCTCGACTGGACCTCGGCGCTCTTCCTGATCGCTGCCGGTTTCTGCGGCGGTGTGGCACAGATCCTCCTGACCGAGAGCTACCGGCACGCCGATGTCTCCACCATCGCTCCGTTCGAATACAGCTCGATCCTGCTCGGCGGCATTGTCGCTTATTATGTCTTCGGTGACGTTCCGAGCAGTACGATGCTCTTCGGCACCCTCATCGTTATCGCCGCCGGCGTCTTCATCATCTACCGCGAGCACCAGCTTGGCCTCGAGAGTCGCGAAGCGCGAAAAGCTGGCGCGCCGCAATCCTGAGTGGCTGCGCCTGTATCACAGGTGGAATTTACTATCGCAATAATTGAAAATCTATTCCGCCACTCCCTCAAAAGAGAAGGGGGTGGTGAAATCTTGGGATATCGCTTTTGTCAGAAATATGGTTATGAAAGTGAATTACTTTCATTTATTCAAAGCCGTGCATAATCGATAGGCCATAGATGCCGGGGGAGTTTCGGTATCGCTGCTCCGAACGCTGGCTTGCGAGCGAGGGTTGAGGAAAAGCATTATGGCGTTCACAGCGGAAGAACTGGCGCAGAACCCCTCTTTCGTAGTGAGCATTCGCTTTCTGGCCGGGCAAATGCGAGGCATGTTTGATGCGGGGCCGCGGCTGGCGCGCCTGCTGGCCTCGCATCAACGCTGGCTCCTGACGCAGACGGCCTATGCACTGCATTTGGAATATGACCCGCGGGATGTGACCTCGGGTTTCACCGCCGTCCGGCTGACCGGCAAGATCACCGCGCACAAGATCGCCAGCCGCAATACCGTGCTTGCCTTCATCGAAGAACTCTTCACCTACCGCTTCATCGCCCATACACCGGGTGACGAACGCCGCCGTCCGCGCCATTTCGAGCCCGCCGAAGTCAGCCATCAGGCGATGTTCGGCTGGTTGCACTCCAACCTCGGCGCGCTTGATCTCATCGATGGTGGAAACCGGGCGGCGTTTCYGCACGAAAATCCCGTGCTTTTCCGCCAGATCCAGCCGCGTATCGCCTATAACTGCCTCGAGGATAGCAGATGGCGCGAACCGCCTGAGCAGGTGGCGCTGTTCCTCTGGACGGAAGCGGGCGGCATGGTCATCGATCATTTCATGTCCCGGCTCGATCTCGAGGGAGGCGATCCGGCACGGCTCGCGATCGGCAGGGTGGAAACCCGCCCGCTCGCCGGTGATTTCATGATGTCGCGCACGCATCTCCAGCGGCTGCTCGCCAAGGGCGCCCAGCGCGGTTGTCTCGGCTGGTACGACGAGCCGAAGAAGTCGCAACTGTGGCTGTCGCGCGATTTCCTGAGGGAATATGTCGGCTGGCAGGCGGTCAAGTTCGCCTATGTGGACGAAGCCTTCGAATGGGCAAAGGCGAGGTTCGAATCCGAAAACTGCTGAAGCAATTCCAGCAAACCGTGCTCTCAGAGCGCGATGGCGGAAGCCGGGGTCTTGGCCTCTGACGGCGTGTCGCAAAGCTCGCGGCGATATTCGTGCGCAGCGCAGACGGCAGCACGGATATGCTCGAAAGAGTCGATATTGCGCAGCAGTGAAATCAGAATTGTGGACATCGGTCGCTACTTTCGGAAATACGAAAAGGCAGGCGAACCGCCTGCCGGATCATCATTCCGGAATTTTCAATATTCCTGGAAGTCCGCGAAGATCATTGCCGGACGCGAGGTGCGGCTGCTGATTCCGGTACCGCGGGCGATCATCTGTTCGTTCGTGGCAAAGCCGAAACGGCTGTAGCCCTGGGTGCTGCGAACCTGATCGCTTGCTTGGCGCAGGGTTTCAAACCCGCAATGTATAGGACGAAAACTTTTGCTCATGGCCTTGGTTCCTGTTCATTCCTCCCAAGACACGCCCTCTATATTGCAGTGCAGCATCGATTTTTCAATGCACCCTTGCAGGATGCAGCCATGCGTATATTGCATGGGAATATTCACAATATTTTCAAACTTGGCTAATTTGTAAGCAGAGACAGTTCTTTAAGTCGAGCCTGGAAGGCCAGCAGGTCGCTCCAGGCAAGCCGCTTGTTGACGGGCGCGGTCAGCAGGTCCTGGGGATGCAGGCTGGCTATGGCCGGAATGACCTGATCTGCGACGGCGATCTCCTTCCAGCGGCCACGAAGCCCGTGGATCGTGTCATTTTCGCCGAAGAAGAAGCGCGCCGTGTAGTTGCCGAGCAGCAGAATGGCACGCGGTTCGGCAAGCGCGATCTGCCGCTCGATGAAGGGACGGCAGATCTCCGTCTCGGCCGCAGACGGCATGCGGTTGCCCGGCGGACGCCAGGGAATGATCTGCGTCAGGAGAATGGCTGACCGCTCGAGCCCGATCGAAGCCAGCATCCGGTCCAGCAATTGGCCTTGCCTGCCGGCAAAGGCCGCTCCCTCGCGCTCGTCATCGGCGCCTGGCGCCGGACCGATCACCATGATGCCGCTTGCCGGATCGCCGCTCGCAAAAATGGTCGAGCGGGCGCTATTTTTCAGATTGCAGCCATTGAAGGCTTCGAGCGCCGTTTTCAGTTCTGCAAGCGAGCGAGCGCTCTCGGCTGCAAACCGCGCCTGCTGCACGGCTTCGCCGTCAGGAATTGCCGGCTGTGGCCGCGAGGACGGAATTGACGCTGCCGTCTGCTGCGGCGCAGGGCGAGGGGACGCCGGTCTCTCCGGTGGCGCCTGTCTGTCCGGCTGCGGTTGCGCGGCGGGTGCCGCCGAACGGCGCGCGGCCTTCATCGCCTCGAACTCGGCGAAACGGTCGACCGGCTCTTCTTCCAGCAACCAGTCCACGCCCGCCTCCGCATGGAAATGCAGAAGTGCTGCAAGTTCGGCCGGACTCAGGTCGTTTGCGGAGATCATGAGCAGACTTTAGCGGAGCGAAAACGGCAATGAAAGGGCGGGCATCCTTGCCCGCGCCCTTTCGGCCACTATTGCACAGTCCACTGGTTGATATCGTCGCGTTCGCCGATCAGCGCCAGACCGTGCGCGATCGAAAGCAACTCGCCGCCGGTTTCGATCTTGTCGCTGTCGAAGCGCTCGGTGAAGATGCGCCGCACGGCCGGTACGAAGGATGTGCCGCCGGTCAGGAACACCTTGTCGATGCCGGATGCATCGGTGTTGGTCTTTTCCAGCACCTCGTCCAGCGCCCCCTCGATGCGGACGAGATCATCGACGATCCAGCTTTCGAAATCGCTGCGCTTGATCGTGCGGTGACCGCCGCGGCCGAGCGGGGCAAAATCGAAGGGCGCCTCTTCGGCGGCGGAAAGCGCCATTTTCGTTGCCGAGACGGCCTGATAGAGCGGATAGCCCTCGTCGTGATCGATAAGGTCGACGAAGATTTCCAGCTTCTCGGGCTCCAGCGCTGTGCGCACCAGCTTCTTGAGGTCTTCGAATTCCCTCGAACTCTTGAAGATCGACAGCTGGTTCCACCGGCTGAAGCTCGCATAGTAGTTTGACGGTACCTCGAGGATCTTGTCGAAACTCTTGAAATGGCTGCCTTTGCCGATCTGCGGCGCAACGATGTTGTCGATCATGCGCGCATCGAAATGGTCGCCGGCGACACCGACACCGGAATGGCCGATCGGCGTTGCCGTCAGTTTGCCGGCTCTGGTCTCGAAGCGGATTAGCGAATAGTCCGTCGTACCGCCGCCAAAGTCGGCGACGAGCACGGTCGCATCGGCTTTCAGGTTCTGCGCGAAGTAGAAAGCGGCCGCGACCGGTTCGTAGACATAATGGATTTCCGGAAAGCCGAAGCGCGTCAGCGCCTCGTTGTATCGCTGCACCGCCAGCACCGGGTCCGGATTGGCGCCGGCAAAATGAACGGGACGGCCGGCTATGATGCGGTTCACGTCGCCTGGCCAGTTCTCGCCGGCATAGTGGCGCAGACGCCGGATGAAGATTTCCATCAGGTCTTCGAAGCTCTGCCGCTTGCCGAAAATGATCGTGCCCTGGAAAAGCGCGCTTGCCGCAAAGGTCTTGATCGACTGCAGGAAGCGGCAATCGCCGGGATTGTCGATGAACTGCTGGATTGCCGCATGTCCGGCCTCCACCTTCAACGCCGAAGCGCCAAGCTGCGCGTCCTTCATGAAGGACAGCGCAGTGCGCATGCTGTCGGCCGTGCCGGCGCTGCTGGTCAGTGATATGGAATGCGTGTCGGCGCCGCCGTCTGCCAGCGCCAGAACAGTATTGGTCGTGCCGAAGTCAAGCCCGAGCGCCCGTGCCATGGCCGTGCTCCCTGTCAAATATGTCGAAAATCTGTGAGCCGGGGCGGATACCCCGAAATGCGAAAGGGCGCCTTGTTGTGCGCCCCTGATATCTTGTGAGAGGCGCGTGATCGCATAGGAGCAGGCGGAAAGCAACCCATGCCGCTTAGTTTCCGAGTTGCACGCGTGTCCCTTCTGCCATCTTGCCGATCCACTTGCGAAACATCTCCATGGCGGGCGTAACAGAGCGGGATTTGAGCCGCGTCAGCCAGTAGCTGCCCTTCGAAATCCAGACCGGAAAGGGCTGTTCCAGCTCGCCGGCAGCTAGCTGGCGGGAGAACATCAAGGGCGGTGCGAGCGCTACGCCCGCGCCCTGCAGTGCCGCCTCGATCATGAGCACGGAGGAATCGAAGACCATGCCGCGGATCGGTGGGGAGGTGACGTTAGCCTTCTCGAACCAGCCCGGCCATTCGTCGGCGCGGTAGGAGCGCAGCAGCGTCTGATGGGCGACGTCTTCGGGGGAGGAGAGCTGGCGGGCGATCGAGGGAATGCAGAGCACCGAGAGTGGCGCTTCGAACAGGGCTTCGGCCTCTATGTCGTGCCAGGCGCCGTTGCCGAACTTGATCGTATAGTCGAGCCCTTCGGCGGCAATGTCGACGCGGTTGTTGTTGGTCGAAAGCCTGAGATCGATGAAGGGATATTGCTCGCGGAAATCGGCAAGCCGCGGCAGGAGCCAGCCGACGGCGAGCGTGCCGACCGCGCCGAGCTTCAGCACTTCACGCATATGACCGCCTTCGAAACGCTCCAGCATGTCGGCCATGCGGTCGAAGGAATCCTGCAGGGCAGGAAGCAGCGCAAGCCCTTCCTCCGTGATCATCAGCCCGCGCGGCAGGCGGCGAAACAGGCTGACGCCGAGCCGTTGCTCCAGGAGTTTCACCTGATGACTGACGGCCGCCTGCGTAACGCAGAGTTCGATCGCCGCCCGGGTGAAGGAAAGATGGCGCGCCGCTGCCTCGAAGGCGCGCAGCGAGTTCAGCGGCAAATATGGTCGAACCATGGCAATGGCCTAATCTGATTTATACCTGACCGGAAATATCGTCGTTTGATTGGGCCTCGCAAGCCAGCCTAGAAAGCCCAGGTCGAACCATATGGAGAGAGAAAGTGGCTTTCGAAAGACTTGTTCTTCTGGCATTTTCCATAAGTATTGCAGTGATTTCCATGAAACCGGCGCCGGCATATGCCGCCGATCCCATCCGCTGCACCGTCATCATCGATGAGAAGACCGGCGAGACGATTTACCGTCAGGGCAATTGTGATCAGGGCTTCTATCCGCAGTCGACCTTCAAATTGCCTTTGGCCATGATGGGCTATGATTCCGGCATTCTGGTCGATGAGCACAATCCGCTCTGGACATATGATCCGAAGCTCAAGCGACCGCAGCGCGAGCAGAAGGATACCGACCCGACCATCTGGGAGCGGGATTCCATCGTCTGGTACTCACAGGCGCTGACCCGCAAGCTCGGCAAACGTGCCCTTGCCGATTATGTCAGGCGCTTCGGCTACGGCAATGAGGATGTCTCGGGCGGTCCTGGCAATACGGATGGGCTGACCGAGTCCTGGCTGATGTCATCGCTCAGGATCTCCGCCGAGGACCAGGTGCAGTTCCTCCGCCGGTTTCGAACCGGCCGCCTGCCGATATCGCAGCGCGCGCGGCAGATGACGGAGGCGATCGTCCCGCATTTTGAAGCGGCTGACGGTTGGGATATCCAGGGCAAGACCGGCGCCGGATGGTTGCGCAACGCGGCCGGCAAGACCAATTATGAACGGCCGCTCGGCTGGTTCGTCGGCTGGGCGACAAAGGGCGACAGACGGCTGATTTTCGCGAGGCTCTACATCGCCAATCATCGCTACGCCGACAATCCGATCAGCTTCGAGACGCGCGATACGCTGGTTGCGGATTTCCCCGGATTGGTCGAAGACCGCTGAAAGGAAGAGGGCGCCGGAAGGCGCCCTTTCTGTCTCTCTATTCGGCGGCCATCGCCTGTGGTTCCTCTGCGACGTGCTCCTCCGTCTTCCCGCGGCTGAGCAAGCGGTTGAGGAAATTCCCGAAGCGATCCATCTCGACGAAGATGACCGGGGTGATGAACAGCGTCAGCATCTGCGAAACGATGAGACCGCCGACGACGGCGATGCCGAGCGGCTGGCGCAATTCCGAGCTCGCACCGGTGCCGAGCGCGATCGGCAGGGCGCCGAGCAGGGCGCAGAAGGTCGTCATCATGATCGGGCGGAAGCGTCGCACGCAGGCCTCGTGGATCGCCGCCGTCGCCTTCTCGCCCGTCGTGCGCATGGTTTCGACAGCCACGTCGATCATCATGATCGCGTTCTTCTTGACGATGCCGATCAGCATCAGCAGGCCGATCAGGGCAATGATCGAAAGATCGAAGCCCATGATCTTCAGCGCTAGCAGCGCGCCGAAGGCCGCCGCCGGCAGGCCCGACAGGATGGTCAGCGGGTGGATGAAGCTTTCATAGAGCACGCCGAGCACGACATAGATGGTCAGCACCGCTGCCAGGATCAGATAGGGCGTATTGCCCTGCGATTGCTGGAAGATCTCTGCCGTGCCGCCATAGGACGTGAAGACATCGGCCGGCATGTTGAGATCCTTCTTGATCTGGTCGATCCGGGCCGTCGCGTCGCTGAGCGATACGCCCTCCGGCAGGTTGAAGGAAACGGTGGTCGAGACGAGCTGGCCGGTCTGGTTGATGGTGACAGGCCCGAGCGTGCGCTCGACATGCGCGAAATTCGACAGCGGCACCAGGCTGCCATTGGAGGAGGCCACGCGGATTTCAGAGAGCTTCTGATCGTCCCATGGTTTGCTCGTGTCATATTCGACGATGACGTCGTAGCTGTCGCCGGTCGACTGGATTTCCGCAGCCGCAAAGCCGCTGAAGGATTCCTGCAGCGTCGTGCGCAGCGTGTCATTGTCGATCCCGTAGGCGGCTGCGCGCTCGGTGTCGATGACGATATTGGCCTGCAGGGCATTGTTCTGCGCATCCGAGGTCACGTCCGTGAACAGGCGGTCGCCGCGCATGGCCTGCTGGATCTTGCCGGCCCACAGATTGGTCTGGTCGGCGTTAAGCGCCTGGATGACCAGCTGATATTGGCTGGCGGTCTGGCGCCCGCCGAAGCGCAGGCTCTGGTTGGGCGTCACGAAGGCCTGCAGGCCGGGGATCTTGTTGATCGCCGTTCGCAGTTCGCGCAGCGTCTGCTCAAGCGGTTCACGCTGATCCTTGTCCTTCAGTTCGACGAACATCGAGCCGTTGTTCTGGGGCTTGTTGGGGTTGCCGCCGACGGTCGACATGACGTGATTGACCGCCGGGTTCGCCTTGACGACGGCCGCGGCCTGTTGCTGCAGGGCCTCCATCGCCGAATAGGAAATATCCTGCCGGGCCTGCGTGCTGATCGTCAGGCGCCCGATATCTTCCTGCGGGAAGAAGCTCGTCGGCAGCGTCATGAAGAAATAGACGGTCAGCGCGACGGAAGCGAGGAAGACTCCAAGGATGAAGGGGCGGTGGCGAAGGCACCAGCCGACCGCATTGTCGTAACCGCGCAGCGTCCGCTCGAAACCGGCATCGAAGATGCGGATGAGCAGTGGCGGACGGCTGTGGTTGTTGGAAAGGCGCGAACCGAGCATCGGCGTGACCGTCAGCGAGACGATCGCCGAAGCGATGATGGCGATCGCAACAACCATGCCGAATTCGTTGAACACGCGGCCCACAACACCGCCCATCAACAGGATCGGGATGAAGACCGCAATCAGCGACACCGACATGGAGATGATGGTGTAGCTGACTTCGCCGGCACCCTTGATCGCCGCCTCGCGCACCGGCATGCCTTCCTCGACATGGCGCAGGATGTTTTCGAGCATGACGATCGCGTCGTCGACGACGAGACCCACCGCGAGCGTCAGCCCGAGCAAGGAGATGTTGTCGATACTGTAGCCGAGCACATACATCATGCCGAAGGTCGAGATCAGCGACAGCGGAACGGCAAGGCCCGGAATGATCGTTGCCGTCGCATGGCCCGTGAAGAGATAGATGACGAGAACGACGAGGCCGATCGTCAGAAGCAGCGTGAACTTCACGTCGGCAATGGCATCGCGGATCGGCTTTGCGGCATCGTTCATGATGACCGTGTTGACCGAGGGCGGGATTTCGGCGTGAAGCTGCGGCAGCTTGGCGTTGATCGCATCGACGACGTCGACGGTGTTGGCATCCGGCTGGCGCTGGATGGCCAGGATAATGCCGCGCTGGCCGTCATACCAGCTGCCTGTATACTGGTTCTCGACGCTGTCCTGGACATCGGCGATATCGCCGAGATGGATCGGCGCGCCGTTCGGATTGGCGATGACGAGCGAGCGGAACTGCTCGGCATTGGTACGCTGCGTATTGGCCGTGATGGTCATGGCCTGCGAATTGTTCTGCAGCGTGCCCACGGGCTGTTGGCTGTTGGCCGCCGCAAGCGCCTTGTTGACGGTGTCGATGCCGATCCCACGGGTGAGCAGCTTGTTGGGGTCGACCTCGACGCGCACGGCATAGGTCTGCGCACCGAAGACACTGACCTGGGCGACGCCCGGAAGCGTCGACAGCGACGGCGAGATGATGTCTTCGGCGATCTCGTCGAGCTTGCTGCGCGGCATGGTATTGCTTTGCACCGAAAGCAGCATGATCGGCGCATCGGCCGGGTTGGTCTTGCGGTAACTCGGCGGCGTCGTCATGTTGTCGGGCAGCTGCCGCGTCGCATGCGAAATGGCCGCCTGCACGTCGGCGGCGGCCGCATCGATATCGCGGTTCAGGTCGAATTGCAGCACGATACTGGTGCTGCCGAGCGAACTCGACGCGCTGATCTCGCTGATGCCGGGGATCGTCTCGAACTGCTTGATCAGAGGGGTCGCGACCGAAGTCGCCATCGTCTGCGGCGAGGCGCCGCTCAGCTGCGCCGAGACGTTGATGGTCGGAAAGTCGACCTGCGGCAGAGCCGCGACCGGCACGCGCTGGTAGCCCGCAAGACCCGCCAGAATGACGCCGATCGCAAGCAGGGTCGTTGCGACCGGCCGCTGAATACAGAAATTCGGGATCATTGCTCAGCCCCCACCGCGATCGTTTCGGCCTGCTGCTGTTGCCGAGRCGCGTCGGCGGAAGCGACGTTCAGGGTCTTGTCGTCGAATTGCTCGCTGACCGCCTGCTGGTCGTTGAGCTGGCCCTGGCCTTCGACGACCACGTGGTCGCCCTCCGAAAGGCCGGATGCGATGGCCGTGAAGCCGCCATTGGCACGGGCGACGGTAACGGGCGTCAGATGCGATTTGCCGTCCTTGGCCACGAAGGCAAAGAAGCCGTCGGGGCCGGGGCTGACGGCAACCGTCGGCACGACCACCTGCTGCTCGTCATTGTTGAAATGCACGATGATATTGATCGACTGGCCGGGCCACAGCGCACCCGAAGCGTTTTCGAACTTCGCCTTGGCAAGGATCGTGCCCGATGCCGTGTCTACCGTGTTGTCGTAGAAGCTGATCTCACCCTTGCGCACCCTTCCCTTGGTGGAATTGGGCGCCGTGCTGACTTCGACCGGACCGACGGCCAGCGCTTTCTTCAGTTCACGCAGGTAACGTTCCTGCAGGTGGAACTTCACATAGATCGGATCGTATTTGGCGATGGTGACGATGGCCGCACCGGCATTGACGAAGGCACCCTTGCTGGGAGCGATATCGCCGAGCCTGCCATCGAAAGGCGCGCGAATATCGGTATGCTCGAGGATAACCTGGTCCGAAGCGAGCGTGGCCTTGTCGGCTTCGACGGTTGCGGCGGCGGTATCGCGGGCGGCTCTCGCCTGGTCGAGGCTCTGTTGCGTGCCGGCCTTCTGGTTGAAGAGGTCCTGCGCCCTTGTCAGCGCCGTCTCGGATTCTGCGAGCGTTGCTGCATCACGCACGATCATCGCATTGTCCTTGTCGACGGCAGCCTTGGCCGTCCGATCGTCCAGTTTGGCGATCAGGTCGCCCTCCTTGACCGTGGCGCCGTCATTGGCCTCGATGCTGACGATGAGGCCCTGTTCCTGGGCGGCAATCGTCGTATTGTCGTCGGCATCTGCCCAGCCGGTTGCCGTGACGTCGGTGGGCAAAGCGGCCTTCACGGCTGCTACGGTCTTGACCATTGTGGGACCGTTTGCGCCGCGCCGGCGCCCGCCACCCTGTTGTTGACCACCCTGCTGTCCGCCGCCGCTCTGGGCCTGGTCGGCCTGGGCCTGCTGATGATTGCCGTTCTGGCTCCCGTCGGGCTTCTTGATGAACTGTGACAGATAAGGAATATCAGAAGCGTAGGGGATCTTGTTCCCGAACTGCCAGAAGCCAACAGCGGCCACGGCTACAATGCTGACGGTGATCCAAAATTTCTTCATAAGCGAAACCGGTTTTGTTGGGCAGATTGCGTGATTTTCTACGGTGATTGAGCCGCCTATATTGCGGCGCAAAAAAGACATAATCACCCCGGCAATGATCACTAAGCAGTTATAACGGCTTAAATTTTCGTAATGAACATTCCGTAATATTCAAACTATACTAATATATAGTCGTTTAGGCAGCGTTCTCCGCCTTGGCGAGCTGCCAGCGCAGGCTGTACCGGCAAAACACTATTTGGTCCGCATTGCAGGTTTTTGCGCGGGATGGAACCTGGGAAATGCGGAGGCAGACTGTCATGGCCGAGTTGAACGCCGGTGATTTTCGTGCGCTTATCACCAACATCTTTCCGGAGTTGACAGGCTCCGTTTTCAAGCTCGCGACGAAGGGCTGGGATTCGACGGCCATCGATGTCGATGACCGTCTGATCTTCAAGTTTCCGCGCAATCCGGCCGCCGAGAGGGCGCTGATCAGGGAAGCCGCTCTTCTCGGCATCATCAGGCCGTCGCTGTCGATGACGGTTCCCAATATGCGCATTCATGACGGCCCTCCGATTTTCTCCAGCCATGCCAAGATCCAGGGCGAACACCTCATCACCGACGATTACGAGCTTCTGCCGGATGCGGCCCGCCAGCGCCTCGGCGACGATCTCGCCCGCTTCTATGCCGAACTGCATGATCTCGATGACGACCGCATGCGCGCGCTCGGCGCCGGCCCGATCCTGCCCTGGCAATCGCCTGATAAGGTGCGGGAAGTGGCGTTGCCGTTGCTGTCGTCCGAACTGGCAAGCTATGCAGAGAAAGTCATCTGGGATTTCCAGGCTTTGCCGCCGGATCCTTGCGGGGTCACTTACGGCTTCTTCGATGGCCATGGCTGGAATATGGCCTTCGACCATGCCGAGGGCAGGTTGAACGGCCTCTATGATTTCGCCGATTCAGGGTTAGGCCCGCTGCATCAGGAATTCATCTATTCGAACTTCATCTCGCCCGATCTGACATCACGCATCGTCTCTGGCTACGAGACGCTGACGGGTCGCCGGCTGGACCGCCGGCGCATTGCCATTCTCACCGGTTTCCACCGCCTGTCCGAGCTGGCGGAACTTGCAGACGATCCCACCTATGTCGGCACGAAAATCGACAGCGTAGCGGCATGGGCCGCTGCGGACCGTGCCGGATGAGGGGCAGGGGTCAGAGGGAGCGCCCAGCACCTCCGTCACAGCGGATCAGGGAACCGGTGATGTAGCTCGCCGGCTGGCTGCACAGGAAGGCCGCCGTTGCGGCAAATTCTTCGACCTTGCCGTACCGCCCGACCGGGATACGCGCCTCCTTCTCCACGCGAATCTGCTCGACGCTCTTGCCGGTCCGTTTGGCCGCAGCTCCGTCGAGATCGTCGAGCCGTGCTGTGAGAATACTGCCGGGCAGAAGCATGTTCGTGGTGATGCCATGGCCGGCGACTTCCGATGCCAGCGTCTTGCTCCAGCCGGCAAGGGCCGGGCGCAGCGTGTTCGACAGGGCGAGGTTGGCGATCGGCTCGATCACTCCCGACGAGGCAACCGTCAGGATGCGGCCCCAGCCCTGCGCCTTCATGCCGGGCAGCAGCGCATTGGTGAGCGTGATGACGCGCGCGACCATGGAGAGGAAATAGGTTTCGAGCTTCTCCGGCGTCATGTCCTCGGTCGTGCCGGGCGTCGGGCCGCCGGTATTGTTGACGAGGATATCGAGCCCGCCGAATTTCTCCTGCACGGCACCCGTAGCGGTCTGGACGAAATTGTCATCCGCAAGGTCGGCCCAGATCCAGTCGGCCTTGCCATTGCGCTGCCCGTTGATCGCCTTGCAATTGGCTTCCAGCTGCTCGCCGCTGCGCCCGCAGAGAAGAACATTTGCCCCTTCCTGCGCCAGCGCCTTGGCGATGCCGAGCCCGAGACCGCGTGAGGAGGCGAGTACGAGTGCGCGTTTGCCCTTGATGCCGAGATCCATGATTTCCTCCATTTCCGGTGGCCCATCTATAGGGCGCAAGTCCCGTGAAAGAAAAGGACGAAGAGCGCTTTACGGGTACTCCAATAATTGACGTTAACGTAAGCGTTATATAATCTTCTGTGCGGATGAACGTCATTGTGCGAATTGGAGGATTGGCTGTCGCTTCCCGGCTCGACAATGTTTTCCGGTTTTGACAAGAGAATACCCCATAATGGGGATGAACGGTCGCGAGACGGCCGAGTGGAGACGGATGGATGACCGAAATGACCGAGCTGCCGGAACGCGAAAGCATGGAATTCGACGTGGTGATCGTCGGCGCCGGTCCGGCCGGCCTTTCGGCCGCCATTCGCTTGAAGCAGATCGATCCGGAACTCTCGGTGGTCGTGCTGGAGAAGGGCGCTGAAATCGGCGCCCATATCCTCTCCGGCGCCGTCGTCGACCCTGTCGGCATCGACCGCCTGTTGCCCGGCTGGCGCAGCGAAAGCGACCATCCTTTCAAGACCGAAGTCAAGGACGACCACTTCCTGCTGCTCGGCCCCGCAGGCTCCATCCGCCTGCCGAACATCATGATGCCGCCGCTGATGAGCAATCACGGCAATTACATCGTATCGCTTGGGCTTGTCTGTCGGTGGCTGGCGACGAAGGCGGAAGAACTCGGCGTCGAGATCTATCCGGGCTTCGCCGCCACCGAGGTGCTCTACAATGACGAGGGCGCCGTCATCGGCGTCGCGACCGGCGACATGGGCATCGAGAAGAATGGCGAGCCCGGCCCGAGCTACGCGCGCGGCATGGCGCTCATGGGCAAATATGTGCTGATCGGCGAAGGTGTGCGCGGTTCGCTCGCCAAGCAGCTGATCGCCAAGTTCGACCTGCAGAAGGATCGCGAGCCCCAGAAATTCGGCATCGGCATCAAGGAACTCTGGGAGGTCAAGCCGGAGAACCATCGCCGCGGCCTTGTCCAGCATTCCTTCGGCTGGCCCCTCGGCATGTCGACCGGTGGCGGCTCCTTCCTCTATCACCTCGAAGACAATCTCGTCGCCGTCGGCTTCGTCATCCATCTCAACTACAAGAACCCCTGGCTCTACCCCTTCGAGGAATTCCAGCGCTTCAAGACGCATCCGGCGATCCGCGGCACGTTCGAGGGCGGCAAGCGCCTCTCCTATGGCGCGCGCGCCATCACCGAAGGCGGATACCAGTCGGTGCCGAAGCTCTCCTTCCCGGGCGGTGCTCTGATCGGCTGTTCGGCAGGCTTCGTCAACGTGCCGCGCATCAAGGGCAGCCACAATGCAGTGCTCTCGGGCATGATGGCCGCCGACCGCATCGCCGCGGCGATTGCCGCCGGGCGAGCCAATGACGAAGTGGTCGAGATCGAAAACGACTGGCGCAAGAGCGATATCGGCAAGGACCTGAAGCGCGTGCGCAACGTCAAGCCGCTCTGGTCGAAGTTCGGCACGGCCCTCGGCGTCGCACTCGGTGGTCTCGACATGTGGACCAACCAGCTCTTCGGCTTCTCCTTCTTCGGCACGCTCGGTCACGGCAAAACCGATGCAGCCTCGCTGGAACCGGCCTCACAACACAAGAAGATCGACTATCCGAAGCCCGACGGTGTGCTCACCTTCGACCGCCTCTCCTCCGTCTTCCTGTCGAACACCAACCACGAGGAAGACCAGCCGGTCCATCTTCAGGTCAAGGACATGGCGCTGCAGAAATCGTCCGAATTCGGCATCTACGGCGGCCCGTCGACACGCTACTGTCCGGCCGGCGTCTACGAATGGGTGGAGAAGGACGGCGAAGAGACTTTCGTCATCAACGCCCAGAACTGCGTGCACTGCAAGACCTGCGATATCAAGGATCCCAACCAGAACATCAACTGGGTGCCGCCGCAGGGGGGCGAGGGGCCTGTCTATCCAAACATGTGATGCCGGTCGGTTGTTCGGCGCCGTAAATGCGGCGCCGAAGTGCTCCTGGAACAAGCGTGCCGCTGATCAATATCGCGGGTGAATAGTATTGACCCCTCAGCCGAGTAACGCGCGCCCTATACCTGATAACACATTCGTTATCACTTTGCGCCGGGCCTATTTAGCATTTCATTAACCATAATCTCCTTAGCTTGCGACATCTTCTTGACGCACTAAGGACATGTTCATGACGATCTCGCGCCGGGGCTTCCTGATCGCTCTTCCCCTCTTTGTCGCCGGTTGCTCCTCGACCACTCTGAACAGCCAGACGAATTATGCCGCACTTCCCGATGAGAAATTTCCGCTGAGGCAGGTGCCGATCGATCAGATCAAACCGGAGCTTCGCCGCACCGAAGTCGCCTATGAGGGCAGCTATGCGCCGGGAACCGTCGTCGTCGATACACCGGCGCGGCGCGCCTATTATATCCTCGGTGACGGCAGGGCGATGCGTTATGGCGTCGGTGTCGGTCGCGAGGGTCTGGCCCTTGCCGGCAACGCCTATGTCGGCCGCAAGGCGGAATGGCCGAGCTGGACGCCGACGGAGAACATGCAGCGCCGTGAGGAGCGATACCGCAAGCTCGCCGGCGGCATGCCGGGCGGCCCGAACAATCCGCTCGGTGCGCGCGCCATGTATCTCTATCGCGGCGGTGGCGACACGCATTTCCGCATCCACGGCACCAACCAGCCGCAATCGATCGGTCTTGCCATGTCGAGCGGCTGCATCCGCATGATGAACCACGACGTCATCGATCTTTACAATCGCGTCGAAGTCGGCGCCAGGGTCGTCGTCATCCAGGCCATGGCCTGAGGCTTGGCCCGAACTTAGATATGCAGAAAGCCGCCGCAGCGGATCGCTGTCGGCGGCCTTTGTTTTGGGCGAATATTCAGCGGCGCTTGGCGGCAATGCCGGTCGAGAGCGCCACGCCGATGCCGGTGATGACGGCGGCGCTGATTTCGGCAAGGCCTATCTGTTCGCCGAGCAGGAAGCCGCCGCCGAGCGTGGCCAGCACCGGCGTCAGTGCCGTGAAGGCGGCAGCCTGCGTTCCGCCGAGGGTGCGCACCGCCGTGCCATAGGCGACCATGGCGACAAGACCGGAAAGAATGCCCTGGCTCAGCACCTGCAGGCCGATTTCCGGAAGGGCTGCCTGCGGCAGCGAGATGCCGAACACCAGCGCGAGGACGGCCATGATCAGGAAGGACCAGATGGCAATCAGCGCGCTCGCCTGGATGGCTGAAAGACCCGAGCGGCGGAAGGCATGCGTATAGCTTGCCCAGAGAACGGCGCCAGCCGGGAGCAGCACGAAACTCGTCCAGGGCAGGGAGGCATCGGCAAGGCTGCGCACGAGCAGGATCAGCACACCGGCGACGATCGCCGTCAGCCCGGCAATACGCGTCGCATCCGGTCGTTCGCGAAACAGCAGAATCCCGATCAGCGCCGTGGCGAGCGGCATGGAACCGCCGAGCAGGATGCCCGACGAGGCCGCCGGTGTGGAGTGAATGGCAAGCGTTGTCACCAGAAAGAAGATCGCACCGCAGCCGGCGACCATGATCGCCAGCAGATGCAGCGGCAGGCCTTTTGGCATGAGCCCAGTGCGCAGCCAGATCGGTGAGAGAACGAGGGCCGGGATGCCGAAGCGGATGAGACCGATATCGATCGAACCGAGCGGCGTTGCGGCGCTGTGGCGCGTCGCCAGAAACCATGTCGACCAGATCAGCACCGTCACGGTGCCGGCGGCATAACCCAGCCCTTGCGAAGGCGACTTCTCGTTTGAAAATGCGATCGTGCTCATCGTCCCGTCCTTTCCTCGGTCCGGATCTCATCCGGTTGAAAGAACATTAGCGCCAAGGGCCGAGGCATGTCCTTGCTATCTCTGGCTCAGAGAACGTGATATGCGCAATGATCTGCCAATTTATACTGATGGATTTCGCAATTATGCCAAATCTCGACAAATTCGATATTGCCATCCTGAAATGCCTGCAGGAGGATGCGCGCGCCACCAATGTCGAGATCGCCGAGAAGGTGAATCTTTCGCCGTCACCCTGTCTGCGCCGCATCCGCAATCTCGAAAAGCTCGGCGTCATCCGCCGCTATACCGCCGATATCGACCGCAAGGAGGTTGGCCTTGGTCTCACCGTCTTCGTTGAATTCAAGGTTGCCCATCACAGCCGGGAAAATTCCGAGGCGCAGCAGGCGGCCTTGCTCGCCATTCCCGAGATCGTCTCCTGCTTCCTGATTTCAGGGACGGCCGATTTCCTGGCGGAGGTCGTCGTCGAAGACCTTTCGGCCTATGAACGGTTGCTGACGGAGACGCTGCTGACCCTGCCGAACGTCACCGATATCAGGTCGAATTTCGCCATCCGCAGCATCAAGACACATGGACCGCTGAAGCTGCCGGAGCGCAACTGACGCACCATCTCCATTAATATGACTGCAATTGTAAACTTTACTTGAAAAAAGCGCTTCACTTCTGTAGCCGGTGTCTCGGCCGGCGAGAGGGCCGGCCCATCATTTCAGCATGAAGGATTTTGCCGTGAGCGTTTTTGATATTCCGCTGTCGCGCCGCCAGTTCGGCCTGTTGCTCTCGGCTGGCGTGGCAGCTGCCGTACCGGGCATTGTCCTTGCTGACAACGACAAGCGAACCATCAAGCACGAGCTCGGCACCACCGAAATTTCCGGCAAGCCGCAGCGTGTCGTCGCCCTTGAATTCTCCTTCGTACAGGCGCTGAATGCAGTCGACGTCGTGCCGGTTGGCATTACCGACGACAACCAGCCGAAACGTATCGAACAGCTTCTCGGCAAGAAGATCGACTACAGCTCGGTCGGCACGCGGCTGGAGCCCAATCTCGAACTCGTCGCTGCGCTGACGCCCGATCTCATCATTGCCGATGAACTCCGCCATTCGGCGATTTACGAGCAATTGAGTGCCATTGCGCCGACCATCGTGCTGAACAGCTGGGAAGGCAACTACGAGACCATCAAATCTTCGGTCGTCACCATCGCCGATGCCTTGGGCGAAAAGGCGAAGGGTGAACAAGCGCTCGCCGCCCATGAAGCCGTCATCGCCGGACTGGTCGCAAAGATCCCGGCTGGCGAAAAGCGCCGCTTCCTGCTCGCCGTCGCCAATCCGGATTCGATGAGCCTGCATAGCTCCTCCTCCTTCACCGGTTCCGTCTTCAAGGCCATGGGCCTGACGCCGGCGATCGATTCCAGCGACGCCGTGGAAAGCGGGGCAGGGATCGAGCGCCTGGTCGCCGTCAATCCGGACGTATTCCTGGTTGCGACCGATACCGGCGCCACCGTGTTCGACCAGTGGAAAAGCAATGCCGCCTTCAACAATATTGCGGCGGTGAAGACCGGCATGGTCTTTCAGGTCGACCGCAACCAGTTTTCCCGTTTCCGCGGATTGACGACGGCAGAGATGATCGCCCGCGAAATCCTCGCCAAGGTCTATCAGGCGGGATAAGCGTCGATGACGACAAGAGGCGGCGCAGCCACGCGGCATGAAACCGGCAGCGCCGCACTGCTGGCATTCTGCCTGTTGCTGGCGCTCGCTGCGACTGTCCTGGCCGGCATTTCCTTCGGCGTTTCCGCGCTACCGGTCGCCCGCGCGCTTCACCTGCTTTTTGTGCCCGATGGCTCGCCTGACAGCGCCCTGGTCTGGGACGTGCGGCTGCCGCGGGCAATGCTCGCCACGCTGGTCGGCGCCAACCTCGCCGTTGCCGGCGTGCTGATCCAGACGCTGACCCGCAATTCGCTCGCTTCGCCGCAGACCTTCGGCATCAATGCCGGGGCCTCGCTGGTCATCGTGATTTCACTGATCGCCATGCCGGGCCTGAGCGCCGGAGGTACCGTCTGGCCGGCTTTCATCGGTGCGGCTGCCGTAGGTCTCGCCATGTGGGCGCTGTCGGTATCGGGCGCGATGAACGAGATGAAGCTTGCGCTTGCTGGCATCTCCATCCAGCTCGTGCTCGCCGCCCTCGTGCAGGCGATCCTGATTGCCAACAATGCCGGCCAGGATATCGTCTACTGGCTCGCCGGTTCCATCAATGGCGCGCAATGGAGCAAGGTCTGGATCATACTGCCTTTCACGCTTCTCGGCGGCGGAATCGCTTTGATCGCCGGTCGTCATTTCGGCGTGCTGGCGCTTGATGAGACCACCGGTATTTCGCTTGGCCAGAATGCCCGGCGTGTCGGCGGCCTCGCGGCCACGCTCATCGTCGTCCTTGCCGGGTCGGCCGTCGCCGTCAGCGGACCGATCGGCTTCATCGGCTTGCTCGTGCCGCATATCGTGCGGCGTCTTGCCGGCAACGACCAGCTGACAGTGATCGTGCTGAGCGCTATCACCGGCCCCTTGCTGCTGACTGCCGCCGATCTCCTGGGCCGCGTCGCCGCCTTTCCGGCCGAAACCCCTGTCGGCATCGTGACGGCTCTGATCGGAGCACCGGCTTTCGTCGCCATCCTCTGGCGGCAGAGGGCAAAATGACGAGTGCGGCCCTGCCATCGAAGAGCCTGCGTGCGGCAAGCGTCTGCCTTGCCATTGCGGCCCTCATCGTAATCGTTGCCGTGCTCGGCATGACGATCGGCGCCGTCACGCTCTCGGTCGGCCAAGTGCTGGACGGCATTGCCGGCGGCAAGAGCGCCTTCATCGTCATGCAGTACCGCGCCCCGCGCGTCATCGTGTCCATCCTCGCCGGCGCCTCGCTCGGCATTGCCGGCGCCTTTCTGCAAGGCGCGCTGCGAAACCCGCTGGCCTCGCCCGATGTCGTCGGCATTACCAAATGGGCCGGCCTCGGCGCCTTCCTTGCCGGTCTCTTCGCGCCGCCGGCCTGGGCCGTCTGGGCCATTCCCGCTGGTGTCGTCGCCGGTGCGGTTGCGGGCGCGCTGGTGCTGCTTGCCATCGGCCGCAGCTTCGGCGGCGGCATCGCGGCCTTGGCGCTTGTGGGCGTCGCCCTCGGCATGTTGGCCCAGGCGCTGATGCAATATGTCATGGTGCTCTTCCCGACGCGCGCCGACCAGTCGATGGTCTGGCTTGCCGGCAGCGTCTATGGCTCGACGATGACCGATGTGGTCGCTCTCTCACTCTGGCTCATCGCCTGCCTGCCTTTCGTGCTGATCGCCACTATCAGGCTCGATGCCGGCGGTTTTGGTGACGATACGTTGACGAGCCTCGGCATTTCGCCTGGCCTCTTGCGCGGCGGCTTCATCGTCGTCTCGGTGCTGCTCTGCGCCGGCAGCGTCGCCGCCGTCGGCAGCATGGGCTTCCTCGGCCTGCTGTCGCCTCATGCCGCCCGCCTGCTCGTCGGTCCACGTGCCCGGCATATGGTTCCGGCAAGCGCGCTGATCGGCGCCCTGACGCTTTCCGCTGCCGATCTGATCGGCCGGCTCGTGGCCCTGCCGAATGAGATTCCGGCCGGCATCGTCGCCGCCGTGATCGGCGGCCCCTATCTCATTTTCCTGCTGATCAAGGAGGCGGGTCGCCATGACTGATGCAGGCAAGACAGACGCCGGCCATTCACGCCTCTCCGCCGAGGATCTGACACTCGGCTATGCTGCAATCAAAGTGCTCGATCATGTCGATGTCACGATCCCCGACGGCAGGATCACTGCCCTGATCGGTGCCAACGGTTCCGGCAAATCGACGCTGCTGCGTGCTCTCGGCCGTATCATCCAGCCGCTCGGCGGCACCGTGACGCTGGACGGCAAGGCGATCGCTTCCATGCCTGGCAAGGCGATCGCCCAGACGCTGGCGCTCCTGCCGCAAAGCCCCGTTTCGCCCGATGGCCTGACGGTGCGCCAGCTCTGCCGCTTCACAAAGGCATGCTGTCGCGCACGAGCCGTCACGACGAGGCGATCGTCGAGGCGTCGCTCGCTGCAACCGGACTGTCGGATCTTGCCGAACGCCCGCTCGACCGCCTATCCGGCGGCCAGCGCCAGCGTGCCTGGATCGCCATGGCGCTGGCGCAGGAAACGCCGATCCTGCTGCTCGACGAGCCGACGACCTATCTCGACATTGCCCATCAGCTGGAAGTTCTGGAACTGTTGAAGGAATTGAACGAGAAGAGTGGACGCACCATCGTCATGGTGGTCCATGATCTCAATCACGCCGCCCAATATGCCGACCACATCATCGCGGTCGCCGATGGCGGCATCCATGCTGCAGGCAGCCCCGGAGACTTGCTGAAGCCGGAGCTGATCCGCAGCGTCTTCGGCATCGATGCCGTGGTGATATCCCATCCGGTTGATGGGACACCACTCTGCCTGCCGTTCGTTGGGCGCTAAAGCAGCGTTCCGCTGAGGATCAGCAGCGCCACAGAGAAGTAGATGACGAGCCCGGTCACGTCGACCAGCGTGGCGACGAACGGAGCCGATGCCGTTGCCGGATCGAGCCGAAGTTTCTGCAGCAGGAAGGGCAGCATCGAACCTGACATGGAGCCGAAGGTGACGATACCGACCAATGCGGCAAAGACCGTCAGGCCGACCAGCTGCCAGTGCGGGCCATAATCATAGAGCCCGGCCGTCTGCCAGAAGATCACGCGCAGCATGCCGACAAGCCCGAGAATGGCGCCGAGCACGACGCCCGTCGGCAGTTCACGCAGCAGCACCCGCCACCAGTCGGTCAGCTTCAACTCGCCGACAGCCAGCGCCCGGATGATGAGCGAGGTTGCCTGCGAACCGGAGTTGCCGCCGGAGCTCATGATCAGGGGAATGAAGAGCGTCAGAACGACGGCCTTTTCCAGCTCGCCTTCGAAATGCTGCATGGCGCTTGCCGTCAGCATTTCGCCGAGAAAGAGGGCACAGAGCCAGCCCGCACGCTTGCGGATCATGCCGCCGAAGCTGATCTTCATGTAGGGCTTGCCGAGCGCTTCCATGCCGCCGAACTTCTGGGCGGCCTCGGTAGTGTCTGATATCATCGTGTCGATGACGTCATCGACCGTGACGATGCCGAGCACCATGCCGTGGTCGTCGACGATGGGCATGGCCAGGAGGTCGTGCTTGCGGATCAGCCGTGCGACGTCTTCCTGCTTCATCAGCGCATTGGCCGAAACCGGCGTACCCTTCTGCGCGACGGAAAGGATCGAGGCGTCAGGCTCGCCGGTGATGAGGCGGCGCAGTGTGACGACATGCATAAGCGCGCCGGAATTGTGATCCAGCACATAGATGGCATAGACGGTTTCGCGGGAGCGTTCGACCTGCCGCACATGGTCCAGTGTCTGGGCAACGGTCCAGTCGTCGGGCACGCTGACGAATTCCGTCGTCATGATGCTGCCGGCCGTGCGCGGCGGATAGCCCATCAGATGCTGGATGGCGATGCGGACGGGTTCTTCCAGGCTGGAGAATAGGCGTACGCGATCATCGACATCGAGTTCCAACAGAACGTCGGCGACGCGGTCGTTCGACATGCCATGCAGCAGCCGGGCCGAATCTGCGCTGTCCATCAGCGCCAGAACGGCCGGTGCGTTGCGCAGTTCCGGACGGTCGAGAATGTTGACGGCATAGTCCTGCGGCATCCGAGAGAGGATGCGGCCGGCTTCAGCCGGGGCAAGTCCGTTCAACGACTCCACGCGCTCGGCAATGGTCGCGACACGGCTGTTATTCATGAAGGCACGGGCAGCATAGCCGGCCCGCAGGGGGAAGCGATTGATATTCATTGGCTCGCCTTTCCGTCGATCCGCCGTAGCGTCCGAACGGGCGAGCCTGGAGCGTCCAGGTCAGCGCACGACGGCCGCGTACGGCAAAGGCAATCGACTGCTACTGTCGCTTGGCATCGTGATGATGGCTCCGTTGATATCCGTGCAAGACATGCGTCATCCACGTGTCACACTAGGTGGTCTCGAATGCGGAAAAAGTCAAGCTGCCTAGATGCTTAACGCCAGAATGCCGCACCCTCGGCGCGGCATTATAGGTCAGCATCCTTTACGCAATATTTCGGGCGTCGAAGAAGGCGGATTTTCGACCTCGAAAACCTCAGAATCCGGCGAGAACGACCTTGCCCTTCATCTTGCCGCTCTCGACCATGGCATGCGCCTTTTTCAGGTTCGCGGCATTGATCGCACCCACGGTTTCCGACAGCGTCGTGCGGATTTTGCCGGCATCGACGAGCTCGGAAATCTTGTTGAGGATCTTGTGCTGCTCGATCATGTCAGGCGTGCCGAAGAGCGGACGGGTGAACATCAGTTCCCAGTGAACCGAAGCGGCCTTGCGCTTGAAGGGAACGATATCGAAGGTCTTGGGATCGTCGATCAACGCGAAGCGGCCCTGCGGTGCGAGCGCTTCGACAATATCGGCAACATGCTTGTCCGTATTCGTCGTCGAGAAGATGAAGCCCGGCGCGCCGATACCGAGTGCTGCGACTTGCGGTGCGATCGGCTTGGAATGGTCGATCACATGATGTGCCCCATGAGCCTTGACCCATTCCTGTGTTTCCGGTCGGGAGGCGGTGGCGATCACGGTGAGGCCGGTCAACATGCGGGCGATCTGCACGGCAATCGAGCCGACGCCGCCGGCGCCACCGATAATGAGCACCGCAGGAGCCGCGCCCGGCACCGGATCGGTGACACGCAGACGGTCGAACAGCGCTTCATAGGCGGTGATCGAGGTGAGCGGCAGGGCGGCCGCAGCGGCAAAATCGAGGCTCTTGGGTTTGCGCCCGACAATGCGCTCGTCGACGAGCTGGAATTCGGCATTGGAGCCGGGGCGATTGATCACGCCCGAATAGAAGACCTCGTCGCCCGGCTTGAACAACGTGACATCCGAACCGACAGCCTTGACGATGCCGGCCGCGTCATAGCCGAGCACCTTCAGTTCATCGGCAGGCGGCGCCATGCTGGCACGGACTTTCACATCGACAGGGTTGACGGATACGGCCCTGATCTCGACGAGCAGGTCGTGACCCCTGGCTTCCGGGGTCGGCAGCTCGACGTCGATCAGCGAGGTTTCGGCGGCGATTGGCTGTGGGGTCTTGTAGGCGACGGCGCGCATCTTAGGAAACTCCTGTGTTCATTGCACGAGAGCTAGATGCGACCTATGTTCCGCCAACGCAAGAATGCACAAATTCTGTACGTAGTACCAAAAAGGATACTGTAAATGTCGCTGCCGCGCGCCAAACTGGTCACGAATTTCCCCGGTTGCCCGGTCGAGGCGACGCTGAGTTATCTCGACGGAAAGTGGAAGGGAGTGATCCTTTTCCACCTGATGGACAGGACTTTGCGCTTCAACGAGCTGAGACGCCATCTGCCTGCCATCACCCAGCGCATGCTGACGAAGCAGCTGCGCGAGCTGGAGGAATCAGGCGTGATCTCACGAACTGTTTACCCGGTCGTGCCGCCGCGTGTCGAATATGCGCTGACACCGCTCGGCTCCACGCTGAAGCCGGTCATCCGGGCGCTTGCCGCCTGGGGCGATGAATTCGTCTTCTGCAGCCCCGAGGGACGGGAGCTGCGTATCGCAAAGGCCTTAGGCAGTTCGGCTGCGGAGCTCCAGGCGTAGCGACGCGGCAAAGACGAAGAGGCCGAGGAAGGACAGGACGGCGCCGACATAGCCGGTCGCCGCAAAACCGTAGCCCCAGGCAATGACGAGGCCGCCGAGCCATGCGCCGAGCGCGTTGGCGATGTTGAAGGCCGAGTGATTGGAGGCGGCGGCCAGCGTCTGCGCATCGGCTGCGACATCCATCAGGCGCGTCTGCAGCGCCGGGCCTGCTGCAAAGCCGCAGCCGACGAGGAAGACGCAGAGCCCAAGCATGTAGGGGTTGGAGGCGGTCAGCGAGAACATCGTCAGGACGACGATATTGTAGACCAGCGAGCCGCCGATCGTGCCGAGCAGCGATTTGTCTGCAAGCCATGAACCGATGACATTGCCGGCATTCATGCCGACGCCGAAGAGCACGAGCATCAGCGCAACGGCCGTTTCCGGCAGCATTGCCACCTGCGTCGTCGTCGAGGCGATGTAGCTGAACATCGCGAACATGCCGCCGTAGCCGACTGCGGCAACGCCGAGCGTCAGCAGGATCTGCGGACGGCGGAAGGCGCCGAGTTCACGCAAAGCGCTTGCCCCTTCAGCAACCTTGTCATGCGGCACGTAGAACCAGATGAGCGCAACAGTCACGAGACCGATGATGCCGACGGTGAGGAAGGCCACCTGCCAGTCGAGCGCCTGGCCGAAAAAGGTCGTAAGCGGCGTGCCGAGCAGGGTTGCGACCGTCAGGCCGAGCATGACGCGGCCGACGGCTCGCGCGCGGCGATGCGCCGGCACCATGGAGGCGGCAACGAGGGCTGCCACGCCGAAATAGGCGCCATGCGGCAGGCCGGTAATGAAGCGCAGCACCGCAAAGCTTTCGAAGGTCGGCGCGATGGCGCTCAGAATATTGCCGACGGCAAAGAGCAGCATCAGGCAGAGCAGCAGCGTGCGCCGCGCCATCTTGGCGGCAAGCACGGCGATGACGGGTGCGCCGATGACGACGCCGAGCGCATAGGCGCTGATGACATAACCAGCCTGTGGGGTCGTGACCGAAAACGTGTCCGCCACATTGGGCAGCAGACCCATGATGGCGAACTCACCCGTACCGATGCCGAAGCCGCCGGCGGCGAGCGCCAGTTGCACGAGCGCGACGGTCATGGCCGAGGGAAGAGCTGCCTCTGGCCCGGAATCGGTAGAATCGTCATCGATGGAATCATTGATGGAATCGTTGACGGCAACCTGGCTCACGGGCGGTCCTCGGAGGATCTGTGCTTGGATAACGGCCGCTGGCGGGACACGCAGGGCCGGTCATTCAGAAATGGCGGGAGGCGGAGATAGGATCTCCAGCCTTCTATCTATCAAATGGCAAGCCGAAGGCGTCGAGTGCTTTTTTTGCAGTGCAGCGTCCTGCTATCTGCATACGTCCATTGCAATATTTGCGCTTCAGCAAAGTGTCCGGAAAAATCGTCCGGCTTGAAATCACAGGTGTATCGACCATTTCTTGAGGGCAGGCATCACAGCGAGGACAGGGAATAGGCACCTCATGAAGCTCGTCGGTTTTTTCAATCGCGACGGCGGTACCTTCAGAACGACAGACATGCAGGCTTATGAGAAGCGCGCGGAGGAGGTCTTCCGCGATGCCGGGCATGATTTCGAAGCGATCGTCTTTTCCGGCGGCGAGATCGTTCCCGCCATGGAGCGCGCCGCACGGCGCGACGATATAGACGGCATTGTCGCCGGTGGTGGCGACGGCACGATCTCGGCAGCCGCTTCCATCGCCTGGAAGAACGGGGTGGCGCTTGGCGTCGTGCCGGCCGGTACCATGAATCTCTTTGCCCGCTCGCTGAAAGTGCCGCTCGATATCTGGCAGGCGCTCGATGTGCTGGCTTTCGGCGAGCTCGACAATGTCGATATCGCCAGCGCCAACGGCAGACCCTTCATTCACCAGTTCTCCGCCGGACTGCACGCACGCATGGTGCGATACCGCAATTCCTACAGCTACCGCTCCCGCCTCGGAAAGATGCGCGCCAGCACCCGTGCTGCCTTCGGCGTCGTCTTCAACCCGCCGGAATTCGAGGTCGCGTTCGAGGCGGCGGGCATGAAGGAGACCCGGCGCGTCTCGGCGATATCGGTCTCCAACAATCCCTTCGGTGAAAACGCGCTGCTCTATGCAGACAATCTGCGCAGCGGCGAACTCGGCTTCTATACGGCAAAGCCGCTGAGACCGCTCGGCGTCGCACGATTGGCGATCGACATGCTGCGGGGCAAGTTCCGCGAAAACGACGCTGTCATGGTCATGCATCCGGCCGAGGTGTATCTGCATTTCCCGAAGCTGCGCGCCAAGGCGAATTGCGTCATGGACGGCGAACTTCTGCCGCTGGCGCGCGATATCACGGTGAAGCTTCATCCGGGCGAACTGAAGGTACTGGTCAGGCAGGGATTGGCTGCACAGGAAGGCGAGGGTGACCGGCGCGAGCCGGCAGCCTGATGCTCAGAACGAAGCGGCGCGCCTGGCCCTGAAAGGAATGAGGGCGCTTTCGACGATATCCCGGTTCGCCTCGTCGCCGAACACACAGGTGCGATTGCGTCCCTTCTTCTTGGCGCAATAAAGCGCCTCGTCGGCCGATGCGATGAGTTGGCGCCAGCCGCTTGCACCGCATAGACCGGAGGCGACGCCGATGCTGACGGTAATGGAAAGATCGATGCCGGTTTCCCCGTCACGGATCACATGCGCCTGAATGCGGCTGCGAAGTTCCTCTGCAAAATCGACGGTATTCGCAAGATCCGGTGTCGAAACGAGAACGGCGAATTCCTCGCCGCCATAACGTGCGACGACGTCGGTGGGACGCATCGCACCTTGCAAAAGGGTGGCCATTTCGATCAGCACGGCATCGCCGGTAAGGTGGCCATAGGTGTCGTTGACCGTCTTGAAGTGATCGATATCGATCAGCATCAGGCAGACATCTTCCTCGCGCTCCGAAGGCGCGTTGCCGAAGCCTTCCAGCGCCCGGCGGTTCCATACGCCGGTCAGCCCGTCCTTTTCGGCCTGCATTTTCAGCCGAGCCTCGTATTCGGCCCGCTCGTCGAGCTTGCCGCGCAGCAGTTCCAGCGCGTCGAACAGGCTGCGCATTTCCGGCGCCTTTGATCCCGTCCCAAGGTTCGTCATGGCGCCGCCCTCGGCAAGCGCGATGATCTGCCGGCGGGCCGTCAGCAACGGATCGAGCATGTGAAGGCGGATGGAGCGGAATAGCGTGAACAGCACCGCGAGAGCGGAGGCGGTGATCACAGCGATGACCGCCAGGCGATAGGACGCGGCATAGTGTTGGGTTCGGTAGCGCTTCACCACGTCGTCGAGAAAGACCGTGCGCAGCCTTTCGAGCGGCTGCAGCGTCGGAACGTAGTCGCGCGTCAGATCGACTGCGGAAACCGAATAATCCCCGGAGATCTTGCCCTGCTCGATCAATATCTTGACGAGCTCGACGCCGGATCCGAAAAAGATCGTATCGATATCCTTCATGAGCTGCTGGGACAGCGCATCGCGATCGCTGACGATTTTCTGGCCCTGCATCAGCTTGCGCAACTCCAGGAGCCGGCCGATGGTGCGGCTTGCGTCGGTGATATGGCTGTCACGCAGCGGCTGGCGCGTGGCAATCGGACCCATGATCTGTGAGGCAGCCCGGCCGCCATATTCGCGCATGTCACTGATCATCCGCCCCGTCAGGAATGGTGCGGTCAGTTCCGACCGGTGGGCGGTGAAGGCGGCTATGTGCCAGTCGACAACATGCTGGAAAGTTTCGATCACCTCGATCATCTCGCCGATCGCGTTCTGCACATCGTCCGGCTGGCGGTCGGCAAGCGGTGTTGCGGCAACGCGGTCGACGGCTTCGCGAGCCCTGCTAAGCTGCGTTCGTGTCTCGGCAAGCGCGGCCCCGAGATCGGGAAGGGAGGAGGATACGTTGACTTCAGGCGGCTCATCGAGCGCCTCGAGCGAGATATCGCTGATGCGCCGGAAGACCTTCAAGCGCTCTGTTGCAGGCGCGCTGCTGTTTGGCTCGATCGCCATGATGTCATTGGCTGGTCCGCGTTCCGCCGACATGCGGCTCGCCGCTTCCAGGACCTGGCGGAAACGTTCCACCGCCCGCAGATTGTCATTGGTCGAATGATAGCTTTCGTAGGTCGGAATGAGAGCGCTGGCTGTCAGAACGAGGGTGAGAAATGCCACGATGACAGTTGCAAAAAGCAGCTTTCCCTCAAGAGTGATGCGGTTCATCAAACCGAACCCTTTCAACCTGTCATCCGATCCGGCTCCGTTTGCCGGTTTGCTGAATATGCTGATATCAGGCATATATTACCGATTTCGAGTATAGATAATCGATAATGCCCAACAGGGTTAAGAAAAGCGTGCAGGTGAAAGTTATGTGACCGCTCTATTAACTAGAGGCGCGCAAGATATGTGCGATAATCGAAATCCGATACGGTGCGAAGGTAGGCTATTGCTTCCTTGTGCTTTGTATCGCCATACAACTTTCGATACCTATCGCCGAAGATATTGGCGATAAAGGATGACTGCCGGAAGGCTTCGACCGCCGTCAGAAAATAATACGTGAGCCGTTTTGCGTCCGGTGGTGTGTAAGCGGGCGTCGTTTCCTCGCCCGGATCGAGATCTCCGTCGAGGCCGAGCAACATGCCGCCGAGGATTGCCGCCAGTAGAAGATAGGGATTGGCATCCGCACCCGCCACTCGGTGCTCGATGCGCGCCGCCGGTCCATCGGTATCGGGAATCCGGATTGCCGTGCCGCGATGCCCGCTGCCCCAGGTCAGATCGGTCGGCGCGAAGGAACCTGGCTGGAAGCGGCGATAGGAATTGGCAAAGGGCGCGAAGACCAGCTGTGCCTCCTGCATGGTCTGCAGCAGGCCTGCCGTCACCGATTTCAAAAGCCTTGGTTCTCCGCCCTTGGCATCGAGGATATTGTTGCCATCCCTGTCGATGATGCTCGCATGCACATGCAGTCCCGAGCCTGCATGCTCGGAATAGGGCTTGGCCATGCAGGTGGATTTCAGCCCGTGCCTGCGTGCGGCCTGTTCGGCAACGCGCTTCAGATAAAGGCAGTCGTCGGCCGCAGCCAGCGCATCGGGCCGGTGCAGCAGGTTTACTTCGAACTGACCAGGCCCGAACTCCGCCGTCGTCGCCTCCGCCGGCAGGCTCATCGCCTTGGCGTAGGCGCGCAGCGTCTGGAGATAGCCGTTGAGCGCATCGACCGCACTCATGTCATAAAGCTGAAAACCGTTCGGATCGCCGCGATAGGTAAGGCTTGCGGGCGGAGAGGGAATGCCCGTCTCGCGCCAGTTCTCCTCGACCACATAGAATTCCAGCTCGGTCGCCACCACAGGAGTCAGCCCGCGCTCGGCATAACGTTCAAGCACGGAGGTGAGAATACCGCGCGGATCCATGAAGCTCCGGCTGCCGTCGAATTCGTGCATCGTGGCAAGCACCTGCACCGATCCCTCGGGCGCCCAGGGCATTGGCGTCAGGCTGCGCTTGTCGGGAATGACATTGCCGTCGGGGTCGCCGATCGTCAGCGACAGGCCCGTAATATCGTCATTGTCGTCGCCCCATATATCGAGCGATTGCGTGGAGGTCGGCAGGCGGATGTCGCCGGCCCAGACCTTCTCTTCGGCCGATAGCGGCAGTTGCTTGCCGCGCAGATCGCCATTCATGCCGACGATCAGGATCTCGAAACGCGGATCACCCGCTTCAGTCTCTTTGCCCTTGCTCGCCATGACCTTGAAAATCCTCTCGCAGAAGGCCAAGGTCGTAAACCATCAGTCAAAGCCTTTCAATCCGAAGGTCTAATCATGTCCGATACTTACCCACTGTCAAACCTTGCCGCGATCGATGCCGCACACCATCTGCATCCCTTCTCCGACATGAAGAAGCTGAACGCCGATGGCACGCGCATCATCCAGCGCGGCGAGGGTGTGCATATTTTCGACAGTCACGGCAAAAAGTACCTCGATGGCTTCGCCGGTCTCTGGTGCGTCAACATCGGCTACGGCCGCAAGGAAATCGCCGACGCCGTCGCGCGTCAGATGAACGAACTTCCCTATTACAACACCTTCTTCGGCACGACCTCGCCGCCGACGACCCTGCTGGCGGAGAAGGTGACGTCCAAGGCCGGCCCACGCTTCAACCACATCTTCTTCACCGGTTCAGGCTCGGAGGCGAACGACACCTGGTTTCGCATGGCCCGTGTCTATTGGGCAGCCGTCGGCAGGCCCTCGAAGAAGACGGTCATTGCACGCCGCAACGGCTATCACGGCTCGACGGTTGCGGGCGCCAGCCTCGGCGGCATGAAATACATGCACGAGCAGGGCGATCTGCCGATCCCGGGCATTGTCCATATCGGCCAGCCCTACTGGTACGGGGAGGGCGAAGATCTCTCGCCCGCCGAATTCGGGCTGAAGGTCGCCCGCGAGCTCGAAGCCAAGATCGATGAGCTCGGCGAGGAGAACGTCGCCGCCTTCGTCGCCGAGCCGATCCAGGGTGCGGCCGGCGTCATCGTCCCGCCGGAGACCTACTGGCCGGAGATCGACCGCATCTGCAAGGCACGCAATATCCTGCTTGTGAGCGACGAGGTCATCTGTGGTTTCGGGCGGCTGGGCGAATGGTTCGGCCATCAATATTTCGGCGTCGAGCCGGATTTCGCGCCGATTGCCAAGGGGCTTTCCTCGGGTTACCTGCCGATCGGCGGTGTGCTCGTCAGCGATCGCATCGCCGAAGTGCTGATCAACGACGTCGGCGATTTCAATCACGGCTTTACCTATTCCGGCCACCCGGTCTGCGCCGCCGCAGCGCTCGAAAACCTGCGCATCATCGAGGAGGAGAAGCTCGTCGAGCGCGTGCGCGACGACATCGGCCCCTATTTCGCAAAGAAGTGGGGCGCCCTTGCCGAGCATGATTTCGTCGGTGAGGCGCAAAGTGTCGGCCTGATGGGCGGCTTGCAGCTTGCCGCCGACAAGAAGACCCGCAGCCGTTTCGAAAAGCCCGATCCGATCGGCGCGCTGGTGCGCAATCACGCGCTGGCAAACGGCCTCGTGCTGCGCGCCACCGGCGACCGCATGCTGGCCTCGCCACCGCTCGTCATCAGCCATGAGGAGGTCGACGAGATGGCGCGGATCGCCAAACTGGCGCTCGATGCGGCCTGGAAGGAACTGCGCGCTTAAAGCAATTCCGGCAAGAGTGCATAGCGGTCTTGCGTCCGCAATTGCGTGAAAACAAGGAGACAGAGTGTTTCCGCGAGTAGAAGAAAGACGGAAATACTCTAGGGATAGGCGACCGCGTAAGCGAATTGATAGGTGTCGCCCGGCCGGCCGTAGATATAGGGCAAGGTGACGACATGCGTCTCCGGCTGTTTTAGACCGTTCTGCGCCAGCAGATCCCCGAAATAGTCGTTCGGCCAGGCGGGCGGCGGTCCGCCCTTGTCATCGCGCCAGACGAAAACGACGGGATGTTTTGCATCCAGTCGAAACGTCGGCTTGAAGTCCGGATAGAAATAGGTCTGCACCGGTGTGTCGGGCATCAGCAGCCGCATGTTGCCGTCAAGATGCGGATCGTAGCCGACGATCAGCCCCGGTTCGCCGCCGATGTCCTTGCGGATAATCTCGGCAAAGCCGGAATAGGGAATGTTCAGCCGCTGATATTTGCCGAAAAGCGGACCCCAATAGGCTCGCATGGCAAGCACGGCCAGCACCGCAACCATGATGACACCGCCGACAGCAAGCGATGCTCGCAAGGGCACGCTTGCATCGACTTCGGCACTGTCTGCCTTCATGCAGATATAAAGCGGCAGGATAAGAAAGAGTGGCGTCAGCCACCGATCGGCGACGTTGTCGACCCCGGCGAGCAGGATCATCAGTGCAATGGCGCCGATCTCGATCAGCAGGATGCGACCGGCAATTCTTGTCCAGCGGCTGGAAGCGCGCCACATGGCCGGCAACGATTTGGCAAAGAGCGCCAGAAAGATGGCGACCGATACGCCGGCTATGCCGATCATTGCAGAGATGAAGCGGAAAACGCCGGTCGATACCTGCGCCAGAAAGCTTTCCCCGTCACCGGTCATCTTGTGCAGCGTGCGGTCGACGGCAACGTCGAAGTGCTGCAGGAACCAGAGTGCGTGTGGCAAAACGATAGTGATCGACACGACGATCGTCAGCGCCAGCCGCCAGTCTAAAATCCGCTTGCGAAAATCGGTGTCGATGAGGGCAGCGATCAGAGCGGCGGCCGGGAGGAGCGCGAAATTATACTTCGATATCATCCCGATGCCGGTCGCAATGCCGACAATGGTGTAGGAGATCGCCGAAGGCGCCTTCAGCGTGCGGAAAAAGCCGTAGAGGAACAGCGATCCGGCAAAGATCGTCGCGACCGAATGCGTCAGGTCCCGCTGTGCCTCGAAGACGATCTGCGGCACGGTGAGCAAGCCAAGCGTTGCCATCACCACCAGGCTGCTGTTCCTCAACGTCAGACGCGCCGCCAGCCAATAGAAGACGTAGGACAGGAACAGCATGGTGCATTTGAGGAATGACAGCGAAAACAGCGACACGCCGATCAGCGATGTCACGCCATACTGCACCCAGTTGTAGAAGGGCGGCTGCGAATTATAGCCGAAGGCGAACCACTGCGAGAGCAGCATCTGCTCCGCCTCGTCCAGCTCCAGCGCATTGGGGATGCTGAGCCGCACGATCAGGTGGAGCAGAAAATAGGTTCCGAGCACCGCCAGGATCAGATGTGGCCGGCGGCTGAAAAGGCCTTCCACGTCAGCTTTCTCGAGAGAAGATCTGGCGTACGATATAATTCGGCGAGGCGTCGTCGCGGTAATAGGTTCGGGCGATCATCTCCGCCAGGATGCCGGTCGTGATCATCTGCACCGACGACAGCAGCAGCACGACGCCGACCATCAGCATCGGTCTTGTGCCGATATCATTGCCCATGATGAACTTGTCGACGCCGAGATAGAGGAGGATCAGCGCTGCAAGGCCGCCGAGGCCGAGGCCGAGCGAGCCGAAGAAATGGCCCGGGCGGGCCTTGTAGCGCATGAAGAACATGACGGACAGCAAGTCGAGGATCACGCGGAAGGTGCGCGAGATGCCGTATTTCGAGGTGCCATGCTGGCGTGCGTGATGGGTGACGGCCATTTCGCCGATGCGCGAGCTCGGCACGACGCCGGCAACCCAGGCCGGGATGAAGCGGTGCATCTCGCCCATAAGCTTCACCTGCTTGATGATCGAGGCGCGGTAGATCTTCAGGCTGCAGCCATAGTCATGCAGCTTCACGCCGGTGATGCGGCCGATCAGGTAATTCGCGCACCAGGAGGGGATCTTGCGCAGCAGCAGTCCGTCCTGGCGGTTCTTGCGCCAGCCGACGAGCAGGTCTAGTTCGCGCCGTTCCAGCTCCGAGACCATCGAAGGAATATCCTTCGGGTCGTTTTGCAGGTCGCCGTCCATGGTGGCGATCAGCCGGCCCTGGGCCGTGTCGATACCAGCCTGCATGGCGGCGGTCTGGCCGAAATTGCGCTGCAGTTCGACGATGCGCAGCGTCAGCCCGTCGCGGTTGACGAATTTACGGGCGTTGACGAGTGTTGCGTCCGTGCTGCCGTCGTCGACAAGGATCAGTTCCCAGCGATGCGGATAGTCGGCCATGGCCGCGACGATGCGCTCGATGAGCGGGCCGATGCTTTCTTCCTCGTTGAAAACAGGGACGACCAGCGACAATTCGAGCGGTTGCATCTGATCATTCGCACCGCGAATGGACTCTACCGTTGTCTGCAAGTTTCATTTCTCCTAAAAGGCGCGGCAATGAAGGACCAATGGAATACCAGCCGCCGCAGCCAAACTTAGGAAGCCTGATACATGAAGACCCCGAGTGTTGAAAGCGGGCAATCCTGGTTTCTGCGCAATCGCATGAGCCTGCTGACGGTCGCAATCGTCGCAGCCTATGCACTTTTCATCGAATGGTTCTGGGGCTGGTCGGTCATATTGGAACAATGGGCCGCCGTCGGAGCACGTCCGGTTATCGGCGCACTGATACTGCTGACCAGCACCTATTTCCTGCGTACATGGCGCATCTACGATTATTTTCCACGGGAGACGGCAGGCCGTTTCGTGGCACTCTTCCGCGTCACGCAGATCCATAACCTCCTGAACATCATGCTGCCCTTCCGCGCCGGCGAGACGAGTTTTCCGGTGCTGATGCGCACGGAATTCGGCATTCCGCTGACCCGCGGCACCTCCGCCCTGCTGGTCATGCGGCTTCTGGACCTGCATGCGCTGCTCGCTGCCGCCGGCCTCGGTTTTGCTGTGGCCGCCTCCAATGCCGCGCTTGCCTGGCTCGTCTGGGTCATATTTCTGTTCCTGCCGGTCTTTGCCTTCGCTGCCCGCAAGCCGCTGCTGCGTCTCGGTGCAAAGCTCCTGCCGCGCAAGGCGCAGGCACTGCTCCATGAAATCGAGAATGGACTGCCTTTCGATGCCGTGGCCTTCGGCCGCGCCTGGGCGATGACCATCGTCAATTGGCTGGTGAAGGTGCTGGTGCTCGCCTGGGCGCTCGGCCTGATGGGCGTGTTGCCGATGGCCGCAAGCTTCGGCGGCGCGCTGGGTGGCGAGCTTTCCTCGGTATTGCCGGTGCATGCCCCGGGCGGTGTCGGCACTTATCCGGCCGGCATCACTGCCGGTGCGGTCGCCTTCGGTGCATCGAGCGAACGCTCAGCACTGGATGCGCTGGCGCAGGCGAGCGTCAGCGCGCATCTGCTCATCATCGTTTCGGCCCTGACCGGCACCGCCATCTCGCTCCCGCTCGGCCGCCGCCGCAAGGCTAGATCCTAAGCTCCGCAATGCGCTTTCGCAGAAAGACCTGTTCCGGTTCCTGCCGGCAGAATGTCAGCGCCGTCTCGTAAGCTTCAATCGCCTCGGCCCGGCGTCCGAGCCGGCGCAGGAAATCCGCGCGCGCCGAGTGGGCGAGGTGATAGGTCGAAAGTTCCCCCTTGCCGAGAATGGCATCGACAAGTGCGAGGCCTGTTTCGGGTCCGTCGGCCATGGCGACTGCCACCGCGCGGTTGAGTTCGGCAACAGCCGACGGATGGGCGGCAAGCAGCAGGTCGTAGTAGGAGGCGATGCGCCGCCAGTCCGTCTCTTCGGTGTTGCCGGTCTTCGCATGTTCCGCCGCGATCGCCGCCTGAACCGTGTAGATCCCAACTTCGGGTGTGCGCATGGCGATCGAAAGCAGCGAAAGCCCTTCGGCAATCTTGGTCCGGTCCCATCGTGACCGATCCTGATCGGCAAGCAGCACCAGCGCGCCGTCGCCATCCTGCCGGGCAGCACGACGCGACTCCTGCAGGAGCAGCAGCGACAGCAGGCCGGAGACATCCGGATGCGGCAGCAGTGTCGCCAGCAACCGTGCCAGCCGGATCGCCTCGGCCGTCAGATCCGCGCGGACGATCGTGTTGCCCGAGGATGCCGAATAGCCCTCGTTGAAAACGAGGTAGATGACGTGCAGCACCCGGTCGAGCCTTTCAGGCAGCTCGGCCCCCACGGGCACTTCATAGGGAATTTTCTCCGTCCTGATCCGGTTCTTGGCGCGCACGATACGCTGCGCGACGGTCGGCGCCGGCACGAGGAAGGCGTGCGCAATTTCTTCCGTCGTCAATCCGCAGACCTCGCGCAGCGCCATCGCGGTCTGTGCATCGGCGGCAAGCGCCGGATGGCAGCAGATGAAGATCAGCCGCAGCATGTCGTCCTCGATCGGTTCCATGTCGCCAATCTCCGTTTCTGTGCCACCAGGATAGAGGCCGTCCTCGATGTGCTGCAGCGAGGCGTTGAAGCGGGCCCGCCGCCGGAGGTGATCGATCGCCTTGAAGCGCCCTGTCGAGACCAGCCAGGCGACTGGATTGTTGGGCATGCCGTCGATCGGCCACGTCCGCGCGGCTGCTGCAAAGGCGTCGTGCAACGCCTCTTCCGCCCGGTCGAAATCGCCGAGCAGGCGGATCAGCGTCGCCAGAACCCGGCGCGAATGCTGCCGGTAGATATCCTCGATCACCCGTTCTCCAATCACCTGTTTCAAGGGCCGGCCCTCACTGCGGCAGGGTGAGAAGCCTCACCGGACGCAATTCGATCGACCCGACCCGGGCGCTAGGAATGCCCGCAACGACCTTGCGCGCCTCTTCGAGATCGCCCGCCTCGATGATGTAGATGCCGGCCAGATGTTCCTTGGTCTCGACATAGGGACCGTCGGTCGAAGACAGAATGCCGTGGCGCACGCTCAGGACCGAGGCGCTCTCGGGACCTTCCAATGCATCGGAATGGATCATGATGCCCTTGCGCTCGAGCTCCTCGTCATACTGGAAATGGTCCCTCACGAGCTCGTCGCCCTCGGCCTTGCTGAGCGTGCCATCCATATCGGCAGGATTATAGATGAGGCAGACGAAGCGCATCGCTATCTCCCATCCTTGATCGAATAGGCAGGCCTGATCTCGATCGACGCATATTTGAGGATCGGGAAGGTGGCAATGATCGCCTTGGCTTCCTCCATATCCCCAGCCTCGATCACCACGAAGCCGCCGAGATGTTCCTTGATTTCCGCGAATGGACCATCCGTTGCGGCCACGGTGCCGTTGCGAACCCTGAGCGTTACGGCCTGCTCCGGCTCATAGAGCGCCAGCGCGCTCAACATATGGCCGCTCTCGCGCCAGTGATCGTCGCTGATGATGCATTCCTGCGTGACTGCTGCCCATTCCTCCTGACTGACCTGGCTGCTCTTTTCAGTATCGAACCAGACTTGACCCAGATATTTCATGGCATGACCTCCTCAGCCGAATTCGTGGATGGGGCGAACCTCGATCGCGCCGAGTTTTGCCAGCGGAATGCCGGCTGCAACACGGATCGCGTCGTTGAGGTCCTTGGCTTCGATCAGGATGAAGCCCCCGAGCGCTTCCTTCGTCTCGATAAAGGGGCCGTCGGTGACCGACATCTCGCCGCCGCGCACCCTGACTGTGACGGCCGACTGCGGCGACTGCAGCGCCTGCGCGACGATCATGTGGCCGCTGTCGGCTAGGTCGCGGTCATAGGCGAGCGAATCCCGGCCAAGCTTGTTCTTCTCTTCCTGCGACATGGCCGACAGCACCGTGCCGTCGAACCAGACCTGGCAAAGATATTTCATTGCTTATCCTCCACGCTGTACTTTCACAGCCCTTGGAGCGCCGTGCGTCCATTCGGACGCACAAAGGACGCTCTAAATCTTTGAATCTATGCATCGGGCTCTCCGAAAATCTATCGCGATTTTCGGGCCGATGCTTAGAGACGAACAGCCTAGGTACTTTTCGACAGGGAAGAAAAATATCTTTCAAGCGGCCTGAATGTCGAAGGGCCAAGGCAGCGCTCGACAAAGCTTCATCTGACAACATCGAGGAGATGGAGCAATGAGCATGCTTGAATTCGGAATAGCACATCTGATCGTCACACGCGGCGTGCGCAAGATGCCGCCGCTTGAGAATGCCGAGGTGATGAAGATGCTGGTCAGGACCGGGATTGCGCTGGCGGCATTTGCCGGCCTGATCGAAGCGCTGCAGCTTGCCGCAAGCGCCTGAGAACAGCTGTGGCCCGACCGATAAGGTCGGACCACAGCTGATAACTTACTGAAACGCCGTTTCGAAGAAGCTGCGCAGCTTGCGCGAATGCAGGGCTTCCGGCGGCATGGCGGCAAGCTTCTGGATTGCCCGTATGCCGATCTGCAGATGCTGGTTCACCTGCGTGCGGTAAAAAGCGGTCGCCATGCCCGGCAGCTTGAGCTCGCCATGCAGCGGCTTGTCGGAAACGCAGAGCAGCGTCCCATAGGGAACGCGGAACCGGAAGCCGTTGGCGGCAATCGTAGCCGATTCCATGTCGAGCGCGATGGCACGAGCCTGTGACAGTCGTTTCACCGGGCCTGCCTGGTCGCGCAGTTCCCAGTTTCTGTTGTCGATCGTGCCGACTGTGCCAGTGCGCATGATGCGTTTCAGCTCAAAGCCCTCGTAACCGGTGATCTCGGCAACGGCAGCCTCGAGCGCCACCTGCACTTCGGCAAGTGCCGGGATCGGCACCCAGACCGGCAGGTCGTCGTCGAGCACATGATCTTCGCGCATGTACGCATGCGCCAGCACGTAGTCGCCGAGGCGCTGGCTGTTGCGCAGGCCGGCGCAATGGCCGAGCATCAGCCAGGCGTGCGGGCGCAGCACGGCCACATGGTCGGTGATCGTCTTGGCGTTGGACGGACCGACGCCGATATTGATCATGGTGATCCCGGCATGGCCCTTCTTCTTGAGGTGATAGGCCGGCATCTGCGGCAAGCGGGAAAGCACGGCATCCGTTTCCGGAACGCTCGATCCTGCAAGCGTGACGATATTGCCGGGCTCAACGAAGGCCGTATAGCCATCGCCGCCTTCTGCCATCAGCTTGCGTGCCCAGGAGCAGAATTCGTCGATATAGAACTGGTAGTTCGTAAACAGCACGAAGTTCTGGAAGTGCTCGGCACCCGTTGCCGTATAGTGCGACAGGCGGGCCAGCGAATAGTCGATGCGCTGTGCGGTAAAGGGTGCCAGCGGCGAGGGCTCGCCCGGAGGCGGCAGATACTCGCCGTTGGCAATTTCGTCGTCGGTCGTGTTGAGGTCGGGCGTATCGAAGAGATCGCGCAGTGGAATATCGACAAAAGCCGCTGCCGACGCTTCCACATGCGCGCCTTCGCCGAAAGCGAAGTGCAGCGGGATCGGCGTCGAGGATTCGGAAACGACGACAGGCACGTTATGGCTCTTCACCAGCAGCGAAAGCTGCTCCTTCAGATAGTGCTTGAAGAGCTTTGGCCGGGTGACCGTCGTCGTATAGACGCCGGGTGCCGTCACGTGGCCGTAGGAGAGACGGGAGTCGACATGGCCGAAGCTCGTCGTCTCGATGCTGACCTGCGGGTAAAAGGCCCGGTACCGGGAGGTGACCGGTGCGCCCTGCGCGAGCCTCGTGAAGCTGTCGATCAGGAAGGAGGTGTTGCGCTCGTAAAGTGCCGTCAGCGCCTCGACGGCTTTTGCCGGATCATCGAAGGTTTGCGGCTCGAAAGGGGGAGGCGACGAAATGTCGAACGCGGACAGGGGATAGATTCGTTTGCTCATGAGGCATTATAGAGAGTCGTTTTTAACAAGCAAACGACGCTCAAAGGCTGAGACCCAGATTTTTCCCGGGTCTCAACGGATGACGGTGCAGTAACCGCCGCTGCTTGCCAGGCATGTATAGTTCGCGCCGAAATGCGATTGCTGTGCGCCTCCGCCACCGCCGTTGCGCACCACGACTGCCGAAAACGAAATCGCGAAGATCGCCGCAAACAGCGTTATGATTGTAAAGCGTCTCGCTAGAATGAACACGTCCACGTCCTTACCCCGATATGCGCCCTTCATGGTGCTGTTTTGCCATGATGTGGCTGAACGGGTGCTGAGACGGTGGTTCATTTTGCGTTCAGTTTCTGAGGCCGGCTAAGGTTCTCAGAGGCCGAGCGTTTCAGAGACGGGTCCAGGTCTGCGTTTTGCAGAAGACCTGCATCATGCAGCCCTGCATCTTGAGCGAGCCGCCGGAGATCGTGCCCGAGCCGCTGTAGGTCTTGTCGTCGGCAGGATCGGTGATCTCACCGCTATAGCTGCCGCCGGCACCGGACAGTCTGCCGATCTTCTTGCCGGCATATTTGCCCGTCTTCAGCGTGATGCAGTATGCCCCGCCGCAGGGCGCAATCACTGCCGTATCGCCGGCGCGGGTCTTCCAGTTGCCGACGATCGGTTCATCTGCCTGGGCAAGGCCTGCCGCGAGTGCCAGTGCGCCGRCAAGAACGAGGGTACGGATCATCTCTTCCTCCTTGAGATATGAAATGCCGGGAAAATAACTGACGCGAACGTAAAGGTAAATATGATGCGGGACGGGCCAAAAATCCGGCCTCCGCGCGAGGTTTTTTCTGCTGATGGCCAGAGCGATGCTGATTTCATAGTGAACAAATCCTCAATTTCCAAATCTGAATTTTTCGTAAAAGGCGCTGGAAAATCCTTAATTCGCAGGGATTCCGATGTTTAACAAAAACCCAAGTTTACCAAGCATTTGCACTTTGTTTGCGTCAAATTAATCATGCATTTTAGGCGTTTTTTGAAAGCCGTTTGGCATAGTGAACCCATCAAACGAGCGGGGCAAACCCGCCGGACCGGAGAGGCCGGAAGCCGCAGAAGATGGCAAGGCCCAAAGGTAAAACAGGGTACGTCTTAACAGGCTAAACAGGGATAGAACCGATGGCACGCTTTGAAATGCACAATGCTGAAATGGCCACCATGGGTGGCGAAAGCAACAGCGCCGATGTCTTCTGCGAAATGGGTCTGATGTATGCGACCGGCCGTGGCTGCGAGATCGATCTCGTCTCCGCTCACAAGTGGCTGAACATCGCCGCAATCAAGGGCAACGACCGCGCCGCCGAGCTGCGTGCCGATGTGGCCGCTGCGATGAGCAAGATGCAGCTTGCCGAAGCGCTCCGCGCCGCACGCGAATGGATGACGATCCACTAAAGACTGTCGTCGCTTGGCGCGACGCGCTCCAAGGACCGTCTCCAACAAGACAATTCGAAATAACAACCTCAAAAGAGGGGAGCTGGCGGGGCGCTTTGGACGGGGCCGACGCCGGGAGAAGGAAACCGCGACCGGCGCCCTCCCGCCGGCCGCGGTTTACCCGTTTTTGGTTTCCCATTATCAGGCGAGTTTCTTCAGGACCTGCGGCAGAGCCTCTCCGAACCGCGCCATTTCGGCTTCCGGCCCGACGCTCACACGGATGCAGCGGTTCAGCGGTGCCACACCCGGCATGCGGATGAAGACGCCATGTTCCATCAGCCCGTCGACGATCGCCCGAGCATGAGTGCCATCGCGGCCGGCATCGATTGCCACGAAATTCGTTGCCGACGCCAGCGGCTGCAGGCCGTTTGCCCTGGCAATACCGGCGATCCTGTCGCGCGCGGCGTGGATCTTCCCGATCACCTCCGAAAGGTAGGCCTGATCCTTGAGGGCTGCGAGCGCAGCGACCGTCGCAAGCCGGTTCATGCCGAAATGATTGCGGATCTTGTCGAAGGCCAGCGCCGTGCCGGGCGTCGAGATCGCGTAGCCGACGCGGGCGCCGGCAAGACCGTAGGCCTTGGAGAAGGTGCGGGTGCGCACGATGTTCGGCAGATCGATGAGCGACCCGATCGACGGCAAGGCAGAGGCCGGGCCGGTCTCGCTATAGGCTTCGTCGAGGATCATCAGACAGGTTTCCGGCAGGGCGCGCGCGAAGGCGACGATCTCTTGGGCGTTCCACCAGCTTCCCATCGGATTGTCAGGGTTGGCGAAATAGACAAGCGGTGCGTTCTCGCGCTTGACCGCATCGAGCAACGCGTCGAGATCTTCACGGTCGCCGGCATAAGGAACAGTGACCAGTCGGCCGCCGAAGCCGTTCACATGGAAATTGAAGGTCGGATAGGCTCCGAAGGAGGTCACGACGGTGCCGCCGGGCTCGATCACCAGCCGCACGATCTGCCCGAGCAGTTCGTCAATGCCGCCGCCGATTGCGATATTGGCCGGTGTCACGCCTAGATGGGTGGCAAGCGCCTCGCGCAGCGCGTAATTTTCCGGATCGTTGTACTTCCAGATGTCGCCGGCCTGCTCGCGCATGGCGGCAATAACCGAGGGAGCCGGGCCGAAGCCGTTTTCATTGGCGCCGATGCGCGCTTCGACCTTCAGACCGCGCTGACGCTCGATGGCCTCTGGGCCGACGAAAGGGACGGTGGAGGGCAGGGCGCTGGCGAGCGGCGTGAAGCGCGAGAAGGCAGACATGCGAGGGCAATTTCCCGGGATTATTGAAAAAGCCGCGCAAGAATAGGCTCTCGCTTTGCCATGGCAAGCAAGATTATTTCACGCCCGCTGCGGCCTAGACGCGGGGGCTGTTGCGGCGTGCGTTGATCGCTTCCATATTGCCGATCATGAAGTCTGCGCGCACTACCTTGCGTAGAACCTCCGGCTCCATGAGGTTGATGAAGCGAACGCCGATGCGCTCGTGATGGCGGTAGACCTCGGCACAGCCGATGCGATAGGCGAGCCCAAGAATATTCAGATAATAATGTTTGGGCAGACCGGCCGTCGTCGACACGACAAAGGTCGCGCCACCCTGGGAAATGTCGAGAATTTCGGCGCTGCGCATCGAAATCCCGGTAAGGCAGGGGCGAACGGCCACGATACGGGCCGGTCGTTTGACGTTGAACTCCTCCCAGCGAATATCGTAGACAGCCGACTTCACCGTGGCGAGGTGCGTTGCGCGGAGCATTTCCATTTCGCATTCTCCGTCAGGCAGTTCAAGATGTGGGGCAGTTCGAATTTCAGGCTGTTCGACAGAGAGGCTCACACGAATGTTTTTCACATTCGTCAAATATGAAACTACAATTTTAACGAGTTTCAAATTTGTGCGTTAGCGGCACATCTATTGTGCCCTCTTGGGAATAAACTTGTCGTCGCTCAGGCCAGCAATCTTGCCGCGCAATAGCCCCCAGCAGCGCTAAGTGCCGTCAGAAAGGTTCCCCAGGCCATGTCCACAAGGCTCATCGCGAGCGGCCAGTTCTTTAGTGTCGACAAATTCGTGATGTCATAGGTGCCGTAAGCCGCCAGTCCCAAAATGGCACCATAGAGAAGCGTTGTGCCGATCGAGCCGCCGGAAAGCCCCGGCAAAACCGCAAGCACGACGATCGCGGCCGTGAAGAACAGATAGAAAAGCGCCGCGATACCGAGGTTCGGCGCGGGAAGCATCAGCTCGCCCAACTGGTCGCGATAGAAGGTGCGGGCGACGATGCCGAGCCATAAGGCGTCAACAACGGCAAGGGTGAGAAGGCAGCCGGCATAGGCAATAAACGCAGTTTTCATCGTCTTTCATCTCCCGCTTTGCCCGTTCTACGCCATGGCCCGCCTTGCGGATCGCCGTTGATTCTCTTTGCGCGGATTTTTCCCGAACTCTTTCATTTGCCGGGCGTTTTCTCTTTGCGATGTGCTGCTTTCAATAATGAAGTGAGGAAACTGAAATGACTGATGTCAAAGTTCCCTGGGAATCCTGGGTCGTCGTGTGCGATGGGGCAAAAGCCCTGATAATGCAGAATGCCGGCGATGCCGAACTGATGAACCTCCAGGTCCGTGAAACTCTTACGCAGCCCAATCAGCCGACACGCGAGCTCGGCACCGACAAGCCGGGTCGCGCCTACGCCCCGGATGGGCTCAGCGGCAGCGCCATGGAAGAGACCAACTGGCAGGACCAGGCCGAGGCCGACTTTCTGAAGGAAGTTGCCGTGAAGCTCGACGAGCTCGTACACGAAAAGGAGGCAAGCCGCATCGTTCTGGTAGCGCCTCCGCGTGCGCTCGGCACGTTGCGTCCCAATCTCAGTGCCGATGCACAGGCCGCAATCTCGGCCGAAGTGGCGAAGGATTACACCAATCTCCCCGTCGACCAGATCGAGCGGCATCTGGCCGCCTGATCGCCACAAGCCATCGCTCTTTGAAACGCGGGTCACACGGCCCGCGTTTTTATGCGGCCAGATCAGGGAATCAGAGGCTGGTTTCGAAGCTCAACCGCAGCACGTGATGCAGGAATTCGGGGTTCAGCAGCATGTTGAAGCTGATGGTCACGAATTCGTCTTCGCGCTTGACCACGGTCGCTCCGATCTCGTCGTGGATGCCGAGGATTTCAAGGAAGAAATTCTGCGGCATTTCCAGGCTGGGGCTGACTTCCAGCAGCGCGCCGGCTAGCGTGATGGTGCGGATCAGGCAGCGCACTTGCGTGCCGGTGCTGAGGTGATGGCCGACGAAGATGATGTTGCCGGGCCGATCGAGGTTGAATTCTCTGTAAGCCTGTTCGGGCTTCGGATGTTCTGTGTCGAGGTGCATCTGAAAGGCCATGTCAGCCTCCGCTTGTTGTACGATCTGACTTTAACGCAGGATTGCTCACATCTGCTGAACAATATCTTTAAAATTGAAAGCTTGTGCAAAATCTAACGGCATAACGCTTTTATCGTCGGCAATATTGTTCAGAATCTGCCCATTTTTTCGCCAAGCCTGTGCCGATCTTGACTTGGCATCCGTCGTCGCGCATAGAGAAGCCGGTTCGAGGCACCGGCCGCTCGCGGATAAGATCCATGGTGAAGCCCTCGCGATCATGGTCACAGCCCCTGTGCATGCTGACTGACGGCAATGCGAGCCCCCCTGACAGTCGAATGGCATGCCTTTGAAAGGCTGACTCCATGACTCGTACCACCATGACTATGGCCTATCCGCCGGTTGATGAACTGAAGGCCCAGGCAAAGCGCCTGCGTCAGGCCATGACCGAACGCGGCAGCGAGATCACCCACGCCGCCGCTCTCGAGCTGATCGCCCGCCAATATGGCGTCCGCGACTGGAACACGCTCTCCGCCCTTGCTGCCAAGCCCAATGACAAGCCTGCGTCGCCGATCTTCGTCGGCGCGCATATTCGCGGGCGGTACCTGAACCAGCCTTTCACCGGCAAGGTTCTCGCATTGTCGGCTGTCCCGGGCAGCGACTTCTACAGGATCACCATCCATTTCGATGAGCCTGTCGACGTCGTGACCTTCGAGAGCTTCTCGGCCTTCCGCCAGCGCGTCCATGCCCAGATAGACGAGAATGGCGTCTCGCCGCGCAAGACCTCGAACGGTCTGCCGCATCTCGTTCTCGATATCTGACAGCCTGATCGTTGCCCGCAACACCCGGATTCCGTCCATGACTTCAAATTCGCAAACAAATGCATTCCTGACCGGCTCGCTGCCTTCGGTCTTTGCCCGCACGGCACTGCCAATCATCCTGATCACCACCATCAACGGCCTCTTTGCCGTGGTGGACGCCTATTTCCTTGGCGCTTATGTCGGGGCCGGTGCGCTTTCCGCCGTCACCCTTGTCTTTCCCGGCCTGATGATGCTGGTGGCCCTGCAGTCGCTCGTCTCGAACGGTATGGCGAGCATCCTTGCCCGTGAACTCGGCGCCGGCAATCGCGATGCCGCCCGCCGCACCTTTGCGGCGGCCCATGTGCTGGCAATCGCCGTCGTGCTTGTCATCAACGCGATCTACTGGACCGTCGGCTGGCGCATCGTCGACAATGCCGCCGCAGGCGATCTCGCCGTTGCCGAAAATGCCCGCGCCTTCATCGGCATCATGGTCGGTGCCGCACCCGTCGCCTTCTTCCTGTCGCTGAATATCGATGCCCTGCGCAGCGAAGGCCGGATCGGATTCATGACCATGGTGATGCTTGCCGCCACGGCACTTAACATCGTCGCCAACTGGTTCTTCATGGCGATCCTGCAATGGGGGGTGGCCGGCTCGGCGCTGGGCTCGGTGCTGGCGCAGGCGATCTGCCTTGTTGCCGTGCTGATCTATCGCTGGCGCAATGCGCGCGCACTTCGTCCGGCATCCCGCTTTCCGCTTGCGGACTGGCGGCCGATCCTGGCACTTGGCGCGCCGATGAGCCTCGGCTTCATCGGCATCTCGCTCTGCTCCGCAGCCGTCATCTTCAATCTGTCGATCTGGGGCGAGGGCGATTATGTCGCGACTGTTGGCGCCTACGGCATCATCACCCGTGTCATGACTGTGGCTTACCTGCCGCTGCTCGGCCTCAACATCGCCTTCCAGACGATCTGCGGCAATAACTATGGGGCAGGCCTGTCCGAGCGCGTCGGCCGCAGCCTGCAGATCGCGCTGGTCGCAGCTCTCGTCTACTGCGCCGGCGTCGAGATAACGGTCGAACTATTGGCAAGCCGCCTTGGCCATGTCTTCGTGGCCGACCCAGTCGTCATCGCCGAGGTCTCACGCATCCTGCCCTGGACGGTCGGCGCCTATTTCCTGTTCGGCCAGATGATCGTCCTGTCAGGCTATTTCCAGGCGATAGGCGATGCCAAGCGTGCGGCGATCTTCGGCCTGTCGCGCGCCTATCTCTTCACCCTGCCGCTGACTTTCCTGCTGCCGCATGCCTTTGGGGAGATGGGTATCTGGATGGTGCCGGTCTTTGCCGAAGCCTGCATGTTCCTGCTGGCCTTTGCCGTCCTTTCGCGCAATGCAAGGCGGCTCGGCTGGCGGTACGGTTTGCTGCCTGCTTGAGGGCAGAGCATGGAAAAACGAAGAAGGCCGCGCCTTTTTGGGCGCGGCCTTGTTTCAATCCTTCGCGGTTGCAGGTGCGGATGCGGTGGCAGCCTCTGCTTCCCCGAGCGCCTGGGCGCATTCCTCGCAGCAGACCTCGACGGTCTTTCCGCCAAGCTTGACGCTGATGGTATCAGCTCCGAGTTCGCAGTCGCAGGCAGCGCATGTGGTCTTCTTCATCTGTCATCCTCCGTTGGGTCCCCGTCAGGGGCGGGATCATAAGACCACTGGTGGACCTTCATCGCTGTCGAATTCTTTAGCGATTTCAGGCCCGCAGTCGCGTGGCACGCTGGAACTCCGCCGGCGTCTGGCCATAGGCCTGGCGGAAGGATGCGGTGAAATGGCTGTGGCTGGAAAAGCCGAGATCGAGGCCGAGCGCTGTCAGATCCTCATACTCGCCAAGAAGATCGAGCGCGCGGGCAAGGCGAAGCCGAAGCTGGTAGCGATAGAGCGGGGTTGCCTCCACCTGCTGGAAGACCTGGGTCAGATAGACAGGCGAAACGCCCACTTCCGTTGCGATTTCGGCAAGCGTCCAGCGCCGCGCGAGATCGGAGGAGAGCACGAGCTTTGCCCGGTCGACAAGTTTCTGTCGACCGGCACTCGCACCCGCTGCATGCGAGGTGCGTTCGCCGAGCGAGCGGCGCACGAGAGTGAGCGCCAGCGTTTCCGCTTCCAGCGTCTCGGCAACACCCCGGCGCAGCCCATGGCGAAGAAGCGCGACAAGCGCCTGCGCCCGCGGATCGATGCGCCGGCGCTGGCGCTTGAAACCGAACAGCTCGCCGGCCTGCACCTGATCCCTGGGCGCGAGTTCGGCCAAAAGGGATTCGTCGATTGAAAGATCGATGCAGGCATCGCCGCCCTCGACGGGATGGCTGATACGATAGCCTTGGCCGGCGTTGAAGAACAGCATCTGGTTGGCTTCCGCCACCGTGTCGGTGCGCCCGACATGACGCATGAAGACGCCGCGATAGGGATAGACGAGACTCGTCTTGTGGGCGCATTCCTCGTCGCTCTTGTGACGGCATTCGCCATTGCAGACAATGTCGCGGATCGCGACAGTCTTCGTCTTCAAGAGCAATGCGGTCGAAAATTGCGACATCGGTCTTTCCGGATTTTTGCGCGGCGAGTGCTGCCCGCCGCTGCACCCTATCACAATCCCTTGTTGCGCCAGTAGTGGCTTGAGATATGCACGTCGCTTTCGATCTGGCCGCGAGAAAGACCGATATCCTTGAGCTGATCGTCGGACAACTCCATGACGGCGCTGCGACTGCGCCGTTCGGCGAGCTTGCGTCCTATCAACCGAAAGCCCGTAACGAGACTTGCAAGAAGCCGGGACTGTCTGGTTTCCGTCCGGCGGGTAGTCTCGGCATAAATTGTAAGGCTAGAGCCGCGCATGGTGTTCCTCCATCCATTGCGTTTGAATGGGAGGATTGAACCATCTGCGCGGCTCGCCCGCTGTCAGATTATTTAGCGATCTGCGGCCGGATCAGGCTTTCAGCAGCCATTCGTGTTCCGGCGCATTGTAGAACTTCCAGACACGCTTCGGCCCCGCCATGACATTGAGATAATAGAGATCGTAGCCATGCGTTGCCGCGCACGGATGATAGCCCTTCGGTACCAGCGTCACGTCGCCGTCTTCGATGGCCATCGCCTCATCGAGCGAGCGGTCGTCCGTATAGACGCGCTGGAAGCCGAAGCCCTGGGGCGGGTTGAGGCGGTGGTAGTAGGTCTCTTCCAGCATGCTTTCATGCGGAAGATTGTCCTGGTCATGCTTGTGCGGCGGATAGGAGGAGGTATGACCGCCGGGCGTGATGACCTCGACGACGAGCAGTGAATGCGCCGAGCTATCGTCTTCCGGCATGATGTTGTTGACGTAGCGCACATTCGTGCCCTTGCCGCGCGTCAGCGGCGGGTGCGTGCCGGGCGGAATGGCCTTGGCCTCATAGGTGCCGCCGCCGGGGGCGGAGCAAACGGCAAGCTCCAGATCCGTCTCCGCCGTCACCGACCATGTCGATTCCATCGGAATATAGAGAGCATGCGGTGCGCCGTCGAAAGGGCTCATGCGCTCGCCGAGCGTACCGAAATCCCTGGTGCCGGCCGAAGCCTTGCCTTTGCCGCTCACCCAGACGAGGCAAACTTCGCGTTCGCCTGTCTCTCCCGATGCCGTCTCGCCCGGCTTCAAGCGGTGCATGTCGAAGCCGACATAGGTCCAGCCGGCGCTTTCGGGCGTCACATGCGTGACGCGGCCGGTCTTGCCTGACGGTTTTACCTTGAGGTTTGGCATTGGTGTTTCTCCTCCTGAATTGGTGGGTGCGGCCCCCACATCCGGCTGCCGCCACCTTCTCCCCGCTGGGGAGAAGGCATATGCCGCGCCCGCCTCTTTCTCCCTTCTCCCCCAGGGGAGAAGGTGCCCGAAGGGCGGATGAGGGGGCTCCGGGCTCCAGCAGTTTTGTAGTTACGCCTTCGGGAAACCTTCCGTCTCCACCGTATAACCAGCCGCCGTCATGACACGCATCAATTCGGCATGACCGATCTCCGCCATCTTCTGGGGCGGTGCCTTACGCGGGTCCTGTTCGGCTTCAACGACGAACCAGCCTTCATAACCATAATCGGCGAACCGCTTGACGATGGCGCCGAAATCGAGCGAGCCGTCGCCCGGCACGGTGAAAGCGCCGAGCGCTACTGCGTCGAGGAAGGACTGCTTGCTGCGATCCAGCCCATCGACAACGGCCTTGCGGATATCCTTCACATGCACATGGTTGATGCGGGCGTGGTGATTATCGATCGCGCGCAGCACGTCGCCGCCGGCAAAGGCCAGATGCCCGGCATCGAGCAGCAGCGGAATGCCGGCGCCCGAATTCTTCATGAAGGCGTCGAGTTCCGGCTCGGTCTCCACGACAGCCGCCATGTGGTGGTGATAGGAAAGCGGCATGCCCTGCTCGGCGCACCATTCGCCGAATTCGGTGACACGGCGCGCATAGGCCTTCATCTCGTCATCGCCAAGCCGCGGCTTGGTGGCGAGTGGCTTGGAGCGGTCGCCCTGGATCGAGCGGCCGACTTCGCCATAGACGATACAGGGCGCATTGACCGCCTTGAAAAGTTCGATCATCGGAGCGATGCGGTGCTTGTTGGCCGCAAGCTCCTCATTGACAAGCGTGCCGGAGAACCAACCGCCGCAGAGCGTCACGTCGGCGGCGCGCAGAATGGGCAGCATCTCTTGCGGGTTGCTCGGGAAGCGGCGGCCCTGCTCCATGCCGGTAAAGCCGGCAGTGCGGGACTGGCGCAGGCATTCTTCAAGGGACACGTCGTCGCTGAGTTCAGGAAGGTCGTCGTTCCACCATGCGATGGGCGACATGCCGAGTTTGGCCTTCATCGATAGTCTCCTTAAATAGAGTGCGGAGGAGCGCTGCCGCTCCTCCGGAAAATGATAGCAATTGGATCAGCCGACGCGCTGGGCGGCGCGTGCCTTGACATAGGCCTCATGGGCCTTGTTGACATCGCCGCGCGGGCTGACTTCCGGCACCGCCACATCCCACCAGTGACCACCGGCATCCGTCGTGATCAACGGGTCGGTATCGATGACGAAGACCGAGCTGCGATCGTTCTTCTTCGAATCGGCGATCGCCTGTTCCAGTTCGGCGATGGAGGAAACCTTCACTGCAATCGCGCCCATCGCTTCCGCATGCGCGCGGAAATCGATCTCGGGCATGACCTCATGATAGGAGTCCTTCAACAGGTTGTTGAAGTTGGCGCCGCCGGTTGCCATCTGCAGGCGGTTGATGCAGCCATAGCCTCTATTGTCGAGCAGCACGATATTCAGCTTGAGGCCGAGCATGACCGAAGTGGCGAGTTCGGAGTTCAGCATCATGTAAGAGCCGTCGCCGACCATGACGACGACGTCCTTTTCCGGGTGCGCCATCTTGGCGCCGAGGCCGCCGGCAATCTCATAGCCCATGCAGGAGAAGCCGTATTCCATGTGGTAGCTGCCGGGGACGGTGGCCGGCCACAGCTTGTGCAACTCGCCCGGCAGGCCGCCCGCCGCACATAGCAGCGTCGTCTTCTCGCCGCCGATGGAACGAACCACGGCACCGATGACCTGCGCGTCGGAGGGCAGGGCGGCATTGGTGGTGCCCATGGCCTTGGCGGCAGCCTCCATCCAGACGTTCTTTTCCTTCGTTGCCTTCTCGGCAAGCGCTGCTGGCGCTTTCCAGCCGGAAAGGCCTGACGAAAGTGCCTTCAGTCCCTCGCGCGCGTCGGCGACAAGCGGATGGCTGTCATGCTTCAGCGCGTCATAGGCAGCGATATTAAGGTTGAGCAGCTTCAGGCCTTCGTTCTTGAAGAGCGCCCAGGAACCGGTCGTGAAATCCTGGCAGCGCGTGCCGACGGCAATCACCAGGTCGGTTTCCTCGGCAATAGCGTTGGCAGCCGATGTGCCGGTCACGCCGACGGAGCCAAGCGCCAGCGCATGACGCTCGTCGATCGCCGACTTGCCGGCCTGGGTGACGACGACGGGAACGCCATGCACCTCCGCGAAAGCCGCAAGCTCCTTGGTCGCCTGCGAATAGAGTACGCCGCCGCCGGCAACGATAACGGGCTTCTGCGAAGCCTTGATCAGCGCAATGGCATTGGCAAGCTCATCGGCATCCGGCTGCGGACGGCGCACCGTCCAGACCTTCTCTTCGAACAGGCTTTCCGGATAATCGAAGGCTTCTGCCTGAACGTCCTGGCAGAGCGACAGCGTCACAGGGCCGCAATCGAGCGGATCGGTCAGCACCTGCATGGCGCGCTTCAGCGCCGTGATGATCTGTTCCGGCCGGGTGATACGGTCGAAATAGCGCGAGACCGGGCGGAAGGCATCATTGGCCGAGACCGTGCCGTCGCCGAAATCCTCGATCTGCTGCAGCACCGGATCGGGCGCGCGATTGGCGAAGATATCGCCGGGCAGGAAGAGCACCGGGATGCGGTTGACATGCGCCACGCCGGCAGCCGTCACCATGTTCAGAGCACCGGGGCCGATCGAGGTCGTGCAGGCCATGAAACGCTGGCGGAAGCTCGCCTTGGCATAGGCGATAGCCGCGTGGGCCATGCCCTGTTCGTTATGCGCACGATAGGTCGGCAGTTCCTGGCGCACCTGATAGAGTGCCTCGCCCATGCCGGCGACATTGCCGTGGCCGAAGATTGCCCACACGCCACCGAAGATCGGCACCTTTTTGCCGTCGACGATGGTCATCTGCACTTTAAGGAAATGCGCGACGGCCTGCGCCATCGTCAATCTTACCGTCTTGCCCATCGGGCGCCTCCCAAATTCGCTCTACTTAGTTGAGACCGCGCGTTTTCAGCCAGGCCTCTGTCAATTGCTTGAAGCGACCGGCCATATCGGCAATCGCTTCCTCGTCGTTGATCTTGCCCGAAAGCCAGCCGCGCGCCGCATCGGCAAAGATCGTACGGCCCACCGCAAAGCCCTTGACCGAGGGTGCCGCCAGCGTCGCCTCGAACCCCTTCACCAGTTCGTCGGCGGGAGCTTCTAGCCCCAAAAGCACGATACCGCGGCACCATGGATCATTTTTGGCAATGACGGCATCGATCTTTTTCCAGGCGCCGGTTGAGGCCTGTGGCTCGAGCTTCCACCAGTCCGGCTTGATGCCGAGCGCGTAGAGCTCTTCCAGCGCCGTCGACACCGTATCGTCGGTCAGCGGCCCGTTCTTGCTGGAGATGATCTCCACCAGCAGCTCGCGGCCGACCTTGCGTGCGGCTTCAAAGAGCGTGCGCAGTTTTTCCTGCTGTTCCTTCTTCAATTCCGCCGGATCGTCGGGATGATAGAAACACAGGCACTTGATGCAATGGTCGAGCGGCCATTCTACCAGCTGCGAGCCGATATCCTGGCTGAATTCGAAGCGAAGCGGCTTGGAGCCCGGAAGCTCGACCGGCCGGCCGATCCAGGTGAAATCCTTCTTGGCCGCGTCGAAGAAGGCGTCACGGCCGAAGCGCTCGTCGATCAGCATGCCGTAGCCGGTCCGCCCGTCAGCAACGCGGGAAGCAGCTTCTACCGCCAGCCGCTTGAAGGCGACGATCTGCTTATAATCGATGCTGAGCTCGTCGCAGACAGCCGTTAGCTGCGAACGATGGTCGATGGCGAGCGCCATCAGAAGCGGGATGTCGCCCTTGCGGGTCGAGGCCCAATGGATGTGGTTGATCGCTTCGTCCTTGCGCAGCGCGCGGTGCTTGCTGCCGTTCTTCAGGAAGAAGTCGAGCTCCGCCCAGGTCGGATATTCCGGCGAGCAGAGCAGGCGGGAAACGGCAAAGGCGCCGCAGGCATTCGCCCAGGTGGCGCAGGTCTTCAGCGGTTCATCCTTCAGCCAGCCGCGCAGCAGGCCGGACATGAACGCATCGCCCGCGCCAAGCACGTTGAACACCTCTATCGGAAAGCCCTGGCCGACAATGCCGTCTTCGAGATTGTCGCTGATCGGGCCGTCATAGACGATGCAGCCCATGGCGCCGCGCTTCAGAACGATTGTCGCCGGCGAGAGGCGTCTGATCTCCTTCAACGCACCGAGAACGTCATCGGCACCCGATGCAATCAGGATCTCTTCTTCCGTTCCGACGATCAAGTCGCAATCCGGCAGCGTCTCCTTCATCTTCGAGGAGACGCGGTCCGACTTCACATAACGCTCGAAGCCCTCGGCATGGCCGGCAAGGCCCCAGAGGTTCGGCCGGTAATCGATATCGAAAATCACCTTTCTGCCATTCGCCTTGGCAAGCCGGATCGCCTTGCGTTGCGCGGCCTCCGTATTCGGCCGGGAGAAATGCGTGCCCGAGACGAGCACTGCGCGCGAGGACTTGATGAAATCCTCGTCAATATCGCCTTCGTCGAGTGCCATATCGGCGCAATCGGAACGATAGAAGATCATCGGCGAGACGCCCTCGGCCTCTACCGCCAGCAGCACAAGTGCCGTCAGCCGATCCTTGTCGGTCTTGATGCCTTTCGTCTCGACGCCCTCGCGCGCCGACTGCTCGATGATGAAGCGCCCCATCTGCTCGTCGCCGACGCGGGTGATCAATGCCGATTTCAGCCCGAGCCGCGCCGTGCCGATCGCGATATTGGCCGGGCAGCCGCCGACAGATTTCGCAAAGGAACCGATATCTTCCAGCCGCGAACCGATTTGCTGACCGTAAAGGTCGACGGACGAGCGGCCGATGGTGATCACGTCGAGTGTCGGCTCCGGCTGTGAGCCCGGATTCGATTGTGCCATGATGTCCTCCCGCTAGATTTTTACGCGGCCTGGACCGTCCGCGAATTTTGAATAATGAAACATCGGTTCCGTCTGTTTGTCAATTCGGAATGTTTATTCCATTTTGGTCTTCGCGGGTTTTGCGTGCTGTAATTTGCGCCGCCGCTCGGCAATGGCAACTGGCAGCGCCATGGTGAGCGCCATGGAGGCCGACAATGAACGGAAGCCGGCGAAATCGGCCTCGGCTATTTCGAACCAGTGCGTGGCGCAGGCAGCGAGCGGCGAGAAGGCCGAATCGGTGATCGCAATCACCGGCACGCCGCGATCGGCAAGCTCCTGGCTCTGGATGAGGCTGTCGGCCGCATAGGGCGAAAAGCTCGCCGCGATCGCCGCATCGCGCGGCGTGGCGAATTGCACCATCTCTGGGTCGACGCCGTTTGGCGAGGCGACGATCTGATGGCGGATGTTCAGCTTGGAAAAGGCGTAGGTCATGTGCGCCGTCAGCGGATAGGAGCGCCGCTTGGCGATGAGATAGATGGTCTCCGCCGCCGCCAGGATATCGACGGCCTTCGCAAACGTGTCCGTCTGCACGGTCGCCGCAAGCCGGTTCACCGACTGGCTGGCGGCCGAAATGAAGCCTGTCAGCAGCGTCGCATCCTCGTCATCCCCGCCGGACTGTTCCAGCGTGACGAGGCGCTCCTCATAGCTAAGCGTCCGGTCACGCAGCCGCTCGCGAAAAATGCTCTGGAGATCGGAAAAGCCCTCATAGCCGAGGTGATGGGCGAGGCGTACCAGCGTGGAGGGCTGGACTTCCGAGGCTGCGGCAATGCTGGCCGTCGTGCCGAAGGCGATTTCATCAGGATTGCCGAGCGCAAAGGCGGCCACCTGCGCCAGCCGCTTCGGCATGTTCGCCTTCCGCTCGATGATCGTACTGCGCAGGCTTTCGAAATCGCGCGGCACGCGCGCTCTTTGGGGGTCACTATCCATGCTGACGGCTCAGAAGATGAAACAAATATTCCATATTTCGGAGCATAAACGATTTCGACGAAGGCGCCTAATTGTTTTTAATAGTCTGAAAATCAAAGGTTTTAGACAATTTTGAGAAGACCGGCATGAAAAGATGGATCAGGACCTGCTTGTCAAAATGATCCAAATATTCCAAAAATTCCCGCGGAGTTGAGGAGGAGACCCTGACATGAAGCCACTCGGCATAGGTTTGATCGGCACCGGTTATATGGGCAAGTGCCACGCACTTGCGTGGAATGCGGTGAAAACGGTCTTCGGCGATGTCGAGCGCCCGCGTCTCGTGCATCTTGCCGAAGCCAATGCCGAGCTGGCAAGCACCCGCGCCGGGGAGTTCGGCTTCGAGAAGGCGACGGCCGACTGGCGGGCGCTGATTGCGGATCCTGATGTGGACGTCGTCTCCGTCACCACACCCAATCAGTTCCATGCCGAAATGGCGATCGCCTCCCTCGAGGCCGGCAAGCACGTCTGGTGTGAAAAGCCGATGGCGCCCGCCTATGCCGATGCCGAGCGCATGCTTCAGGTGTCCAGACAATCCGGCAAGGTCGCAGTGCTCGGCTACAATTATATCCAGAACCCGATCATGCGGCATATCAAGGCGCTGATAGGTGAGGGCGCGATCGGCTCCGTCAATCACATCCGCGTCGAAATGGACGAGGATTTCATGGCCGATCCTGATGTCCTGTTCTATTGGAAGAGCGAGCTTTCTGCCGGTTACGGCGCACTCGACGATTTCGCCGTCCATCCGTTGTCGCTGCTCTGGTATCTGTTCGGCCATGTCGAAGCTGTCACCACGGATATGGTCAAACCCTATGCCGATCGCCCGGTATCGGGCGGCGGTCGCCGCGCGGTCGAGAATCATGATGCGGCCAATGTGCTGATGCGTCTCGGCGGCGGCATCTCGGCCGTGCTGATGGCAAATCGTGCCGCCTGGGGCCGCAAGGGCCGTATAGCGCTGCAGATCTATGGCTCGAAGGGTTCTATTCTCTATGATCAGGAGCGCATGAACGAATTCGAGCTCTATCAGGCCGAAGGACGCGGCTCGGAGCAGGGCTTCCGCAAGATACTGGCGGCACCCGCCCATCAGCCGTATGATCGCTTCATCCCGGCCCCCGGTCACGGTCTCGGCTTCAATGACCTGAAGATCATCGAATGCCGCGAACTGATCCGGGCGATTTCCGGGGAGCCGGCGTCTATCGTGACATTCGAAGACGGTCTCAGGATAGAGAAGTCGGTTCATGCCATGGCACAGTCCTTCCATGAGCGCCGCTGGATCGAGATCGGCTGAAGCAAGCCTTCGCTTCCGTTGACGGCGTTTGGGGCAGGGGATAGGCCTTGTCCCTGTTGAATGGCTGATATTCGGGAGTGGTATCGTGACGGACAGACTGGTGATCATCGGCGCGGGGCAGGCAGGCTTCGCATTGGCAGCCAAGCTGCGTGCGCTGAAGGACGAGCGTCCGATTACGCTGATTGGCGCCGAAGACGTGCTTCCTTACCAGCGCCCGCCTCTGTCGAAGAAGTATCTGCTCGGCGAGATGGCCTTCGACCGCTTGCTGTTCCGTCCCGAGCATTGGTATCCCGATAATAATGTCGAGATCCGCCTCTCGACCTGGGCCGAGCAGATCAAGCGCGAGACCAGACAAGTCCTTCTGCAGGACGGCTCCATTCTCGATTATGGCACACTGGCGCTTGTGACCGGCTCCACACCCCGCCGCCTGCCTGCCGCGATCGGCGGCGATCTGGAAGGCGTCTACGTCGCTCGCGACAAGCGTGATGCCGATTTGCTGGCAGGGGAAATGCGACCCGGCCGCCGTGTGCTCATCATCGGTGGCGGTTATATCGGCCTCGAGGCTGCGGCCGTCGCCCGACATCTCGGCCTCGAAGTGACCGTCATCGAAATGGCCGACCGAATCCTGCAGCGTGTCGCTGCCAAGGAAACCGCCGACATCATGCGCGCAATCCATAAGAGCCATGATGTGACGATTCGCGAAAAGACAGGCCTGAAGCACCTCATCGGCAGGGATGGCCGCGTGACAGGCGCCGAGCTTTCCGATGGCACCACCATCGAAGTGGACTTCGTGATCGTCGGCATCGGCGTCGTGCCCAATGACCTTCTCGCGAAGGAGGCCGGGCTCGAAGTCGGCAATGGAATCATTGTCGACGAATTTGCCCGCACTTCCGACCCTTCGATCTATGCGGCGGGCGATTGTGCCAGCCTGCCCTGGCAGGGCGGCCGTATCCGGCTTGAATCCGTGCAGAACGCCGTCGACCAGGCCGATGCCGCGGCCGCCGTCATCGCTGGCGGCAACGAACCCTACGACCCCAAGCCCTGGTTCTGGTCGGACCAGTATGACGTGAAGCTGCAGATCGCCGGCTTCAATATGGGCTACGACGACACGCTGCTTCGTCCAGGTTCCCGTGAAGGCGCAAGCTCCGTCTGGTATTTCCGCGAGGGCAAGCTGATCGCCGTTGATGCCATCAATGATGCCAAGGCCTATGTGACGGGCAAGAAGATGCTTGAATCCGGCATCAATCCTGACCGCGCAATCCTGGCCGATCCTGCGGCCGACCTGAAGCAACTCCTGGCATAAGCGGATAGGGGTTTGATCGCCTCTGCGGTCGATTCAGTTTTGAACTGTTGTCGTCGCGTTTGCGATCTGCGCAAAGGGCGTGTGAAAAACTTCAAAAAAAGCTTGATCGTACCGGGGAATACCCATATCAGGGCTCCCACCGGAGAGGTGGCCGAGTGGTCGAAGGCGCTCCCCTGCTAAGGGAGTATACCAGGAATGGTATCGTGGGTTCGAATCCCATCTTCTCCGCCATCTATCTTCTTATCGATGAAGTCAGATGGATGGCAGCCGGTATCAAACCAGCCATAACATTCACCAAGACACGATTGTTGTTGGCTCATCGGGCAGGGCAACGGCCGTTGAAGGCCGCGCCCGGCGATATGGCCGACAGGTGTCGCCGGCTAGAAATGAAAATACAAACTCACTCCTGACCGCGGCCGGTAGCCGTAATAGTCGCGGTAGCCGCCGTAATAACCGCGATCGTAGTACCGCGGGTACCTGTAGCCGTAGCGGGGATATCTGTAGCATCTGTCATAATATCCGCAGGAACGGTAGGCGTACCGGTGGTTCCAGTAGCGATCCGCGCGCCAGTGTCGATGGCCTCGATATCTGACCTGCTCGACATTGCCGATCTGCACTTGCTCTGCTCTCGGCACGAACATCGGAGCCGCGTTTAGCGGTGGGGCGAAAGATGCAGCCAGGACGACGGCTGCGAGTGCTGATAATAGCTTCCTCATCGACGTATCCTTCCAAGTTTTCAGCGTGAGCCTCCGGGCGTGAACCTCCGATGAACAGCTTCATCGATCGAATGGCCCGGATTCACCGCCCATTCAGCCCGTATTGGATCGAGTGGCGATCCAGTCCACCTTCGTCCCTTCCGCCGTTTCCTCCGTTGCTAACGTCGCGGTCTTTCGCGAGCGTTCCCCGTGTCTGTGTCAATTTTCTCTGTTCTGAATTCTTCCTGTCGTCTGCCTCGTTCCAGCATCGCGATGCTCGGCCGGCCGAATCGCGCATGAGAATCAATCGCCTCTCGTCGGCTAAAACTGAAATCGGTTTCGATTCTTGTGTTGGCGAGCTTTGCACCGGTCGTCAGGCAATCATCGCAAAAAGCTGAATCTGGCGGGAAAATGGTGTCAATTTGGCACGATTGGGCGCTGCCGCACCTTATGAAACCCCAATAAACGTCGGGAAAATAAGCGATTTCTTAATAAAGCCTAAACAAACGGCTGGCCCGTTGCCCAACTTGTGGCCTTTCAGCAACAGGGTTCCGGTAAGGCTTTCGTAAACCCCTCTTGAACACAAGTTGGTGATTGCGTGACAGCCGCCGTCTTGTATTTTCAGCCTCGGAAGCAAGGGCCTGACCGCCCGACTTCTTCAAACACCGGGGGTAGGGCAGGGAAACGCTGTAAGGCGTGATCTTACCTCCGAACGAAACTTGAATTGGAGGTCATTATGAACATCAAGAGCCTTCTTCTTGGCTCTGCTGCCGCTATGGCAGTAGTTTCCGGCGCTCAGGCTGCTGACGCTATCGTTGCAGCCGAGCCGGAACCGGTTGAATACGTTCGCGTCTGCGACGCTTACGGCACCGGCTACTTCTACATCCCGGGCACGGAAACCTGCCTGAAGATCAACGGTTACATCCGTTTCCAGGTTGACGTCGCTCCGAACGCAAGCTCGATCGGTGCTAGCGGCGGCGGTTCTGTTCCGAACGACTCGGATTGGGACGCTCGTACGCGTGGTCAGGTTCAGTTCACGGCTAAGAGCGACACCGAATACGGCCCGCTCACCGGCGTGATCGTTATCCAGGCCAATGCTGACAACGCTTCGGCTCAGAAGACGCAGCTTGACTCTGCTTACCTCGACATCGCCGGCTTCCGCGCTGGTCTCTTCTACTCCTGGTGGGACGATGGTCTCTCCGGCGAAACGGACGACATCGGCTCCCCGGTTACCCTGCATAACTCCATCCGTTATCAGTATGAAACCGGCGACTTCTACGCTGGTATCAGCGTTGACGAACTGGAAGACAGCCCGTTCTACGACGGTGAAACCCCGAACAACTGGGGTGTAGCAGTTGGCCTCGGTGGCAAGGCTGGCGCCTTCACCTACCAGATCACCGCTGGTTACGACACCGACAACGAAGAAGGCGCTGTTCGCGCTATGGGTACCGTTGCAATCGGCCCGGGCACGCTCGGCCTCGCAGCTGTCTACTCGACCAACCCGAACGCCTACTACAACAAGTCCGAATGGGCAGTTGCTGCCGAGTACGCCCTCAAGGCTACCGACAAGCTGAAGCTGACCCCGGGCGTGCAGTACTACGGCCACTACGGCATCGTCGGTGACGAATTCAACGACGACAACGATGCCTGGAAGGTTGGTCTGACGGTTGACTACCAGATCGTAGACAACCTCTCTGCTAAGGTTTCGGTTCAGTACCTCGATCCGGATGGTGCTGACGACGTAACCTCGGGCTACTTCCGCCTGCAGCGTGCATTCTAATCTGATCTGACTTCGGTCATTCAGGGAAGCCCGGCTCTCGAGCCGGGCTTTTTGCATTTCATGCCGGAAGACCGATCTGTGGTGCAGCCTGGAAATAGATGAACCCCGAGGGAAACGAGGTAAGCCGGATCAGCCGAATTTGGTGACAAACATCCTGATCCTGTCCGGAATGTCTCCTAGATGCAGAAGCGGTGCATGACCTTGGCCCTTTGCGGTGATCTGCAGCATATCAGGATGCCGTTTCGCCATTTCATCCACCGTCCCCCGCGACAGCAGGCTGGAATTCTCTCCCCTGATGAGCAGCAGCGGTATGGCGCCCAGGTTTTCGAACTGCGGCCAGAGGTCGGGTAGGGGTTTGTTGAAATCGATTGTTTTCAGCTGCTCGGCAATGGCCGGGTCGTAGTCGGCGACGGGTACGCCATTCTGCTCCCGATAGATGGCATGCGCCATGCTCTCCCAGTCGGTGAGACCGAGTGCCGGAAAAGCGCCTGCGTGATCCTCCCTGAGGACATCTGCCGCCTCGCTCCAGCTTTGAGCTTTGCGATCACGGTTGAGATAATCCCGGATCGCCATCAGTCCGGCCGGCTGGATGACCGGGCCGATATCGTTGAAAATGACGCCTGCGAGCAGTTCCGGCTTTATTGCCGCCAGCAGATGCAGGATCAGCCCGCCGCGCGACGTGCCGATGAAGATGGCGCGCTCGATGCCGAGTTCAGCGCAGCCGGCAATCACATCGCCACATTCGACGGCGAGATTGTAGTTCGCCTTGTTACCATCCCGATCGGACAGGCCGCGTCCGCGATAGTCCAGGGCAACGACACGTCGCGGGGAGACCGTATCCCGCGACAGGATCAGTGCGAGTTCATGGAAATCGCGGCTGTTGCGGGTAAGACCTGGCAGGCAGACGATCGGCAGACGGTCAGGCTCTTTGTCCGCCACTTGGTAGCTGCGAGCATAAAGCCTCAGCCCATCGGTCGATCTATAGAATTTTTCCTCAAACCCGCTTGTGACGGCGTCGCTCATGACATCTCCATCCATCTGTCTGAACGAGATGTAGCTTGCTTTCGGCAGGTCTGCCAATGAGCCTCAAGTGGCGCTGCGGCCCCCGATGAGATCGCGCTCGATGTCAGGCGTCTGCCCAAGGCGCGCTTTGTAGACTTCATAATTCTCCATCACCCGCTGTACGTAGTTGCGCGTCTCGGGGAAGGGAATGCGCTCGATCCAGTCGACGATCTCGTCGACCGGCTTGCCGCGGGGATCGCCATAGCGGCCGATCCATTCCGGCACGCGCTTGGGTCCGGCATTATAGGCGATGAATGTCAGGATGTAGGAGCCGCCGAAGGCATCGATCTGCTCGCCGAGGTAATGCGCGCCAAGCGTTGCATTATAGCCGGCATCAGCCGTCAGCTTGTCCTTGGAATAGGTGATATTGTGCCGCTTGGCGACCGCCTGGGCCGTGCCCGGCAGCAGCTGCAGCAGGCCGCGCGCATTGGCGGCGGAGACGGCGGCTGGATTGAAGGCGCTTTCCTGGCGGGCGATTGCATAGGCAAGCGCCTTTCCCGAACCGGATATATTCGCGTTCGCCGGAATGACGCCGACCGGAAAGGCAAGAGCTGCGACATCGATGCCGCGCCCATAGGCGATCTTGCCGATCTGCAGCGAGAGATGATGGTCGCCCGCCTGCTCGGCCTTGGCTGTCAGGATTGCCAGTTCACCAGGGCTTTGAATCTGGTCGGCAAGTGCCAGGTAGAGGGCTGCCGCACGCCAGCCGTGACCGGCCGATTCAAGCCGCCCGATCGCCTGCACCGCCTCGCGCTGCTGTAGGTTCTGCCGGTCTGCCGTTGTCGGCGAGGGGTAGGTTACGTTGAGGGTTTTGCGCCCGAGCCGCTCGGCCGCCAGCTGTCCGTAGAAAGTGCCCGGAAAATTCGCGGCCTTGGCGAAAAATTCGCTGGCCTTGCCCGGCCCGCCGGCTTCCGCGGAGCGTCCGAGCCAATACCAGGCGCGGGAAACGGAAAGCGGGCCGTTCGAAACCTGCAGGATCTGGCGGAAATGCGTCTCGGCCGTCGTCGGGTCTTGCAGTCCGCGTAGCGCATACCAGCCGGCATGGAATTGAGCTTCGACGATATCCGTCGGCACCGTCGCGACGGAGGCGGAAACGATCTGGTAGGCGGCCTTGAACTGTCCCTGGTCGACGAGGCCACGGCTGATGATCCGCTGCTCGTTCCACCATTCACCGGAGTTCATCAGTTCGCTGCGGTCGCGCGGTATCTGCTGTAGGAGCTTGGCAGCGTCGAGATACTTGTCCTGCTTGCGCAGATATTCGATGCGCGCGAAGTGATAGCCCGGATCGCTGCGCCACTTGGCATCGACCGCGTTCAGCAGCGCGCCGGCGTTACCCGCACTGGCGTCGACGGCAGCCCAGGCCTTGTAGAGCGACTGCGCCTGGCCCATGTCGCCGAAGCGCTTGGCCTGTGCCACACGGCCGCGATACATAAGGTAGTCCATGCGCGTCTTGTGATCGGCGGCGGTCAGCAGGCCGGCAAATTCCGCGAGGATCTTGTCTTCGGTTGCCTTGTCGAGCACCTGACTGCGCCAGATCTTGCCGATATATTTCGTCGCCTGCGCAGATTTGCCGGTCGCCACCAGTGCACGCGACATGATCATCGCGCCCTGCGGCGTCTCTGGCGTCGTATCGCCGAAGGCGTTCAGGACGGCAGCAGGAGCCGGGTTTTCGTCATAAAGCGCGCGCTCGGAATTGCCGCGCAGACGCTCGAGGCCTGGCCAGCCCTTCAGCTCGTCGGAAGCGCTGGCGATCTCATAGGAGGGGACGCCCTTCAGGCCGGATGTCGCGATTGCCCAGGTGAGGATGTGGCGATCGAGCGTTCCTGCCGCCATGGTGTTGCGGATGGCGAGTGCTTGTTGCGGATCCTTGTTGGAGAGCGCATCCAGGCCGGCCTTCAGATCGCTGTTGACCGGCGCGATGGCTCCAGTGCGCGGAATGGAGCCGGTGGTGATTGCCTCGGGGAAAGACGCCGTCTCCGGCACGAATCCAAGCGGCTTGACGGTCACGGGGGCGCTTTCGCCGGGGAGCTGCGATGCAGCGCTGCCCCAGGCCGCAGCGACCAGGCCGAAGGCGGACAGGATCAGAACGGCTCTCTTCATCCGGATGACTCGCAACGAAAACATGCCCCTCAATTTGGCTGGAGGCATCTTAACGAAACCTTACCGCATCGGGTAAAATTCATTCACATTTGCTATCGGAATTTGCCCTAAACCGACCTATGCGCGCTTGTCGCGGCGTTTTTGCCGCTCTATGGTGCGCAACTCTTATTCATGGAATGCGGCTGAAGCAAGGATATCGGCCGTGAGGAGCTTTGCATGTTCAATGGGTCCATCCCCGCGCTCGTAACCCCCTTCACCGATGCCGGCCTGATCGACGAAGACAGCTTCGCCGCTCATGTTGCCTGGCAGATCGGGGAAGGCAGCAAAGGTCTCGTTCCGGTCGGTACGACCGGCGAGTCGCCGACGCTGTCGCATGCCGAGCACAAACGGGTGGTGGAGCTCTGCATCGAAGTTGCGGCCAAGCGCGTGCCTGTCATGGCTGGCGCTGGCTCGAACAATACGCGGGAAGCGATCGAACTTGCGCAGCATGCGCAAAAGGTCGGCGCCGACGCCGTTCTGGTCGTCACGCCCTATTACAACAAGCCGACGCAGAAGGGCCTGATCGCCCATTATTCCGCGATTGCCGAAGCCGTCGATCTGCCGATCTATATCTACAACATCCCCGGCCGTTCGGTCATCGACATGACGCCGGAGACGATGGGCGCGCTTGCGAAGGCCCACAAGAATATCGTCGGCGTCAAGGATGCGACCGGCAAGATCGAGCGGGTCTCCGAACAGCGCATCACCTGCGGCAAGGAGTTCCAGCAGCTTTCCGGTGAAGATGCGACGGCGCTCGGCTTCAACGCCCATGGCGGCGTCGGCTGCATCTCGGTCACGGCCAACATTGCGCCGCGCCTCTGTGCGGAATTCCAGGCTGCCACGGCCGAAGGCAATTACGCCAAGGCTCTGGAACTGCAGGACCGGCTGATGCCGCTGCACAAGGCGGTCTTCATGGAGCCTGGCGTCTGTGGCGCGAAATACGGCCTGTCGAAGCTCGGTCGTATGAGCCGCACGGTCCGCTCGCCGCTGATGTCCTCGCTGGAGCCTTCGACGGAAGCGGCAATCGACGCCGCGATGCGTCACGCTGGCTTGCTCAACTGAGGCTTCACGGCCCTGCGTCTTCACAAAGCCGGGCCGTCCCCTTACATAGATGACAGGAAATGAGGGCGCGGCATTCGCGCCCCTCGGATGGAATTATCGTCATGGCCCCCAAAGGCAGCCAGCGTATCGTGAAGAAGGTCGTCGCGGAAAACCGCAAGGCCCGCTTCAACTACGAAATCATCGATACCTATGAGGCGGGCTTGGTGCTGATGGGCACCGAGGTCAAGTCATTGCGCGAAGGCAAGGCCAATATCGCCGAATCCTACGCTTCGGATGAGGATGGCGAGATCTGGCTGATCAATTCCTATCTGCCGGAATATCTGCAGGCGAACCGCTTCAACCACGAGCCGCGTCGCCGCCGCAAGCTGCTCTTGTCCGGGCGTGAGATCAACCGTTTGCGCGCTGGCATCAACCGCGAAGGCATGACGCTGATCCCGATGAAGATCTATTTCAACGATCAGGGCCGCGCCAAGCTCGAGCTGGCCCTCGCGAAGGGCAAGAAGCTGCATGACAAGCGCGAATCCGAGAAGGAGCGCGATTGGAACAGGCAGAAGAGCCGTCTGTTGAAAGGCAACGCTTGACCATTTGCCGACGGTGTCGGGCTATTCGCGAATGAAGGCTTGAAGCATGTCGCGCAAAAGCGTGCAGCGGTTTCGAGCTAGCGACATGCGATAACGCAAGACTAAAGCGTGGCAGGTGAATCCCGGAGTCGCGACGCGCCTTAGTCTTCGAAATCGCTGGCTGGCGCCACTTCGGCAGGACGCGGAGGACGTTCGGAAGGATCCCGGCCGATCTCTGCTTTCAGCGACAGGAGATCGATGAAGTGATCGGCCTGGCGGCGCAGGTCGTCGGCGATCATCGGCGGTTGGGTGGACATGGTCGAAATGACCGAAACCTTGCGTCCCTTGCGTTGCAGCGCTTCGACCAGATTGGTGAAATCGCCGTCGCCAGAGAAGATGACGAGATGGTCGACCGTTTCGGACTGTTCCATGGCATCGATTGCGAGCTCGATATCCATATTGCCCTTGATCTTGCGACGCCCCATGGAGTCGGTAAACTCCTTGGCGGGCTTCGTTACGACCTTGTAGCCATTATAATCAAGCCAGTCGATGAGTGGACGGATCGAGGAATATTCCTGGTCCTCGATAAGCGCGGTATAGTAGTAAGCGCGCAGCAGATATCCGCGTTTTTGAAATGCTTTCAAGAGCTTGCGGTAGTCGATGTCAAAGCCGAGACTCTTGGATGCAGCGTAGAGGTTGGCGCCGTCAATGAATAGTGCAATTTTTTCGCGTGGGTCAAACATCGCTTACCGATCCAAAGAGAGTAATCGAAATCCATAAGCCACTTAGCCCAATAAAAACAGTGGCTTGTGGATGTGGCGTCGAGCTGTTCCGTACTTTATGAATTATTCATATATGAAAGATTTAGGGCACGATTCGCGATATTCCAAGCAACCCTCGGTGGAAATGTCACATTGTGCATGGAAATTTAGACCCGCCGCGGATAAAGGCGAGGGGCCCCTAACGAAAAACTTGAATTTGTCCGGTTTTAATTGTATCGGGCGTTTTAATCCTGAAAAGACGACCGCAAAGGACAGGCAATGGCCCGTGTCACAGTAGAAGATTGCATTGACAAGGTGGAGAACCGCTTCGAGCTGGTTCTGCTCGCCAGCCACCGCGCCCGGCTGATTTCCCAGGGTGCGTCGATCACCATCGATCGTGACAACGACAAGAACCCGGTTGTGGCTCTGCGCGAAATCGCTGATGAGACCCTCTCGCCGGACGATCTGAAGGAAGACCTGATCCACTCCCTGCAGAAGCATGTGGAAGTGGACGAGCCCGAGCCCGATCCGGCAAGCCTGATCGCGGCCGGCGCTACTGCTACTGCCGACAGCGAAGAGCAGGACGATCTGCCGGAAACGATCACCTTCGACCAGATGTCGGAAGAAGAGCTTCTGGCCGGTATCGAAGGTCTCGTCCCGCCGGAAAAGAGCGACGACTACTAAGCGCATCTCCGGCTTTTGAAAGGCCGGGGCTTCCCGCGCGGCAAAAGATCGACGATTACCAATCATCAATCTTGCGCCTGTAAGGCTTAGGCATAATATTGCCCTTGTGTGCGCCAGTCTGCGATTGGCGCCCTTTTATTTTATTGGAGTGGCTTTGGAATGATGCGGCAGTACGAGCTCGTGGAGCGGGTTCAGAAATACAAGCCCGATGCCAACGAAGCTCTGCTGAACAAAGCCTATGTCTACGCCATGCAGAAGCATGGGCAGCAGAAGCGGGCGAGCGGTGACCCTTACATCTCGCACCCGCTCGAAGTGGCCGCCATCCTGACCGACATGCATCTCGACGAATCGACGATTGCAGTCGCGCTCCTGCATGACACGATCGAGGATACGACGGCCACCCGCGCCGAGATCGACGAACTCTTCGGCGAGGATATCGGCCGCCTGGTCGAGGGTCTGACGAAGATCAAGAAGCTCGACCTCGTCACCAAGAAGGCTAAGCAGGCGGAAAATCTGCGTAAGCTGCTGCTTGCCATTTCCGACGACGTGCGCGTGCTGCTGGTCAAGCTCGCCGATCGTCTCCACAATATGCGCACCCTCGACCACATGTCGCAGGAAAAGCGCGCGCGAATTTCCGAAGAGACGATGGAAATCTATGCGCCGCTTGCCGGCCGCATGGGCATGCAGGACATGCGCGAGGAGCTGGAGGAACTCTCCTTCCGGCACATGAACCCGGAAGCCTACGAGACCGTCACCAAGCGCCTCGAAGAACTGTCGAAGCGCAACGAGGGCCTGGTCAAGAAGATCGAGGCCGAACTGCGCGACCTGCTGATCGCCAGCGGCTTGACGAGTGCCTATGTCAAGGGCCGGCAGAAGAAGCCTTACTCCGTCTTCCGTAAGATGCAGTCGAAATCGCTCTCCTTCGAGCAGCTTTCCGATGTCTATGGTTTCCGTATCATCGTCGAGGATATCCCCTCCTGCTATCGCGCGCTCGGCATCGTGCATACGCGCTGGCGCGTCGTGCCCGGCCGCTTCAAGGATTATATCTCGACACCGAAGCAGAACGACTACCGCTCGCTGCACACCACCATCGTCGGCCCGTCGATGCAGCGCATCGAGCTGCAGATCCGCACCAAACGCATGCATGAGATCGCCGAATTCGGTATTGCCGCCCATACGCTCTATAAGGACGGCGCCACCAATGCCGATGGCGATATCCTCTCGCGCGAAAGCAATGCCTATTCCTGGCTACGGCACACGATCGAGGCGCTTGCCGAAGGCGACAGCCCGGAGGAGTTCCTCGAGCACACCAAGCTCGAGCTGTTTCAGGACCAGGTCTTCTGTTTCACGCCCAAGGGCAAGCTGATTGCCCTGCCGCGCGGCGCGACGCCGATCGATTTCGCTTATGCCGTCCATACCAATATCGGCGATACGACCGTCGGTGCCAAGATCAACGGCCGTATCATGCCGCTTGTAACCCGCCTCAACAATGGCGACGAAGTGGAGATCATTCGTTCCGGCGTGCAGGTGCCGCCGGCCGCCTGGGAAGAGATCGTCGTCACTGGCAAGGCGCGCGCCGCCATCCGCCGCGCGACACGCATGGCGATCCGCAAGCAATATGCCGGTCTCGGTCACCGCATCCTGGAGCGTACCTTCGACCGTGCCGGCAAGATCTTCTCGCGCGAAGCCATGAAGCCTGCGCTGCACCGCCTCGGCCAGAAGGATGTGGAGGATGCGATCGCAGCTGTCGGTCGCGGCGAAATGTCCTCGCTCGACGTCCTGCGCGCCGTCTATCCCGATCACCAGGACGAGCGCGTCACGGTCAAGCCCGCCGGTGACGAAGGCTGGTTCAACGTCAGAAGCGCGTCGGGCATGATTTTCAAGATCCCCGGCAAGAGCAAGGCGGATCTCGACGGCGAGCGCGCCTCCACCGAGAGCGATCCCGATATCGTGCCGATCCGCGGTCTCTCCGGCAATGTCGACGTCAAGTTCTCGCCGACGGGTGCCGTGCCCGGCGATCGCATTGTCGGCATCATGGAAAAGAACAAGGGCATCACCATCTATCCCATCCAGTCGCCGTCGCTGCAGCGTTTCGATGATCAACCGGACCGCTGGATCGACGTGCGCTGGGATCTCGACGAGGCCAATAAATCCCGCTTCATGGCCCGCATCATGGTCAACGCGCTGAATGAGCCCGGCACGCTCGCCAAGGTGGCGCAGACGGTGGCAAGCCTGGATGTCAATATTCGCATGCTGAACACGGTGCGTGTGGCCGCCGACTTCACCGAAATGGTGCTGGAAGTGGAGGTCTGGGATCTGCGTCAGCTCAACCAGCTTCTCGCTCAGCTCAAGGACCTGGAATGCATCGCGACGGTCAGGCGTCTCTACGAGTAGGATTTTATTAAAGTCTTGCCGATCGCAAAATTGCGCTTTGCATATTTTGTGATCATTTAATGGTCGAATTGGCATATTGGAAAGGCAAGCCATGCGATTGGCGCATGGCTGTGCTCAGGTTACAGCGGTGGTAATTAACCGTTGCCGCGACTATCTTCAGGTCATCAGAAAATGAAACGAAGATGAGGCAAAGCAATGTTTGAACCGATCAGGAAGTTCGCCCGCGCCCTTCGCGCTCCGACCGCTCAGGAACGTGAAATAGCATATCTCAATGGCTCGCATGACCGAATTGATCTTGAATATCGTCAGCGTCAGGTCGATCGCGGTATCTTCCGTAATCGCTAATCTCTGAGATATACCTGAAGTAAGGAAGGGGGCGTTATGCATGACCCACGCCCCTTGGAAGAAAAGAAGAATAGACGGCCTGTTTCTCAAGCGGTTCCATTTGCCGCTCTTGTCATGGCCCTGTGCGCTGCACTAAATACGCGCCATGTTGTTTCGCCGTCGCAAACCTGCGGGATTTAAGGAAAAGCTGCGAGAGCTCGTATGGCCTCGCAAGGGTTTTCTGCGCCCGCCGAAATATCTTATTATGCGCGTCCTGCGCCTGACTGCCTCGCCGCATGCGGTTGCAGTGGGCGTCGCTGCGGGTGTCTTCGTGTCGTGGACACCCTTCATCGGCGTGCATTTCGTCATGGCCTTCGTCATCACCTATCTGCTGTCAGGCAATATGGTGGCGGCAGCGCTTGGCTGCGCGGCCTTCGGCAATCCGCTGACCTACCCCTTCATCTGGGGCATCACCTGGGAAGTTGGTCACCTGCTGCTCAGCCGGCAGGATCAGTTGGCCGGGCAGACGATCAATCTGGCCGAGCTCTTCCACAAGCTGCATTTCACGGAACTGTGGAAGCCGGTGCTGGAGCCGATGCTGATCGGTGCGATCCCGCCGGCTGCGATCACCTCGGTTGCTCTTTATGTCCTGACATTCTACACCGTGAGAGGCTTTCAGGCGCGTCGCCGCGCCCGGCTGATGGAGCGTGCGCGTTTCAGGCTCGCCAATCCCGCCGTCGAGATGCCGACCGTCTGAGCCGAAGCAGTGTCATCCTGAAAGGCCTATTCGCATGATCATCGGAATTGGCAGCGACCTCATCGATATCAGACGCGTGGAGAAATCGATCGAACGCTTCGGTGATCGCTTCACGCATCGCTGTTTCACCGAGATCGAGCGCGCCCGCTCGGATCGCCGCGCCAACCGCGCAGAATCCTATGCGAAGCGCTTCGCCGCCAAGGAAGCCTGCTCCAAGGCGCTTGGCACCGGCCTCTCGCAGGGCGTCTTCTGGAAGGATATGGGCGTCGTCAACCTGCCAAGCGGCAAGCCGACGATGCAGCTGACGGGCGGCGCCGCCGAGGTTCTCAAGGCCATGATGCCGGCGGGCCACAAGGCCGCCATTCATTTGACAATAACCGATGATTATCCCTTGGCTCAGGCTTTTGTGATCATCGAAGCGCTGCCGGATGCCGTATGATAGCGACCTCTCGTCGCTTTTAGTGCCGTCGTTATTGCCGCCACCGGCCGAAGCCGCTAGAGAGAACATCAGAAAGAAATGCGCCTTGCCGGCGTCTTGAAGGAATAAGACTGCGTGTCCGAAAAAGTCGAAGCCAAGCCGAACGCCCTCTGGGAAAATATCAAGGTCATCATCCAGGCTCTCGTCCTGGCGATGGTTATCAGGACTGTCCTGTTTCAGCCCTTCACCATTCCCTCTGGCTCGATGATGCCGACCTTGCTGGTCGGCGACTATATCTTCGTCAACAAGTTTGCTTACGGCTATTCGAAATATTCGCTGCCTTTCTCGCCTGACATTTTCAGCGGCCGTATCTTCGGTTCCGATCCCAAGCGTGGCGATATCGTCGTTTTCCGTTTCCCGCCGAATCCTGATGTCGATTACATCAAGCGTGTCGTCGGCCTGCCGGGCGATCATATCCAGGTCACCGACGGTGTTCTCTACATCAACGGCAAGCCGGTTCCCAAGGTGCCCGATGGGACTTTCAATTCCGACTACAAGCTTGATCCGGGCCAGGACGTGCCGGTGTTCCGCGAGACGCTTGATGATGGCAAGACCTACGACACGCTCGACCAGTCGCCGGTTTCGCGCGCCGACAACACTCGCGAGTTCATTGTTCCGGAAGGCCATTATTTCATGATGGGCGACAACCGTGACAACTCGCTCGACAGCCGCTTCGATGTCGGTTACGTGCCGGCGGAAAACCTTGTCGGTCGTGCCAGCGTCATCTTCTTCTCGCTCGGCAACGACACGTCCTTCCGCGAAATCTGGAAATGGCCGACCAACATGCGCTGGGACCGCCTCTTCAAGGTTGTTGAATGAGCAAGGCGCAGACGCTCTCAGCGGCGGACCGCGCAAAGCTTGAAACCCTGATCGGACATGAATTTGTCGAGAAGGAACGTCTGGACCGCGCGCTGACCCATGCCAGCGCGCGCACCGACAAAGGCAATTACGAGCGGCTTGAATTTCTCGGCGACAGGGTTCTCGGGCTCTGTATCGCCGAGTTGCTGTTCCGGACCTTCGGGACTGCGGCCGAAGGCGAGCTTTCAGTGCGCCTGAACCAGCTTGTCAGCGCCGAAACCTGTGCTGCCGTTGCCGACGAGCTCAATCTCCACCTCTATATCCGCACCGGCGCCGACGTGAAGAAACTCACCGGCAAGCGCATGATGAACGTGCGCGCCGATGTCGTCGAAAGCCTGATCGCAGCCCTCTATCTGGATGGTGGCCTGGAGGTCGCCCGACGCTTCATCTTGCGCTATTGGGAGGGCAGGGCGGTGCGCGCCGATGGCGCCCGCCGCGATGCGAAGACCGAATTACAGGAATGGTCGCACGCCAAATATGGCGTTACACCCGTCTACCGGGTTGAAGAACGCAGCGGACCGGATCATGATCCGCGTTTCAAGGTGACTGTAGAAGTCACTGGTGTTGCACCGGAGACCGGGGTAGAGCGCTCCAAGCGCGCCGCAGAACAGGTCGCCGCTACGAAAATGCTCGAGCGTGAAGGCATTTGGCAGTCGACCTCTGCCGGAAATTGACGGGATCAATGACAGAAGAAAACGAAATGGCAGCCGAAGTCGCTGCTGAAAGCAATCCGACGCATTCTGGCTTCGTCGCCTTGATCGGCCCGACCAATGCCGGGAAATCGACGCTGGTCAACCGCCTCGTCGGTGCCAAGGTGTCGATCGTCAGCCACAAGGTGCAGACGACGCGTGCCATCGTGCGCGGCATTGCCATTCATGACAATGCGCAGATCGTCTTCATGGACACGCCCGGCATCTTCAAGCCGCGCCGTCGCCTTGATCGCGCGATGGTGACATCCGCCTGGGGCGGCGCCAAGGATGCCGATCTCATCATGCTGCTGATCGACAGCGAGCGCGGTCTGCGCGGCGATGCCGAAGCCATCCTCGAAGGCCTGAAGGATGTTCCGCAGAAGAAGATCCTGGTCCTCAACAAGATCGACCGCGTCAATCGCGAGTTGCTTCTCGCACTTGCCGCCACAGCAAACCAGACGGTCGAATTCGAGCAGACCTTCATGATCTCGGCAGAGAACGGTTCCGGCTGCGACGACGTGATGGATTATCTGGCGAAAACGCTGCCGGAAGGCCCGTGGTACTATCCGGAAGATCAGATTTCCGATCTGCCCATGCGCCAGCTGGCCGCCGAAATCACCCGCGAGAAGCTGTTCCTGCGCCTGCACCAGGAGCTTCCCTATTCCTCGCATGTCGAGACGGAGAAATGGGAAGAGCGCAAGGATGGCTCCGTGCGCATCGAGCAGGTCATCTATGTCGAGCGTGACAGCCAGAAGAAGATCGCGCTCGGCAAGGGCGGCGAGACAATCAAGGCAATCTCTTCGGCCTCGCGCCGCGAGCTATCTGAAATCCTTGAGCAGCCTGTCCATCTCTTCCTGTTCGTCAAGGTGCGCGAAAACTGGGGTGACGATCCCGAACGCTTCCGCGAGATGGGTCTCGAATTCCCGCGCTAACGCATGTCGCGCAAAAGTGTGTCGCGGTTTTGCGGCAACGACATGCGCGAGGCAAACGCATGTCGCGCAAAAGTGTGTCGCGGTTTTGCGCAAAAGTGTGTCGCGGTTTTGCGATAAAGGAATTGGAAAACAAAAAGCCGAAGGGTGACAAGAAAACCGGCTGCTGGGCTCCAGCCTCTTGTTTCCGCATGAAAATCTCTGCCTGTTCCCGGGAACAAATCGGCCTGTCTGCGCATTGATGTGCGAACGGCGCTGCACCCTGCAGCGCCGGTTTTCTCGACAGCAGGGGCACGATGGCGACGGCAAAACCTACCCATTCCTTCAAGACGCCCTGCGAGCAGTGTCCGCTGCGGCCACTGCCGCACTTCCGGGAATTCAGCCGGGACGAGCTTGACTTCGTGTCGAGATTCAAAAGGGGTGAACTGGCCGTCGATGCCGGTGCGACCATTCTCGTCGAAGGTGCCCATAGTGCCCATCTCTTTACGGTGCTCTCAGGCTGGGGCTTCCGCTACAAGATGCTGGAGGACGGCCGCCGGCAGATCCTGAACTACATCATGCCGGGCGATCTGATCGGCCTGCAGGGGACGATCATGGGCGAGATGCAGCATTCCGTGGAGGCCCTGTCGCCGGTAACGCTCTGTGTCTTCGAGCGCGACAAGCTGATGACGCTTTATAACAAGCACGCGTCGCTTGCCTTCGATATTACCTGGATTGCGGCACAGGAGGAGCGCATTCTCGATGAGCACCTGCTGAGCATCGGCCGCCGTACCGCGCTTGAAAGAGCTGCCTATCTCATCGCCTTCCTGTTTGAGCGCGCAAGGACGCTCAGCCTTTTCAATGGCCGCAACGTCATCCCGATCACGCAGCAGCATATTGCCGATACACTTGGTCTTTCGATCGTTCACACCAACAAGACGCTGAAGAAACTTGCAGGGCGCAACCTGATCCGCTGGCAGGAGCGCGGCTGCGACGTGCTGGACGGAGAGGGATTGATGCGGGTTGCCGGATGGGAGGGTCTGCGTGAAGGAAAGCGTCCCTTTATCTGAGGCATGTCGCGCAAAACTGTGCCGCCGTTTCCGATGACGATACGCGTCAGCAAGGACGTGAAGCGTCGCAATCGGATCTGAAAGATTAAGACGCGTGCTAGAATCTTTCCGGGGCGGATTGGTCAGCCTTAATGTCTTTTTTAAATGCAAATTCGTGCCGGGAAAAATAGAGTTGTGTCATCTTTCCTCCGATTTTCGTTTTTATCGACCGGAGGCAAAAAAGTGGTTATTCAGTTGCGATGGGCAACCATCGTCAACGTCCAGACGAGACACAGACGGAATGATGTTTGCAAAAAGGCAGAAGCGCTGCGATGTTTGTGCTTCACGAGGGGCATGGAGATCATGAGCGAAAGAACCCGCGTTCTGGTCCTGGAAGACAGTCTGATCATCGCCATGGAGGCGGAAGATATCCTGCGTCTCGTTGGTGCGGATACCATCGATATTGCCAATAGCCTCGATCAGGCCAGGGACGCGATCCAGGTCGCAGATTACGATTTCGCACTTCTCGACGTGAATCTCGGAGAGGCGATGAGCTTCGATTTCGCGCGTGATCTGTCGCTCGCCAATATTCCGTTCGGCTTTGTCAGCGGCTATTCCGATACGCAGGATTTCCCGACTGATCTTCAGGACGTGCCCCTTCTCGTCAAGCCTTTCGACGAGAACGCGATGCGCGATTTCCTCCAGAAGCTTTTCCCGACACCGGCCGAATGACACAGCCCTAGCCTTGCTCTAGAATGAATCGGCAGGCTGAAGGACGGTTTTCCGATGCAATGGCAGGACCAGGCGATCATTCTTGGCGTCAAGCGCCACGGCGAGACGAGCGTCATCGCCGAGGTGATGACGCGCGAGCGCGGCCGCCATCTCGGTCTCGTCCGCTCCGGACGTTCGCGCACCATGCAGCCGGTACTGCAGCCCGGTAATGAGGTGGAAGTTACCTGGCGTGCGAGGCTGGATGAACATCTCGGTGAATTCCGCCTCGAGCCGGTGAAGCTGCGCGCGGCGCGGCTGATGGAGACGGCGACCGCCGTCTATGGCGTGCAGGCCATGGGCGCTTTGCTGCGCCTGCTCCCCGAACGCGACCCGCATCCGCATCTTTTCGAGGCGCTCGAAGTCATCCTCGACCATCTCCACAATCCCGCCGATGCGGGGGAGCTTTTCGTGCGCTTCGAGCTTGCAGTGCTGAACGATCTCGGCTTCGGGCTCGACCTGACGGAATGCGCCGCAACTGGCAATCGCACCGATCTTACCTATGTCTCGCCGAAATCCGGCCGTGCCGTCAGCCGGGATGCCGGCGAGCCATGGGCTGACAAGATGCTGCTTTTACCGGCTTTCCTGAGTGTGCAGGAAAACCACGCGGCCGATTTCGACAGCCTTGTAGCGGCATTCCGTCTGACCGGATTCTTTCTGCATCGCCACGTCTATGAACCGCGTGGTCTGGAAGCTTCGGCAGCCCGTGAAGGCTTCGTTCAGGCGGCGCTCAAGGCGCTGAATCCGGCTCCCCGGACGCTTTCGCGACCTGATGAGCTTTCTGCCTGAACAGTTTTTCATACCTGCAAAACAGTCTTCAGTTTTGGCGGTTTACCCCCGTGTGCCGCACCCCTATCTCTCGTTCGATAGGGAAAGCTTCTAAGCGCTCAAGGAGGAAGCCATGCTGACCAAGCCCGACACATCGACCACCATCACGCTCTGGAACGGGCAGGAGGTTCCTCGCCTCGGCATGGGCTGCTGGGCGATCGGCGGTCCGTTCTTCGCGGGCGATACGCCGCTCGGCTGGGGCGAGGTGGATGACAATGAATCCATCGCTGCGATCAACCGCGCGATCGACCTTGGCATTCGCTTCTTCGATACCGCCTCGAACTACGGCGCCGGCCACTCGGAAGAGGTTCTGGGACAGGCGATCGGCAATCGCGCCGATATCGTCATCGCCACCAAGTTCGGTTTTGCCACCAATCCGGAAACGAAGCAGGCGACCGGCGCCTTTGCCGATCCTGCCTTCATTCGTCAGTCCGTCGAGACGTCGCTCCGCCGGCTGAAGCGGGAGCGTCTTGATCTCCTGCAGTTCCATCTCAACGATTTTGCGCTGGATCAGTCCGACGCGGTCTTCGATACGCTGCAGGCCCTGCGGGAAGAGGGCAAGATCGATGCCTTCGGCTGGAGCACGGATTTCCCCGATCGCGCCGCCCGTCATATTCACCGCCCCGGCTTCGTTTCGATCCAGCATACGATGAACGTCTTCGAGCCGGTGCCTCGGATGATCGATGTGATCGAAAAGAACGGTCTCATCTCCATCAATCGCGGGCCGCTTGCCATGGGCCTGCTGACAGGCAAATTCACGCCGGACAAGGCCGTCGGCGCCAAGGACGTGCGCGGTGCAGCACTCGAATGGATGGTCTATTTCAAGGATGGCCGCATCGCGCCGGAATTTGCAGCAAGGCTCGATGCCGTACGCAGCCTGCTCACATCCGATGGACGCACGCTGACGCAGGGCGCACTCGCCTGGCTCTGGGCGCGCTCGCCGCGCACCCTGCCCATTCCAGGTTTCCGGACCGTAGCTCAGGTCGAGGAAAATGCCGGCGCACTGGAAAAGGGTCCGCTGCCGGCCAGTGTGATGGCGGAGATCGACGCGGCGCTGGCTCGCGTCTGAGGCTGCAAAGCATGTCGTGCAAAAGTGCGGAGCGGTTTTGCGATGACGACATGCGCAAAAACGAAGACCTAAAGCGTGGCAAGCGAATTCCGGGGATCGCGGCGCGCTTTAGGCTCGGGTGCGCACCTTGAAGGTCCAGCCTTCCGGCCGTGCCTCGATGATCTTTACCTCATCGCCGATCGCGACCTTGCCGGTGCCGCGTGGTGTCACGTTCCAGCCGAAAAGCGGGCCGGGGACCCGCCGGTCACCCGACATGCGGATCCGGCCCATGGCAGGCATGGGGTTCGCCACCTCGCGCGAACCCGTCAACTGGTCCTGCGTGGTCATGATGCAGCGGGCGCAGGGCTTGACGAGGTCGAAGCGGATGCCGGCGATCTCTATTGCAGCCCAGCGGTCCTCCGCCCAGGCCTCATCCGTGTCGATGACGATATTCGGCCGGAAACGCTCCATGCCGACCTCGCCTTCGGTATGCGCCGCGAGATCCGCGTTGAGTGCCTTCAGCGATCCCGTTGTCGTCACCAGGATCTGGTAGCCGTCCGAAAAGGTCACGGGCGTGCCTTCGCCCGCCCACTCGGCATTTGCCGTTCGTCTGGCGGCACCGTCGAAGAAGACGAGCTTCACCTCACGACCGAGCCATTCCGAAAGCCTGCCGTTGCTGTCGTCGTCGGCAACGGCAGCACTGACGGCCGATTTCCAGACCGTGACATCGAGCCGCCGCTCCGGATGCGGCGGCGGTACTGCGATATCGGCTTTGCCCTGCATCAGCAGGCGAAAGGCGCCGGTCTCCGGTCGTACGTCGATCCGGGCAAGGGCCGGAAGCTCGCGCTGCGTGATGAATTGCCCGTCCGCGTCCGTCACCATGGCGCGCCGATCGCCGGGCAGGCCGCAAGCATCGATCTCCGTGGAGGGCAGGGCAATGCCCCGGGCGCTCTTGAGCGGGTAGATGAAGAGATCGCTGACGCGCATCATAGGCTCCTAGATTTCATCCATAAATGCCGCGAGAAAGTCGCGCAGGCTCCTGTCGCGGGCGGCCGCCAGTTCGCGGCCGGTCCTGGTCTGGAAACCATCCGCCAGTTTGAACAGCTTCGTCTGGAAATGGTCAATCGCATAACGCTTGTCATCAAGCGGGCGGTCCCCGGCGGCGGGGTCGAAGGGATCGTAGAGGCCAGATCCAAGCCGCCCAGCTATATAGAAGCAGCGCGCCGCGCCCACCATGCCGATCGCATCGAGCCTGTCCGCGTCCTGCAGGATTTTTGCCTCCAGTGTTTCCGGCGGCACGTTCGCCGAGAAACTGTGCGCGGTGACTGCATGAGCGACATCAGCGATATCGTCGTCGCTCCAGCCAAGCTCTCTCAAGATCCGCGACGCTTTTTCCGCAGCAAGCGTTGATGCCTGGGCGCGCAGAGGTGAATTCTTCTCGACAGCGACGCAATCATGCAGCAGCACGGCAGCGGCCAGCACGTGGCCCTTGCCGCCTTCCGCGGCATGGATGCGCATGGCATTGCGGAAGACACGCAGGATATGAGCGAGGTCGTGGGATCCGTCGTCACCCTCGGTCGCATGCGGAATGAGCTCCGCAGCCAGGGACTCATGGGAGGAAAAGGCTTCAGCCTTGAACATCGTCGTCACCGGTTTTCAAAGGATTTGTATCCCATCGATAACGGCTTGGCCGGCGAGTCGCAACGTGCCGAAATCAACGCCGGAGTTTGACGAGTGGCGTAACGCTGTCTGTCTTTTTCGGCGGCATGCAAAGCATGAACGCGACGTCGCTGAAGGGTTTGGGGGGGCTTATGTAATAGCCCTGGATCTCGTCGCATGCCTCGCGTTCGAGCAGCGCCATCTGCTCTGCCGTTTCCACGCCCTCTACGGTGACGCGCATGCCGAGCGCATCGCCGAGCAGGATGATCGCGCGCATGATCGCATGCGCTTCCCTATGATCCACAATGTCGTTCACGAAGGACTTGTCGATCTTGATCTTGTCGAAGGGGAAGCTTGAGAGGTAGCTCAGCGACGAATAGCCGGTTCCAAAATCGTCCATGGAAATGCGGATGCCGCGCTCCTTGAGCGCATGCAGGACCGGCAACACCTCATCGCGATTTTCCATCAGCACGCTCTCGGTGATCTCCAGTTCGAGGCGCGAAGGCGAAAGTCCTGCCGCCGCCAGCGCCTCGCCGACATCTTTCGGCAGATCGCTGCTGCTGAACTGGATGGCCGAGACATTGACGGCAATCTTGATATCCTCGGGCCATTGCGCTGCATCGTTGCAGGCCTGGCGCAAAACCCAGCGGCCGATATCGACGACGAGGCCGACCTCTTCGGCAAGCGGAATGAATTCCATCGGCGAGACGCGGCCGCGCACCGGATGATTCCAGCGGATCAGCGCCTCGAAGCCGCTAATGCGATGCTGCGCCAGGTCGTAGAGAGGCTGGTAGTGAAGCTCGAATCGCTCGTTCTGCACGGCGGCACGCAAATCGGCCTCCAGCGCATGGCGGGCCTGTATCTTCTCGTCCATCTCGCCGGTGAAGAAACGTTCGTGCCGGCGCCCGTCGGCCTTGGCGTGGGAAAGAGCGACCGCCGCGTTGCGCAGCAGCTTGTCGGTCTCGACAGCATCGTCAGGGGCTATCGAAATGCCCATGGAAACGCTGAGTTCCACTTGCTTCTCGCCGCGGAAGAATGGTTCGCTGAGCTCGCGACGGATCTGGTCTGCAAGCGCGGTGACGTTCCAGGGCTGTTGGCGGCCAGTCTGCAGGATCGCGAATTCGTCCGAGCCGAGACGCGCAAGAATATTCTCCGAGCCTGCCGAGGCGCGGATGCGCTCTGCCACCTGTTGCAGGATCTTGTCGCCTGCGGAAACACCAAGCGTGTTGTTGATCGACTTGAACCGGTCGAGATTGAGATGCACGAGCGCGATCTGCTCATCCGGCCTGCGATCGGAAAGGGCTGCATCGATCTGCTCGCGGAAGCGAATGCGGTTCGGCAGGCCGGTCAGCGGATCGTGATGGGCGAGGTAGGTGATGCGTTCTGCTGCCTTGCGGTCTTCGGTAATGTCGGCATGAATGGCGATATTACTGCCATCGACAAGGATGGTGACGACGCTCTGGATGATGCGGCCGTCATCCATCCGCCATTCGCGCCTGCGGATGCGCCCCGCCTTCGAAGAGGTCTCCGGACCTTCTCTCCTGCCGCGGGTTCTGGCATGGGCCTGCTCCGTACCGCGTGTCTTGCGCATCAGGTCGGCAATCGCCGTACCGGGCATGACATCGTCATCGGCAAAGCCGAAAAGCTGGCGAAAACGCAGGTTGGAAAGGGTCAGCCGCTGGTCCGCACCGAACACACTGAGGCCGAGCGGCAGGTTGTTCAGGACGATTTCGAAGAGCTCGCGCTGTTCTGCAAGCGCCTGCCTGGTGAAACCGACAGTGGTCCGCAATTCGCGGTTTTCTGCGAGCAGCGTCTCGGCGCTGCGCTCGATTTCGCTATAGTCGCTCTCATGGCCACGATAGGTCGCGATCACGAGATCCATCAGATGCTCTGCATCGATCGATCCGTCCTCATCGACGGCCTGCGTGCACTGTTGCCAGAAAAGCGTCTCGGCTTTCATGCGCATAAACCCCCTTGCGGGACGGTTGCGATGGAAGCATGGCAAAAGGCGAAGGCGTCTTCGATTGGCAAAAGGTGCCAGATCGCGCCGAGCATAAAAAAGACCTTCCTAAAATGAATGCAAGAATCACTTTTTTTAAGTAGCAAGTAGCCGCTTCCAGCAACTCGCACGCGGCATCTTCTACCGCTCCGATTAATAATCGGTTGCAACCAGGCGACGCTTTATCGCTAGCCGGCAATTTGTTTGTATCTCGCAAACTACTGAAATACTGAGGAAACCTGGTTTCCAAGGGTAATTGGAAAGTGCCGTGGGAATGGGTGGTTACACTTTGTCAACTATGGTTAATCGGGAGTTAACAGCTTATTGACCGAAGCCGCAAATCAGTTTAGTCACCAGATCAGCCTTTGATATTTCCACCCGTGTACTGCGTACAGACTCTCACCGGAAGAAGCGGTGAACGGAGGTTTGTATGACTGCTCTTTCATCAGTTTCAGACATCTCTTATGCATATTTGGCAACGCTCTCGCGGCTTGATGCCAATGGCGACGGCGTCTTGAGCCGCACTGAACGCGCGGCAGATCAGAAGCCTGGCATCATCAGGGAATTCCTCGAAGAGGATGATTCCGGCAATTCGCAGCCGAAATATCCGAGCAGCCTCGCCGCGCTCATGATGGACTACGGCGACAACGGCTCGGGCGTCCCCTATGCGCTGCAGCAGGTTGCCCCCAATGCCGACGACCAGGCGACGCAGATCTATCGCAATACCTATGGCGAGTTCGATTTCGGTGTCGCCGCCTGAGCCTTGATCATTGGCGGTCGCAGTTGAGCCGGCCGCGCGCCGGCTTTTTCTTGCCTTTTAGGCGGGCAGGAACACCTTCCCTTTGTGAGCGTTGGGGCATAGTGCCCAAAACGGAAGGAAACCCGATGAAAATCATAGGCATCATCGCTGCCCTCGGTCTACTTGCAGCGGCGTCCCAGGGCTTTGCCCAGGACAAACAGACGGCGACGGCAAATTTTATCGGCCCTGATGGCAAGGAGTCCGGCCGCGCCACGTTGACTGCTGCGGCCAATGGCGGCGTTTTCATCGAGGCGGAAATCTCCGGCTTGCCGGCCAACAAGTGGGTCGGTTTCCACATCCATGAGACAGGCCGCTGCGATGCCGCAACGCATCATCAATCAGCCGGGGGTCATTTCAATCCGACCAAGGCAGAGCACGGTTTCCTGGCCGCCAAGGGACCGCATGCMGGAGATATGCCGAACCAGTATGTCGGTCAGGATGGCATATTGCGCGCACAGGTCTTCGATACGATGATCACGCTCGACGGCAAGGAAGATGGGGTGCGTGGCCGCGCGCTGATGGTGCATGCCGATTCCGATGATTATCGAACCCAGCCTACGGGCGGCGCCGGCGACAGGATCGCCTGCGGGGTGATCAAATAAGTTATGGCTGCGTCTGGGGGGATGCCTTCGGCGTCCTCTTGCGGGCCGAAACCCTGACCTGCGTTTCCTCTGGTGCCGGTTCGGGAAGGGGCGCGCTCGAAACCTCTGCCGGAGCGTCGCCAACCTCGCCCTTCTTGTCAAAGGCAAGCTTGACGCGCTTGATCATGTCGCGACTGAGGTCCCACCAGTCCCCGGTCGATGCCCAGTAGCGCAACGTCACGCTGACCGCACTGTCGCTGAGACTATCGATGAAGACGCTCGGCGCCGGCGTCTTGAGGACGCGCTTGTCTGCGGTTGCAAGTTTCATCAGCGTCTCCATGACGAGATCGAGATCCTCCTGATGGGTTACGTTGATCTTCACTTCGTTCTGCCGCGTCGGCTGGCGGCTATAATTCGTGATCGGTGTATTCCAGAGCGTGGAATTCGGCGCCAGCCGGTAGAGACCGTCTCCGGTTCTCAGTTCCGTGGCAAACAGGCCGATCTCGAGAACCGTTCCCGAGACACTGCTTGTCTCAATATATTCCCCGACGCGCAGCGGACGAAGCACCAACAGCATGATGCCGGCCGCGATATTCTGCAGCGTGCCCTGCAGCGCCAGGCCGACGGCAAGTCCGGCAGCGCCGAGAGTCGCGATAATCGATGCCGTCTGTACGCCGAACTGCGCGAGGACGGTGACAAAGACCAGCACCAGCAACGCGTAGCGCACGACATTGGTGAAGAAACGGGCGAGCGTCTCGTCGATGCCGCGCACGCGCGAGATGCCCTCGTATGCCCAGCGGCTGATGAGGCTCGCCGCCACCCACCCGACGATGAGCAGGATGATCGCCCCGAGGATGGAGAAGGAATATTGTACGGCAAGCGCGCTCGCCTGATCGAGTGCCGAGCGGGTTGCGATGATAAGGTCGGTGGCCTGTTGTTCCATCGGGTGCTCCTCGAATGCTTCGTCGAGGGCTAGATGGAGCAGGGGCGATGTGCGTCAACCGTTCGAATTGTCCCTGACGGGCAATACGAAGGGTGCGTTGCCGTCGGCCTCGGCACCACGGCCAATGGCCTTCACGGCATCGACGAGCCGGCCGCGCCGGCCAAGCAGCGCATCGCCGATTTCGACGATTCGAGCATTCGGCGTCGCTTGGGGCGAGACGGTTCGCAGCCGCCGCGCAAGCGCCATATCCTCCTGCTCCGGCGCGAGCGAGAGAGCCGCTATCAGTGCTGCGGCTGGTGAGCGCGATACACCCATCCAGCAATGAACAAGCAACGGTGCTTCCTGCTGCCAGCCGGCAGCAAAATCGATGATCGCCCGCACGTGCTTTTCGTCGGGCGCCACGAGATCACCCGTGCCCTTGAAAGCAATATCGTTCATGTTGAGCAGCAGATGCCGGTCAGCCTGGATGACGCCCGGCCGGTGAAAGGCCTGTTCCTTCGCCATCAGGCTGATCATCTCGCGCGCCTTGTGCCGTACGGCCATTTCGCCGATACGTGCCAGGGGAGAAACCACGATCACGGTCACGCGCCGACACTCCGCTTCGCCTCGATCTCGGCGAAACGTTCGCAGAAGAGCCGCTGCGCTTCGAGCGCCGGGACGGGATCGATCAAGAGCATGTCTCGCGTGATGCCGCGCGGCTGGCCGAAGAATTTCTGCGCTTCGGCCGGCGTGAAGCCGGCAAGAACAGTCGCCTCGAAATAGGCGGCAATCGTATCGGCCTTCTTGATCTTGTCCTTGAGCTCACGGGAGGCGTGCGGCGGCAGACCGAAGCGCAGGTGTACAGCCGCCTCGAGCCGCTTCTCGACGGTCTTGTATCCGCCGCCGACGACAGCCTTGAAGGGGGAGATCATATCGCCGATCACATATTCGGGTGCATCATGCAGCAGCGCCATCAGGCAATCGCCGGGTGTTGCCTCGTTGAAATGCCGGAAGATGAACTCGACGACCAGGCAGTGCTGGGCAACAGAAAAGGCATGGTCGCCCGACGTCTGGCCGTTCCAGCGGGCGACACGGGCAAGTCCATGGGCGATATCGCTCAATTCGACATCGAGCGGCGAGGGATCGAGCAGATCGAGCCGCCGGCCGGAGAGCATGCGTTGCCAGGCACGCGGAGCCTTCGCCGTCACGCGCTGGCCTCGTCGGAGGAGGTCGGAAAGCTGAGCCCGGACCAGGAAGGCAGGCTGAGTGTCACGGAGATCTCGCCGGCAAGCAGCGGCGTGCCCGATGCCATGGCTTCGCCGGCGCGGTCGATCCGCACGATCGCCAGTCCGCTCGCTCCCTCGACGGAACCGAGCGTGCCGACCGGCTTGCCATTCGCGGTGATTTCGGTGCCGCTGGCAGGCAGTGCGGCACCTGCCGAAACGGTCACGACACGGCGCCGCGCCGTACCGCGATGGTGCATGCGCGACACCACTTCCTGCCCGACATAGCAGCCCTTCTTGAAGGAGAGGCCGCCGTTGAAATCCATCAGTACGTCATGCGGGAAGGCGTCCTGCAGAGCGTAATCCGGACCTGACGTGACGATGCCGTTCTCTATTCGCAGCGCGTCGTAGAGCGCCGCGTCATCGTTGCCATGATGACCGGCACGACGCAGAACGATGACGTTGGCCTTGGCAAAGCGGCTATCCCCAACGCCATCTTTGGCATCCTCGCCCCAGGAAACGGTCACGCCGTCTTCGGCAACTGGCGTCAGTGTCACCGGCGCACGAAGACGATACATGGTCAGCCGCTTCAGCAGGGCTTCTCGCTGGGTCGCATCCGTTTCGATGATGAAACCGTCGCCGTCGCGCCAGATCATGAAGTCGAACAGGATCTTGCCCTGCGGCGTCAGCAATGCGCCGGGCCGCGCCTCGTCCGTGCCGAGCGAAACGATGTCGGTGGTGATCAGATTCTGCAGGAAGGACTCTGCCTCCGCCCCGCCGATGGCGATGAGCGAGCGGTCTTTCAGGAATACGGCTGGCATGGCGGAACCTGTCGCGTTGGTGATCGACCAGAGGTAAGTCTTTGAAGCGGAGGGTGCAAGCGCTCGACGCATCGGCCTGAAAATCGGAACTGATTTTCGAGAGGCCTGATGCGTAGATTCATGGGCTTGGTGCGTCGGAATCGACGCCCAGATCTCTGGCCTCAGTCGCCGGCCGTGAAGAACTTCCATTTGCCGTCCGGCGCGATGCCGACGCGATAGAAGTTATAGCCGCCGAATTCCTGCATGTCAGAGAGATCGCCTGCGGTGACGATGCGCAGCAATTCCACGCGTTCCGGCGGCGTCAGCGTTTTCAGGTCTTTCTCGGCAAAATAGGGCCAGACGTACATCTCCTCGGGCGTGCCCTGGCCGACATGTACGAAGCCGGTCGAGATGACGTCGAGCATGATGGCCAGAATTTCGTCGCCATCGGGGTCGCCGGAGAGATCCTTCAGTGTGCCGATCGGATCGTCAGTGGGTTCGCCGACCGTTACCTGTGTCTGGTCGGCACCGGTCCCCATCAGCGGACGCAGGCGTTCCAGATCGCCTGATGCGGCTGCCTCGACGATCTGTTCGCGCATCCTGCGCACCGGTTCCGGTGCCTTGTTGATGTCGTAGATCACTTCGACGGGCTTGGAAGCGTCGGACGCGCCCGGCGTCTTGTCGACCCTCTGGCCGCTGTCTTTGTTGACGAGCGGATCGGGCTGGGGAATGCCGGGCGAACCGGTCTGTGGTGCAGTCGGCTGCTGAGGGCTCTGCTGCGCCGTAGCGGGCGCATCGGGTTGGCCCGGGATCTTCTGAAGTTCGGAAAGTGCGTAGGCGGAAGAGGCGGACAGCATGCTGCCTGCGGCAATGCCGACGGCGAGCAGGACCGGCGCGAGCGGAATTCGCGAGGAAATATCTTTACCGGTACGCATGAAACTCTCTGTATTGCCCTTATTGCAGGGTCCTGTTGGTGGAAAACTCACCTGCCAGCATGCGGTCACGCAGCGAGTCCAGCAAGGCCTCGGCGCTACCTTCTCCATGCAGTCTGATCGTCTCGCGCAGTGCATGTGCAATTGCAGCATCGGCAATGATTTCAGGCTCGATGCCGTCGGCCATGCCGTCGGCCCAAGCCTCGTTCTGGTATTCCAGAGCCGCCTGCATCTTTTCGTGGACGATCATGTCGTCGATGTCGTTGAGGCTTGGTTCCATTGTCTTTTCCTCAGAACTTCTCATGTCTTACCGCTACGTTAACAACACTAACAGCCTTTTCCCAAAACGACACGTGCGCATGCGAAAACAGGTTAATTAAACGTTAATTTCCAAAGCGCGAAGTAATTTCTGTGGCGAGTGTTGCACCTTCGTTACGGTAGCGTTCCTCTGCCACGATGGCCGCTTGCGTGCAATCCGTGTAAACCGAGGCGAATGCTCGGTATCCGCGATTGAAGGCTGCGGTCAGTTTTTCCTTGCGCTGCGGCTCTCCATTCGTTTCAGAATCAAGCAGTTGCTGCATGTTGGCCCGCCACTCGTCCGCACCCGGCGCCTTGCAGAGCGTGCGCAGATAATGCACCGAACCCAGGACCTCGGCCAGCCGCGCCAGCTTGTCGTCATAGGGTACGACCGCAACCTGCGGCACGACCTCCTCTGGCGGCGGAGCCGCGTTTTTGCCGCCCTGCGCCCCTCCTTGTGCCCCGCCTTGCGCCATTGTGGAACCGGCCCAGACGAGGCCACCGAAGACAAGGGATGACAAGACAACGCGTCGAACGGGAATCATGCTCATAGTTGATACAGGGAGCGTGACAGGAACAAGGCAGATACGGCAGTTTCCACTTCTATTCTAGCGAGTGCGCCTCATTCATCGGCCGCCAGCCGCTCGGCGCATTCGAGCACGCTCTGCGGCACCGGCATGCGCCGGATCTCCTCCACGCTGTACCAGCCGATCGCTGCAGCATCGTCAGCGGCTTCGGCCACCAGGTGGCGGTCCGCCTCGACGCGGAAGACGGAAAGGAAGAAATGGCTGTTGATGCTGCCATCGGGCGCATGCGTCTTCAGGTCATAGGTCGAAAACAGGCGCGGATTTCGTGCCTGAATTCCCGTCTCTTCGAGAAATTCGCGCAATGCCGTTTCCTCGGGCGTCTCGCCAGGTTCGCCTCGTCCACCGGGAAAGGCATACATATCGGCCGAAGGCGGGTTTCGCCTGAGCACGAGAAGGAACCGGCCATCACGTTCAAGGATGGCGGAGGAGGCGGGTTTGGCCTGGGAGGTCATTGCTTTGCACGCTTTGCTGTGATGTCGCCTTATCCCATGGCCGGCGCACCTTGCGCAACCGTCGGCATTGCGTGGAATATGGCGTCACGATTCCTGCGAGACGCCGTTGACCTACCTCATCTATGCCCTTGCCGCCCTCTTTGAAATTGCCGGCTGCTTCGCTTTCTGGGCCTGGCTGCGCCTGGCAAGGCCTGTCTGGTGGCTGGCGCCGGGCATGGTGTCGCTGGCCTTGTTCGCTTGGCTGCTGACGCTCGTGCCGAGCGAGGCGGCCGGACGCACTTTTGCTGCCTACGGCGGCATTTATATCGTCGCCTCGCTTCTGTGGCTCTGGCTGGTCGAAAGCCGCATTCCCGACCGCTGGGATATCGGCGGCGCGCTGGTCTGCCTTGCCGGCACGGCGATCATCCTTTTTGCACCGCGTGGCTGAAGCTTTTCCACGAAAGATGTGCAGCGCCGTCCCATTCGCAATTGCTTGAGGGCAAACCGCCTTGACCGATGTCGGGCACGATGAAAGAAACCCGTATGTGTGGACGTTTTGCCCTGACAGAAGTGGTCAAGGATATCGCCGAAGCTTTCAGCCTTGCCGAGCTGGAAGGCTTTCCGGCGCGCTACAATATCGCGCCGACGCAGCCGATCCTCGTTGTCATCTCGGGTGAGGGGCAGGAGCCGGGCAGCAACCTGCCGGACCGCCGTGCGCTTCTGGTGCGCTGGGGCTTCACGCCGGGCTGGGTCAAGAATCCCAAGGAATTTCCGCTGCTGATCAACGCGCGCTCGGAAACGGCAATCGGAAAAGCCTCCTTCCGTGCCGCCATGCGCCATCGCCGCATCCTGATCCCGACTTCCGGCTTCTACGAATGGCATCGCCCTTCGAAGGAGAGTGGCGAGAAGGCGCAGGCCTATTGGATCCGGCCACGCAGAGGTGGTGTCATCGCCTTTGCCGGTCTCATGGAAACCTGGTCCTCGGCCGACGGTTCGGAGGTCGATACCGGCGCCATTTTGACGACCAGGGCCAACGGCGCAATCTCCTCGATCCATGACCGCATGCCGGTCGTCATCCAACCGGAGGATTTTGCCCGCTGGCTGGATTGCAAGACACAGGAACCGCGCGCGGTCGTTGACCTGATGCGGCCGGTTCAGGAGGATTTCTTCGAGGCGATCCCGGTTTCCGACAGGGTCAACAAGGTCGCAAATATGGGGCCGGACCTTCAAGATCCGATACCGCTCGAAAAGGCGCAGAAGCTTCCGCAGAAGAAGTCACCCGACAGTGGCCAGCTCAGTTTCTTCTGAAACCTGAGCCCGCTATCCGCTGAGTGGAAAATCCGGTGATCTCTGTTGGTCCGGTTGCGGCCAGCGGCGCGTCTCTTGCTGCCCACTATAGCCAAACCCGCCGCATGGCGGGCTCCGGATATCACTATCGGCATCACTATGAGCCGGCTGGTAATCCGCCTGCTCGTGCGTTTCTTCGCGCCCGCTTAGGCGAGCTTCTTGACCGGTGCCGGCTTTGCCATCATCGAGGCAGCGGCCACTGCCTTGAGGCCGAGCGGGCGGTAGTTGGTGGCGAGATCCGGCTTGGCTGCCTGCTGCTGTTCCGACTTCTTCGAGGTCACGATACTCTCCTTACGTGTTTCTCTAGAATTTTATGTATCATGCTCTTTTGTCTGAAATAGCGACAAAAGAGAGGCGCGGCTTATCAGGAAATGTAACCACGGACCATAATTCGCGAGGCTTAACTGAAACCTACGTTCGTTAATACTTACTTAATAAAGTGAATGCTCAGATATGACGACCGATGTCGTCTTCGCCGATACCGGGCTCTTCGATGGTCAGCGTGCCATATTTGCGCTTCCATTTTCGCGCGCCGAAGGGCAGCGAAACAAGGTAGGCACAGACGGTGACGACCATGACTTCCCAGGTGAAGCTCATCAGCATCGCGACGTAGATCACGACACCGAGCATGGCTGGCAGCACGAGATCGCGCCGCATCCGGCTCTCGGATTTGCCGGACCAGACCGGCAGGCGGCTGATGAGCAGGAAGGCGATGAGGACCGTGTATCCCGAGGAGAGGAACGCGAAGGTCCGGTCGGCGGTGAGGCCCAGAAAACCGAGATAGACGGGCAGAAGCACCAGCATCGCGCCGGCAGGGGCGGGCACGCCGACGAAATATTCCGATTGCCAGGCCGCGCGATTCTCGCGTTCCGACATCACGTTGAAGCGCGCGAGCCTGAGGCCGGCGGCGATCGTGTAGATGAGCGCGGCGATCCAGCCGAGCGAGCGCGCCTGGTCGAGCGCATAGACATAGACCACGAGGGCAGGGGCGACGCCGAAATTGACGATGTCGGCAAGCGAATCCATCTGCGCGCCGAATTTCGACGTGGCCTTCATCAGCCGCGCCACACGACCGTCTATGCCGTCGAGGAAGGCTGCGAGGAGCACCATGGCGACAGCGAGCTCATAACGAGCTTCAAAGGCAAGCCGGATGCCCGTCAGGCCGGCGCAGATGGCAAGGATGGTGATGAGGTTCGGAACGACAAGCCGGATCGGAATCTCACGCAGACGCGGCCCGCGGGCCGAATCATCGTTCGGGCCATTCGGTTCGAAGGGCGGAAAGGGTGGCTCCATATCGCGCTCTCCTGAAAATTAGCTGCGGCGGCTGATGACCGGACCCTTTGCCGAGGCGAATTCGGCAATGACCGTCTCACCGGCAACCGCCGTTTGGCCGAGCGAGACTCGCGGCGCGGCACCCGCCGGCAGGAATACGTCGAGACGCGAGCCGAAGCGAATGAGGCCGATACGTTCGCCGGCATCGACCGGTTCGTTGACATGCGAGAAGCAGAGGATGCGCCGCGCAACGAGACCGGCGATCTGCACCACGCCGATCTGGCCGTGGCGGGTCTCGACGACGAGGCCGTTGCGTTCGTTCTCCTCGCTCGCCTTGTCGAGTTCGGCATTCACGAAGGTGCCGGGGCGATAATTGATGCTGACGATGCGGCCGCGCATCGGTGCGCGGTTCACATGGCAGTTGAAAACATTCATGAAGACAGAGATCCGCAGCATCGGCTCACTGCCGAGATTGAGCTCGGCGGGCGGTGTGACCATCTGGATCGAAGAGACCTTACCGTCGGCAGGCGAAATGACGAGATCATCGTCCTGTGGCGTGACGCGCTCCGGGTCACGGAAGAAATAGGCGCACCAGAGCGTCAGGATCAGACCGATCCAGAAGAGCGGCTTGAAGATCCAGCCCAATACGAGCGACGCGACGAAAAAGGCGGCAACGAAGGGATACCCTTCCTTGTGCACCGGTACGATCGTGTTGCGAACCGTATCGAACAAGCTCATGAATGCCGGTCTCCTGTCGTTTTTCGTATCCGCTGGTTACAGAAAAACGACCTGATGAGCAATGGCGCGGATCTCAGGCCGCCTTCGATGCATCGGTTCTAAACAATAAAACAGACAGTTCCGCCTGTCTGCAGCTAGCTTGCCGGCGCCAGCCGGTTGACGATGCCGAGCTCGTCGCTCTCGCGAACCTGCTTGAGATGCTCCTCGGCCTGTGTCGCCTCGCGCTGGCGGTTCCACATCGACGCGTAGAGGCCGTTCTGTTCGAGAAGGGCGGCATGCGTGCCGCGTTCGGCGATCTCGCCGCTCTTCAACACGATGATCTCGTCCGCGCCGATCACGGTGGAGAGGCGGTGGGCGATGACCAGCGTCGTGCGGTTCTTGGAAACGACATCGAGTGCCGTCTGGATTTCCCGCTCCGTCGTCGTGTCGAGCGCCGAGGTCGCCTCGTCGAGGATGAGGATCGGCGGAGCCTTCAGGATGGTGCGGGCAATTGCCACGCGCTGTTTCTCGCCACCGGAAAGTTTCAGTCCGCGCTCACCGACCTTGGTTTCGAACCCTTCGGGCAGCATCTCGATGAAATGACCGATCTGTGCGATTTCGGCCGCCTGCTTCACCTCGGCTTCATCAGCCGAAGGGCGGCCATAGCGGATGTTATAGGCAACGGTGTCGTTGAAAAGAACCGTATCCTGCGGCACCATGCCGATCACGGAGCGCAGGCTCTTCTGCGTGATGGTGCGGATGTCCTGCCCGTCGACGGTGATGGAACCGCTCTGGATATCGTAGAAACGATAGAGCAGGCGCGACAGCGTCGATTTGCCGGCGCCCGAAGGGCCGACGACGGCAACCGTCTTGCCGGCGGGCACGTCGAAGGAAATGCCTTTCAGGATCGGCCGGGCCGGATCATAGGAGAAATGCACATCCTTGAAGGAGATGGCACCCTGGCCGATGGCGAGCGCCTTCGCACCGGGCGCGTCCAGAACCTCGGCCTTCACCTCCAGAAGATCGAACATCTGCTCGATATCGATCAAGCCCTGGCGGATTTCACGGTAGACGAAGCCGATGAAGTTCAGCGGCACCGAAAGCTGCAGCAGCATGGAATTGATGAAGACGAAATCGCCGACCGTGTGCTCGCCACGCTGGACCGACCAGGCCGAGAGGACGAGCATGATCGTCGTGCCGATGCCGAAGATCACGCCCTGGCCGAAGTTCAGCCAGCCGAGCGAGGTCCACACGTCAGTTGCAGCCTTTTCGTAGCGCTCCATCGACTTGTCGAAGCGCTTGGCCTCCATCTCCTCGTTGCCGAAATATTTGACCGTCTCGAAGTTGAGGAGGGAGTCGATCGCCTTGGTATTGGCGTCCGTATCGCTCTCGTTCATCGTCCGGCGGATGGAGATGCGCCAGTCGGAGGCGCGGATCGTGAACCAGATATAGGCCCAGACGGTAAAGGCGGTAACGGCGAGATAGGAGAAACCGTAGCCCCACCAGAAGATTGCCGCCGTCAGCACGAATTCGATGACTGTCGGGATCGAATTCAGGATGGTGAAACGCACGATCGTTTCGATGCCCTTGGTGCCGCGCTCGATGATGCGCGAAAGCCCGCCCGTCTTGCGCTCCAGATGGAAGCGCAGGGAAAGCTCGTGCATGTGCACGAAGGTGCGGTAGGCAAGCTGGCGCACCGCATATTGACCGACGCTGGCAAAGAGCGAATCCCTGAGCTGGTTGAGGCCGAGCTGGATGAGACGCGTCAGGTTATAGGCGATGACGAGGGCTGTCGCGCCGATCAGCAGCGGCGGCAACGTGCCCTGAAGGTCCATCCTGCCGTTCAGCGCGTCGGTCGACCACTTGAAGAAATAGGGCACCAGCAGCAGTACGAATTTCGAGATGAGCAGATAGACCGAAGCCCAGACGACCCGCATCCTCAGATCCGGCCTGTCCTTCGGCCACATGTAGGGCCAAAGATTGTAGAGCGTTCCCAACAGGTTGGAGTCTGAAACTGTCTTGCCGTTTGCCATGCGTGTCTCCAGCCCGGCGGGCCGCTGTCGCCGCGGCCTGTCGCCGCCCCCGCGAGATATGCCACCGGATGGCGGATTACAACATTGATAGGGATTTTATAGGCGAGGTGTTGCGCGTCGGCCCTAACGGAAACGGCGGCCGATGGGCCGCCGTTTTTTGATTTAGAGATGTCCGCCCGAGAGCCGCTTGCGATGCAGCTCCTCGGCATTCGGAAGCGCATCCTTCGGGAGGCCGAAGACCTGGCCAGGACGGATGCGGTCCGGATTGAGGATCTTGTCCTCATTGGCGATGTAGATCGTCGTATAGCGCACACCAAGGCCGTAGGTGCGCCGGGAGATCTGCCAGAGCGTATCGCCACGGCGGATGATGACCGCGTTGTTGTTTGCCGTCAGCGGTGCCTGCTCGATCGTCTTCGGCTGGCTGGCGTCCGATACCTCGTTTGAGGGCATCGGCGCGACATTGGCACCGGGAGCCGTCAGTTCGGCGATGATCGCGCCGAGCTTGTCGAGTGCCGCGCCGACCGACTTGGCATCCTTCGGCAAGCTCTGCAGCATTGTCAGCGCATTCGCCGCAACATGTGAGGCGGAGGAAGATGCCTGCTTGATGGCGTCGGTCGCATCGATGCCCGGATGGAAGTCGACGAGAGAGCGCAGTGCGAACTCGGTGGCCGAGCGGGCTGCCGCAAGCTGCTCGACTCCCGGCACCTTGCCATCTGCGAACAGGCCCTTCAGCAGGCCGAAGGCTTTCGTCGCATCGCCCTTGAGCTTGCCGAGCTGGCCCTCGTCGAGCGGCACCGCCGCCTGATTGACATTGGCATTGTTGCCGGACTGCGCGGCAACCGTGACCTGATCGCCTTCCGGACGGTTGAAATTGACGGTCGCGCGGATGAGGACCTTGCCCGTGCCATCGACGACATCGACACGGATCTTGTGATCGCCGACCGGGAGGTCCATCGCGCCGCTGATAACGAAGTGACCATCCGGCTCCGCCGTATCCTGGCCGATCAGCGCGTCATCGGCGTAACCGATAACCTTGGCATTGGCGCGCGCCGTGCCAGCCACGAAGATCTTGTTGCCTTCGATCTCGACGGCAGTGATCATCACATCGGCAGCAGCAGTACCTTGCTGAGTACCGGGAACAGGAAGTGCCGTATTGGCCGCATCACCTGATGTTGCGGGCATATTCGGCGTCTGCATCGCAACCTGGTTGCTCGGAGCGCCATTAGGCGCAGGCTGCGCGTTGTCGGCCGTCGGCGGATTGCCCGCAGATGCGTCGCTGACAGCCGGCGGCGCCGCGCTGGCGACCTCAGCCTTCGGCGCGGTGATGATGCGGCTTGCCGTGCCGGGCTTGGAAACCATGGCGAGAAGCTCGCTGCCGCTGCCGTCCTTCGGCACGGAAACGGTCGCAACTTCCTCGGACAGCGTGATCTTGCCGTCCTTGCCGGTTACCTTCAGCACCAGCTGGTGGTCGCCTGCCGGAAGCGGGTTGTCGAGAACGGCGGCAAAATCGCCGGTGCCGTCGACATCGGTCGTCACGACCACCTTGTCGCCATCGAGCACCTCCAGCTTGCCATTCGGCTCGGCCGAGCCTGCAATGACGGTCGAACCGTCCGGCTCCACCCGCAGTACGTCAAAAGCCGGGATCTTCGGGCCGGTATTGGAAGCAGCATCCGCTGCCGGAGCAGTCTGGCTATTGGCTGCAGCCGGCTGGCCGGCTGGCTCCGGCGCACCGGTGAGCGCCGCTTCGGCCCGTGCAAGGGCAGCCAGCACGTCGGCGGCGTTTTCGGGCAGATTCCGGATGATGTCGCGCGCCTTGCCGGCACCGTCCTTCGCCCTGGAAACGAGGCCCGCAGTGGTGGTGTCGAGGCCATCCGGTGCCGCGAAATCTGCGATCGCGGTCAGCGCGCTCACAGTCGCAGTCTTGGCGCCTGCAAGCGCATCGGCGGCGGGCACCTTGCCATCGGCAAACAGCGCCTTCAGGCCGGAAAGAGACCGCACGGCATCGGCGGTGAGACTGCCGATCTTCTGGGCGGCCTCTGCGGCGTCAGCGGCAGTGGAGCGGGAAGTCTTAGACGCTTCGTTAACCGTGTTGTTGACCTCGGTGCCGGCCTGGTTGATCGCGTCGCCGACCTTCGCCACATCAGAGCCGAGCCGGGGCATGACGAAAAACACCATCAGTATGATTGCGATTACGAGCACTGCGAGGGCCAGCAAGCCGGCACGGTTTTTCATCATTGCGTCTCCAAAGGCGGCAAATTGCCGTAGTATTCAGAAATTGCTAGCGATTCCCGTTGCTTTGCACAAGCATTCAAAGCAAATACGCAAGCTCCGGACGTCGCTTTTCAGTCAATTTTCTTGACTGCATTGAAATGGAATAGTTGTTTTTCCCTTATGACCGAACAATCTGTATCGATTCGATCCATTTGCGTTTACTGCGGCTCTCGGCCGGGACGCGATCCTTCCCATATGGCTGCCGGCCGCGCGCTTGGAAAAGAGATCGCGGAATATGGCCTTCGCCTGATCTACGGCGGCGGCACAAAGGGCATCATGGGTGCTGTGGCCAGCGGGACCCTATCCAACGGTGGTCAGGTGACGGGCATCATTCCCGAGTTCCTGATCGACATGGAGGCGACTCGCCATTCCCTGGGCCAGCTCAACGAACTTATTGTAACCCCTGACATGCATGCGCGCAAACACACGATGTTCGAGCGCTCCGATGCTTTCGTGGCGCTGCCGGGAGGTATCGGCACTCTGGAAGAGATCGTCGAGATCATGACCTGGGCGCAGCTCGGCCGTCACGAAAAGCCGATGGTCTTTGCCAATATCAACGGCTTCTGGGATCCGATGATGGAGCTTCTGCGCCACATGACGGGCGAGGGCTTCCTGCACACCGCCCATCGCGTGCAGCCGCTGGTCATCGACGAGATCTCGGGCATCATCCCGGCCATCATGGCGCAGGCGGCAGAGCTTGCCGCCGACCGTGACGGCGAGGACGACGTGATTTCGAAAATGTAGTCTCTCAAGCAATTCCAGCCGCACGTTGCGCAACGCTTCGGTGGCCGGAATTGCGTGAAAACGGGCGCGGCTCTAACGTCCGCGCGTCGTCGTCAACATCGACCAGCTGTAGAGGAACAGGCCGGCCCAGATCAGTGGGAAGGCAATCATCCGCGCCGTATCCATCTCTTCGTGAAAGACGAAGACGGCGATGAGGAAGATCATCGTCGGCGCGATATACTGCATGATGCCGATGGTCGAGAGCCGGAGCAGCTTGGCGCCATTGGCGTAGATCATCAGGGGTACGGCGGTGATCAGTCCGCAGCCAAGCAGCAAGGCGGTATCGCTAAAGCCGGTGCGGTAGAAGTGCCCTTCGCCGCTGACGAATTCCAGGTAGAGGATGTAGAGCAGGGCGGGCAGGCTGAGGATCAGCACTTCCAGGAAGAAGCCCTGGTTCGGCCCAAGCGGCAGCGTCTTGCGAAACAGGGCATAGAAGCCCCAGCTGAACGCCAGCGTCAGCGCCACCCAGGGAATGCCGCCGCTGTCGAAGGCGAGCACGACGACCGCAAGGCCGGCAAGGCAGATCGCAGCAATCTGCAACGGCTGCAGTTTTTCTTTCAGGAGCACGGCGCCGAGGAAGATGCTGAAGAGCGGATTGATAAAATAGCCCATGGCCGCATCGAGCGAATGGCCGGCGCCGATCGCCCAGACATAGGTGCCCCAGTTCACGGTGATCAGTGCCGCAGTCATCATGGCCATGGCGAGCATGCGTGGAGAGCGCAGCGCGACCTTGATATCCTGCGTGCGTCCGAGCACCAGAAGCACGATACCGGCAAGCGGCAGCGACCACACGATACGATGGGCAATGACTTCGGCAGGCGAAATATGCGCGACCGCCTTCATGTAGATCGGCAGAAAGCCCCAAAGAAGATAGGCCGTCAGCGCGAAGGCAAAGCCGCGTGGACTGTCTTCGTTCTTGATCAAGGGGGCGCTTGCATCGGCAGACATCGGGTGTTTCCATCTTTGTTCTGTTTCTGATCCGCATTAGCTTAAGCGGCGTGAATAGGCCAATTCATTTCGTTGAATGGAACAGCACCTGCAGGGCCGCGAAAAGAGGCAAGCATGGACGAAACTGACCTGGCGGTCTGCCGGCAAGCCTATGCCGCCCAGATGCTGGCAAAGATGGGGGTCGCTGACGACGAGCGGCTAAGGCAGATCTTTGCCACAGTGCCGAGAGAAGATTTCCTGGACCCGCCGCCGTGGCGCATGGCGAATGGAATTGGCTATCAGGACATGCCGTCAACCGATCCCGTCATCCTCTATCAGGATGTCCTCATCGCGCTACAGGAAGAACGGCAGGTCAACAATGGCAGCCCCTCGCTACATGCGCTCGGTCTCCACTGGCTTGCGCCGCAGCCGGGGGAAACGGCCTGCCACATCGGTGCCGGCGGCGGTTACTACACCGCCATGCTGTCGCATCTGGTCGGCAGCGACGGCCATGTCACGGCGATCGAATACGACAGGGAGCTCGCCGCTCGCGCGAGCGTCAATCTGGCGCCCTATGGCAATGTCGAGCTTGTCTGCGGCAACGGCCTGGAATGGCCGAAATCGTCTGCCGATGCGATCTACGTCAATTTCGCGACCCACCGGCCTGCCGATCCTTGGATCGGCAATCTCTCAGTCGGCGGCCGGCTGATCTTTCCGCTCTCTGCTCCCTCCCGCGACGGCAACGACAATCTGCGGCCGCGCAGTGCCCGCGGCGGCTTCTTCCTGATCAGGCGCACGGCCACGGAATACAGCGCCCGCTACCTCAGTCCTACCGTCTTCGTCTGGGGCCATGCCGCATCAGGGACGATCGAGACCTATAAGGCACTGGAATCCACCTTCCGGCATGGCGGTATGGAGAAGGTCACACGGCTGCGCTGGAAGGTGCCGAAGCAGGAGGACGAATGGTATTCGGAGGAGGACTGGGGCCTCCTGTAGAGCATTTCCGTTTTCGTTCGAGAGACGGAAATGCTCTATCTCCTTGTTTTCAAGCAATTCCGGGCGCAAACCGCAGCACAGTTTTGCTGGAATGCTCCAGCTCACTCGGCAGCGATCTTGCCGGCAAGTTGCCGGTTCTTCATCAGCTTGTAGATGACCGAGTCCATCAATGCCTGGAACGAGGCGTCGATGATGTTTTCGGAAACGCCGACCGTCCACCAGCGCACACCGCTGGAATCGGTCGATTCAATCAGAACGCGGGTGATGGCCTCGGTGCCGCCATTGAGGATACGCACCTTGAAATCGGCGAGCACCAGATCGTCGATCTCATGCTGATATTTGCCGAAATCCTTGCGCAGCGCGAGGTCGAGCGCATTGACCGGGCCTTCCGCTTCCGCCACCGACATCAGCGTCTGGCCATCGATGGCGATTTTCACGACGGCTTCGGAGACGATCTTTATGCGCCCGTGGGAATCGAAGCGCCGTTCGATCATCACCCGGAAGCCTTCGATCGTGAAAAAATCCGGGATTGTGCCCATGGTGCGCCGCGCCAGAAGCTCGAAGCTCGCATCGGCGCCCTCGTAGGCATAGCCGGAAGCCTCGCGCTCCTTGACGATCGAAATCAGGAGATCGAGCTTCGGATCGTCCTTTGCGACGTCGATGCCGCGCCGCCTCAGCGCATTGATGAAATTCGCCTTGCCGCCCTGATCCGAGACCATGACCTTGCGGAAGTTGCCGACACTTTCCGGCGGCACGTGTTCGTATGTGCGCGGGTCCTTCAGCAGCGCCGAGGCATGGATGCCGGCCTTCGTCGCGAAGGCGGAGGCGCCGACATAGGGCATCTGATGATCCGGCGAGCGGTTGAGCAACTCGTCGAAGGCATGCGACAGGCGAGTGAGGTTGGTCAGCCGCTCGGCGTCGATCGCGGTTTCGAAACGCGTATTGTAAGCGCTCTTCAGCGCCAGCGTCGGGATCAGCGTCACCAGATTGGCATTGCCGCAGCGTTCGCCGATGCCGTTCAGCGTGCCCTGGATCTGGCGGACACCGGCCTCGACGGCAGCAAGCGAATTGGCAACGGCCTGGCCGGTATCGTTATGCGCATGGATACCGAGACAGTGCCCCGGCACGCCGAAGGCGATCACCGCCTCGACGATTGCGCGCACTTCCGGCGGCTGCGTGCCGCCATTGGTGTCGCAGAGCACCACCCAACGCGCGCCGTTCTCATAGGCGGTCTTCGCACAGGCGAGCGCATATTCCGGATTGGCCTTGTAGCCATCGAAGAAATGCTCGCAGTCGACCATCGCCTCCTTGCCGGCGGCAACGACGGCCTTGACGCTCTCGGCAATGGATTCGAGATTTTCCTCGTTGGTGCAGCCAAGCGCCACCTGCACGTGATAATCCCAGCTCTTCGCGACAAAACAGACCGCGTCGCTGCGCGCCTGCAGGAGCCCGGCTATCCCCGGATCGTTGGAGACGGAAACACCCGGCCGCTTCGTCATTCCGAAGGCGACGAAGGAGGCCTGGCTCGTACGCTTTTCGGCGAAGAAGGCAGTATCGGTCGGGTTTGCCCCGGGATAACCGCCCTCGACATAGTCGAGCCCGAACTCGTCCAGCATGCTTGCAATCGCAATCTTGTCCTCGACGGAAAAGTCGATGCCGGGCGTCTGCTGCCCGTCCCGAAGCGTCGTGTCGAAGAGGTAGATTCTTTCGCGTGCCATAGTGGTGTTTCCTGTCGCCGCTTGCGGCCTTATTGTTTGCCTGCGAACCGGTCCGTTGCCCGGATCAGCTGCTCGAGAATGCCGGGTTCCGAAAAGGCATGCCCGGCGCCTTCGATCAGGTGGAACTCGGCCTTTGGCCATGCCTTGTGCAGCAGCCAGGCATATTTGGCAGGGCAGGGCATGTCGTAACGCCCGTGGACGATGACGCCGGGGATATCCTTCAGCTTGTAGGCATCGCGCAGCAGCTGGCCCTCATCCATCCACCCGGCATGGACGAAGAAATGGTTTTCGATGCGCGCAAAGGCATAGGCGAACTCGGCTTCTTCGAATTTGCCGCTGGTCGATTTCTCCGGCAGCAGCGTGATCGTCTCGCCCTCCCAGATGCTCCAGGCCTGGGCCGCCTTCAGAGCCACCGCCCGGTCCGCACCGGTGAGGCGCCGGTTATAGGCGAGCATCATCTCATGGCGTTCTTCAGGCGGGATAGGAGCGACAAAGCGCTCCCACTTGTCCGGGAACATCTCGGAGACACCGAACTGATAGTACCAGTCGAGTTCGGCCCGCGTCAGCGTGTAGATGCCGCGCACGACGAGTTCGGAAACGCGATCCGGATGTTTCTCGGCATAGGCGAGCGCCAGTGTCGAGCCCCAGGAGCCGCCGAAGACCTGCCATTTGTCGATGCCCGCCATCTCGCGCAGCCGCTCGATATCGGCAACGAGATGCCAGGTCGTGTTGGCCTCGAGGCTTGCATGTGGGGTCGACTTGCCGCAGCCGCGCTGGTCGAACAACAGCACGTCATAAAGATCAGGATCGAACAGACGGCGATGGGTGGGTGAAATGCCTCCGCCCGGACCGCCATGCAGGAAGACCGCCGGCTTGGCGCCCGGCTTGCCGCAGCGCTCCCAATAGATCACATGGCCGTCGCCGACATCGAGATGGCCGGAAGCATAGGGTTCGATTTCCGGATAGAGTGTGCGCATCGCTCCAGTCATATCTTCACGCCTTTTGCGGGCCAGACAGCGGTATCGTGGTCGGGATGCTGGAAGGAGATGATCGCCTCCTGCCGGGCGTAAAAATCCGGATCCTTGTGCACGGGCGCGTCGAAGATCGTCTCGACCCAGGGCAGGCGGGCATCGTAATTGACCTGGATCTGCGGGGCGAGATCGCTGCGGTCGTCGAATGTGCCGATCGCAAGCTCCAGCCCGCCAGGATGACGATAGGTCATCGGCGTGCCGCAATCGCTGCAGAAGCCGCGCTCGATATTGACCGAGGACTGGAAATAGGTCGGTTCACCGCGCGACCACTCCATGCCCTCTTCCGGCGCCGTCACCAGAGCGGAAAAGAAGCCGCCGAACTGCTTCTGGCACATGCGGCAATGGCAGATGGACGGACGTCCGAGCTTGCCTGTTATGCGGAAGCGTACGGCGCCGCACTGGCAGCCGCCTGTTCTCGTCGTCTCGGTCATGGATGAGCTCCTGAAGGCCATTGGGATGTATCGTGGTCGGGATGCTGATGATTGCTAGCCGCAATCCCGTCCTCGCGATCGGTTGTTTCCGGTTCCGGTTCGACGGGCAAGCCGTCGAGCGCATGAAACCAGACCATTTTGCTGTCGAGATTGGATTGCATGACCGGCTTTACAGCTTGCGGATCATCGAGCGAGCCGAGCGTGATGTTGATGAAGTCGGCATCGGGAATGTCGTAGAAAAGCGGCGTACCGCAATCGCCGCAGAAGCCGCGCCGCACGAGGCCGGAGGAGTGGAACCATTTCGGCTCGCCACGCGTGAGCTCGAAATCGACCCGCATCACCCCTGCAAGCGGCAGGAAATAATTGCCGGCCGCCTTCTGGCACATGCGGCAATGGCAGACATGTGGGTAGCCGAGCTCGCCATTTGCCTTGTAGCGAACCGCGCCGCATTGGCATCCACCGCTCTGTTCAGCCTTTGCCGTCACGCGTGATCCTCCGGCGGCCAGACCGGCGTATCACGGTCGGGGTGCTGATAGGACACGATCTGATGGAGGAAGGAACCGGCAGCGAGATCTGCCTCGGTTCGTTCTGCCGGCAGTTCGTGCAGGTGATCGACGAAACCGATCTTGCCTTCCACCCCCCACTGAATGGTCGGCGGCAGCAACGACGGATCATCGAACGCGCCGGCCGCAACCGCCATGCCGTCGGGCGCCTCATAGGTCAGCGGCGTGCCGCAATCGCCGCAGAAGCCGCGGTTGACGAAATTCGAGGACCGGAAGGTCTTGCGCTGGCCTCTGGTCCATTCGAATTCCATTCCGCGTACGGAGACCAGCGGTGCGTAGTAGGCGCCGAACGCCTTCTGGCACATGCGGCAGTGACAGATCGACGAATCCGGCGGCGTGCCCCGCGCCCGGAAACGGATCGCGCCACATTGGCATCCGCCGGTATAGGTGTTCATTTCTTCACCTCCCACGTCGTCACCCGCTCGCCCGTTGCCGGATCCTTGCCGTCCTTGAGCTGGATGCCTTCGGCAGCAAGCGTGTCGCGGATCTTGTCGGCCTCGGCGAAATTCTTCGCCTTCAAGAGCTCGAGCCGCGCCTTGACGCGCGTATCGATTTCCGCCGCCACGGCCTCGTCGATCTCCGTCTTCTTCGGCAGCACGCCGAGCAGGGCGGCACTGGCTGCAAAGACGGCGGGATCGCCGGATTGGGCAAGCGCATGCAGCGCCTGGACGGCGGCGACCGTGTTGAGGTCGTCGGCGAGCGCATTCAGCACCGTTTCGTCCGGCTTGGCATTGCCGGGTTCTGCGGCCGGCCATTTGGCGAGCAGCCGCTCGGCTTCCTCCAGTCGCTTGACGGAGAAATCGATCGGTTCGCGGTAATGCGTCATCAGCATCGCAAGGCGCAGCACTTCGCCCGGCCATTGCCGGCCGGCGAATGTCTCTGTGTGCAGAAGTTCGTAGATGGTGACGAAATTGCCTTCGGATTTCGACATCTTGCGGCCTTCGACCTGCAGGAAGCCGTTATGCATCCAGACATTCGCCATCACGTTGGTGCCATGGGCGCAACGCGACTGAGCGATCTCGTTCTCATGGTGCGGGAAGATCAGGTCGAGCCCGCCGCCATGGATATCGAAGACATCGCCGAGATAGCGCCCRCTCATGGCCGAGCACTCGATGTGCCAGCCCGGTCGGCCGCGGCCCCAGGGGCTCTCCCAGCCGGGTTCGTTTTCGTCCGACAGTTTCCAGAGCACGAAGTCGCCGGGGCTCTTCTTGTGCGCATCGACGGCGACGCGGGCGCCCGCCTGCTGCTCATCGAGATTGCGTTTCGAAAGCTGGCCGTAATCGGCCATCGACTTCGTATCGAACAGCACTTCGCCTGAGGCCTGGTAGGCATGGCCACGCGCAATCAGCCGCTCGATGATCTCGATCATCTGGGCGATATTGTCGGTCGCGCGTGGCTGCACAGTCGGCTCGAGCGAGCCGAGTGCCAAGGCATCGCCGAGAAACTGCTTCTCGGTCTTCTCCGTCACTGCCCGGATCGCCGCATTGAGCGGCAGGCCCGGATAATCGCGCAGCGCCCGCGCATTGATCTTGTCATCGACATCGGTGATGTTGCGCGCATAGGTGACGTGGTTTTCGCCATAGACATGGCGCAGCAGGCGGAACAGCACGTCGAAGACGATGACCGGCCGGGCATTGCCGATATGGGCGAAATCATAGACCGTCGGGCCGCACACATACATGCGGACGTTTTCGGCATCGATCGGGGCAAACACCGATTTTTCCCGCGTCAGCGTATTGTACAGCTTCAGTTCCGGCGTGCCGCCCATTCCACTCTCCTAAAATGCATATGCAGAAAAATACCACCACCGGCAGGCCGGGGCGTTTCGCATCTTGGACATTTGGGAGACGAAAACGGCCAGGCCAGCTTTGGGCTAGCGAATAATCTTCCGGCAAATAATGCAGGTAACCGTTTTCATGACGCGTTTTATGGCGCGGGATCGGAGTTTGGTCAAGGAGAATAAAGCGATCTGAAACAGCGAATTCGACCCCGCATCACGGTGAAGCCGCTATCGATTGTTGAGATCCTGCGTCTCGGAGAAGATCGGTTGAGAACGCAATTTCTGAGTGAAGCCGGTTGCCGAAAAGCAGATTGCACCCTTGTCCAACTCGATCTCGTAATCCCAGACGAATAGTTCGCCGCTCGGAGTCGGGCGCATGTTTTTGCGCGTGACGTCCGATATGATTGTTGGAATAGTATTCTCGGGCTCGATTGCAATTTTCAAGTCGGAAACATTGTGAAAGCTGAGGTCGCATTCCGACACCCAGAAGCCGGCGAAGAGATCGCCTCGTCTTTCCCATTTGAAGATATAGTCGATATCGATTTTGAACTCGAAGTTCTCATTTGGAAGCGAGATCGAGTAGAGGCGGCAATCGTGCCAGCCCATCACATCAAAATCCTCGCTGCTCCAAATCTCCCTCTCGATCACCGGATCATCCCGGCAGCTGGTAATCGACCAGCTTCTTCTCGCGCACGATGAACAGCTTGCCCGTCTCGGTCACGCCGGGGCCGAGCAGTGGCAGGATCGCCTTCGCCACTTCGGACGGATGCGGCAGGCTCATCGGGTCTTCGCCCGGTACTGCCTGCGCGCGCATGGCGGTGCGCGTAGCGCCCGGATCGACGCTGGTGATGCGCAGCGGCGTCGATTGCGTCTCGCCGGCCCAGGTGCGGGCAAGCGCCTCGACGGCTGCCTTGGAGGCGGAATAGGCGCTCCAGAAGGGTCGGCACTTGTGGGCCGCGCCCGACGACATGATGACCGCGCGGCCGGCATCCGAGTGCGTCAGCAGCGGATCGACCGAGCGGATCAGCCGCCAGGTGGCATTCACATTGATGTTCATGACCCTCTCGAAGACCTTCGCCTCGATATGGCCGATCGGCGAGATGACGCCGAGCACGCCGGCATTGGCAACGAGAACGTCGAGTTTGCCCCAGCGCTCGAAGATCGAGCCGCCGAGACGATCGATTGCTTCCATATCGGCGAGATCGAAGGGAACGAGCGTCGCTGAGCCGCCCACCGCCTTGATGGCATCATCAAGCTCTTCCAGGCCGCCGACGGTGCGGGCGCAGGCAATCACATGCGCGCCGGCCTTGGCGAGTTCGAGGGCGGTGAAATAGCCGATGCCGCGCGATGCGCCTGTGACCAGCGCGATCTTGCCTTCGAGATTGATGTTCATCTGCCTCGGTCCCGGATGTGCTTGAAAAGGTAAGGGGCGCAATAAGCGCCCCTGATAGGAAAGTCAAAGCGGAAGCGGCTCAGCCGTTGCTGGCAAGCACGGAAATCTTGTTGCCCATGGACTCGCCATTCTTGTCGAGCAGCCGGGTCGGATAGTCACCGGTGAAATAATGGTCGGTGAACTGCGGGCGGGCCGGGTTGCGATCCTCGCCGCCGACGGCGCGATAGAGGCCGTTGATCGACAGGAAGGCGAGCGAATCCGCACCGATATATTTCGCCATGGCTTCGACATCGGCATACTGGTTTGCGAGCAGCTTGTCGGCGTCGGGCGTGTCGATGCCGTAAAAATCCGGGAAGAAGATCATCGGGCTGGCGACGCGGATGTGCACTTCCTTCGCGCCCGCCTCGCGGATCATCTGCACGATCTTCAGCGAAGTCGTGCCGCGTACGATGGAATCGTCGACCAGCACCACGCGCTTGCCTTCGATCATCGCCCGGTTGGCGGAGTGCTTCAGCTTCACGCCGAAGGCGCGGATCTGCTGCGTCGGCTCGATGAAGGTGCGGCCCACATAGTGGTTGCGGATGATACCGTATTCGAAGGGAATGCCGCTGGCCTGTGCGTAGCCGAGCGCCGCGGGTGTGCCGCCATCGGGAACCGGCACGATGACGTCGGCATCGACATGGGCTTCCTTGGCAAGGTTCATGCCCATGTTCTTGCGCGTCGTATAGACGTTGCGCCCGCCAACGACTGAATCCGGACGTGCGAAATAGACATATTCGAACAGGCAGAGGCGCTCCGGCTGCTGCTTGCTCGGCTTGCGGGCATCGATGCTGATCGAGCCGTCGGGCTGGATTTCGCAGATGACGACTTCGCCATTTTCCACGTCGCGGATGAACTTGGCACCGATAATGTCGAGTGCGCAGGTTTCCGAGCAGAAGATCGGCTTGCCATCGAGTTCGCCCATGACGAGTGGGCGGATGCCGGTGGGGTCGCGCGCGGCGATCAGCTTCGYGCGCGTCATTGCGAGCATCGAATAGCCGCCTTCCATCTGACGGATAGCATCGATGAAGCGATCGGCCGTGGACGTGTGGCGGGATCGCGCGATGAGGTGGAGAACGACCTCGGTATCCGACGTTGACTGACAGATGGCGCCGGTCGCGATGATCTGCCGGCGCAGCGTCAGGCCGTTGGTAAAATTGCCGTTATGGGCAATGGCGATACCGCCTTCTTCCAGTTCGGCAAAGAGCGGCTGCACATTGCGCATCGCCACTTCGCCTGTCGTGGAGTAGCGCGTATGGCCGATCGACATGCTGCCGGGCAGGCGGGCGAGTGTCATCGGATTGGTATAATGGTCGCCGACGAGGCCCATATGGCGTTCCTGATGGAAGCGCTTGCCGTCGAAAGAGACGATACCGGCCGCTTCCTGCCCTCGATGCTGCAGGGCGTGGAGACCGAGCGCCGTCAGCGCCGCAGCATCGTCATGTCCCAGAATTCCGAAAACGCCGCATTCTTCATGCAGCGTGTCTCCGTCGAGCGGATCGTCAATCGGGAAGGAATGGGACTGGTTCATTTCTGCGGGCCTCTGCTCTCACAAGAATGGATCGGCTTGTCCAGTAGCATGATACCGGAAATCTTGCAGCTTTCCGATAAATTCATGCTGAACGACACTTCCTCAAAGCCCGCTCGCCGGCTCTGAAACGGTTGAGGCCCGGCAGAGCGGAATGCCCGGCCGGACCTTTGGTCTTACGTCCCGCTCAAATGGCAATTGCCAGGCCGCGGGTCAAGCGCGTGAACACTGCGTCAATTAGATGGCTGCTGTGCGCCATTGTTAGGCGCGGGTGCTGCGTCTTCCGCCGGAGCCTGATCGTTGGCCGGCGCATTTTCTTCCGTCGTGCGCGCGCCACCAAGCTTCTCGGTAATGCTCTTCTGGATCATCTGGGCGAATTCATCCGGCAGGACCGCCTGCAGGCGAACGACGAGAGAATCCAGGAATGGCTTCGATTTGGCATTGTTGACCCAGGCTGGGCGGTGATCGGCATCGACCAGCCAGTTCCAGAAGGCGACGGCGACGACGAGCAGAAGTATGCCGCGCGCAGCACCGAAGAGGAAGCCCAAAGTGCGGTCAAGCGCGCCGATGCGGCTGTCGATGATGAAATCGGCGATCTTCATGGTGATGAAGGAGATGATGATCAGCGCGATCAGGAAGACGACGGCGGCCGAGCCGACGATGGCGATACGGTCATCGTCGGTATATTTCTTCGCATACGGCACGAGATGCGGATAGAGATAGTAGGCGGCGGCTGCAGAGCCGCCCCAGCTCGCGATCGAGAGGATCTCACGCGAGAAGCCGCGGACCATTGCCAATACGGCGGAGAAAAGCACGACGCCGATGACAATACCGTCGAAAATCGTAATGGGCATGTAAATTCCACTCCAGACTGCCGCCTTGCGGGCCGCGTCGCGCCTTGTTTGGCTGATCCTATAGCATCCCCGCTATCAGTGATGAAGGATCAAACGTCTTCTTCCACACGCTGCAACGCCCCTTTCGAGCCGGCTATGCGCGCGACCAGATCCGGCAGGCTCTCGATCTCGCTCCAGCGGCCGCCGCTCTTGGGCAGTTCGGCGGAACCGGATGGCAGCAGAGCAGCCGAAAATCCCAGCTTTTCGGCTTCTTTAAGGCGCTGGGCTGTTTGCGCAACCGGCCGGACGGCGCCCGACAGACTGACTTCGCCGAAATAGACGCAATCGGCCGGAAGGGCAATACCGGCCAGCGAGGAAACAAGGGCCGATGCGACGGCAAGATCGGCGGCAGGCTCGGAGATGCGGAAGCCGCCGGCGATGTTGAGATAGACGTCATGCTGGCCGAGGCGAACGCCGCAATGGGCCTCCAGAACCGCAAGGATCATCGACAGGCGAGCCGAGTCCCAGCCGACGACTGCGCGCCGCGGCGTGCCGAGCGATGTCGGCGCCACCAGCGCCTGCACTTCGACGAGAACGGGCCGCGTGCCTTCCATGCCGGCAAAGACGGCAGCACCCGGCGATTTCTCGTTGCGCTCGCCGAGGAAGAGTTCGGAGGGGTTGGCGACTTCGCGCAGACCCTTGTCCGACATTTCGAAGACGCCGATTTCATCGGTCGGCCCGAAGCGGTTCTTGACCGTGCGCAGGATGCGATAGTGATGGCCGCGGTCACCCTCGAAATAGAGCACGGCATCGACCATGTGCTCGACCACGCGCGGGCCGGCGATCTGGCCGTCCTTGGTCACATGGCCGACGAGCACCATGGCCGCGCCCGTCTGCTTGGCAAAACGGATCATCGACTGCACACCGGTGCGCACCTGCGTGACCGTACCCGGCGCGGATTCGGCGAGCTCGCTCCAGAGCGTCTGGATGGAGTCGATGATGACGAGATCGGCGCGCTTGCCCTCGGCCAGTGTTGCCAGAATGTCTTCGACATTGGTCTCTGCCGCCAGCATCACATCCGTGTCGGCCGCATTCAGTCGCTGGGCGCGCAGTCGCACCTGCGCCACAGCCTCTTCGCCCGAAACGTAGATGATCTTGTGCCCGCGCCGGGAAAGGGCGGCCGCCCCTTGCATCAGCAGCGTCGATTTGCCGATGCCGGGATCGCCGCCGACGAGCACGGCCGAGCCGCGCACGAAGCCGCCGCCCGTGACGCGGTCGAGCTCGGAGATGCCGGTATGGATGCGCGGCGCTTCCTCGATCTCGCCGGACAGGGCGGTCAGTGCCACCGGCCGGCCCTTCTTCGGCGTCTTGGCCGGTCCGCCGCCGATGCCGCCCATCGGGTCTTCCTCGACGATGGTGTTCCACTCGCCGCAATTGTCGCATTTGCCGGCCCAGCGGTTATGCACCGCACCGCAGCTCTGGCATATGAATTGTGTTCTGGCCTTGGCCATCAATGACTGCTTTCACGTAGAGCCGCCTGGGCGGCCGAATCGGTTTCGCCCTAGATAATGGCTTCCTGCACCGATCAAAACTAATGATTTTCCTATCAGTGGCCGGGCTGGCAGCATGGGCAGGCTCTCAAGGGATAGGCCATGCTCGATTATTCGCTCGCTCACTGGATCGGTTTTTTGACTGCGGCGGTCCTTCTAAACATCTCGCCCGGCCCGGACATGGCCTTCATCCTCGGCCATACGATGAAGAGCGGCACGCGCGCCGGCTTCTCTGCCGTCTTCGGCATCTGGACAGGCGCCTGCATCCACGTGCTTCTTGCCGCTTTCGGCCTGTCGGCGATCCTTGCCGCCTCGGCAATCGCCTTCTCCACCGTCAAATGGGTGGGCGCGGTCTATCTCGTCTGGCTCGGTATCCAGGCGCTGCGCTCGAAAGGTGAGGGCGGCTTCGTGCGTGCAGCGGGCGAGACGCTCGGCTGGCGGCGCATCTATCGCCAGGGCGTACTGGTCTCGCTGCTCAATCCGAAAGTGGCGATCTTCTTCCTCGCTTTCCTGCCCCAATTCGTCGTGGAGGGCGCAGGCCCGGCATGGCTGCAGCTTGCCGTTCACGGCGGCCTGATCATTGTGGTCGCCTTTTTCATCGAGCCGCCGCTGATCCTTGCGGGAGGGCGGCTTGCTGATCTCTTCAAGCGCAATGCCAGGATAGGCCTGTGGCTGGATCGCGGCCTTGGTGCGCTGTTCGTGGCGCTCGGCGTGCGCCTCGCGCTCACAACACGCTAAGGACTATTCCTCGTCCATCTCGTACTTGCGCTCGTGGCGCAGGCCGATGCTGGTCAGCATCTCGTAACCGATCGTACCGGCAGCCTTGGCCGCGTCGTCCACGAGCATGTTCTTGCCGAAGAGCTCGATATAGTCGCCGGCGCGAACCGCATTTTCCGGGAGGTCGGTCACGTCGAAGATCGTCTGATCCATGGTGATGCGGCCGGCGACAGGTACCTTGTGACCGGCAATGAAGCCCTGTCCGCCCTGCGGCACTGCCTGGCGCAACGGCACGCCGCCGCTCGACTGGCTGCGCATGTAGCCGTCGGCATAACCCGCCGCAGCAACGGCGAGCCGGCTGTCGCGCGTCAGCTGCAGCGTCTGCCCGTAGCTGACGGATTCACCGGCCTTGACGCTACGGACCTGGATGATGCGCGCCTCGGCGGTCGCCACCGGACGCATCGCGTTCGCCATGCCGTTGACGGCCTGCCCGCCATAGAGCGCAATGCCCGGCCGCGTGAGATCGAAGTGATAGTCGCTGCCGAGCAGGATGCCGCCGGACGCCGCAAGACTTGAATCGATACCTTCATAGGCGGCGCTAACCTTGCGGAATGATTCAAGCTGCTGCCTGTTCATTGCCGAGGAATGATCGTCGCCGCAGGCAAGATGGCTCATGACGAGAACGGGCGCAAAACTCGCCGGCCGCGATACATCATCCGCAAGAGCGAGCGCTTCATCCAGCGTCAGTCCGAGGCGGTTGAACCCGGTGTCGACATGCAGGGCGCAAGGATAGTCGCCGTAATCTGCAAGCACCGCCATCCAGAATGCAAGCTGCTCTTCCGAGGAGATGATCGGCACCAGATCGTTTTCGAAGAAGCGCCGCTCGGTGCCGGGCCATATGCCTGCCAGCACGAAGATGCGTGCCTCAGGCGCAAACATGCGCAGCGTCACACCTTCATCGACGGTCGCCACGAAGAAATCCCGTGCGCCGGCAAGATAGAGCGCTTCGCCGGCATCCTCGATCCCCATCCCATAGGCATCCGCCTTGACGACGGCGGCCGCGCGGGCCTTCCCGGAGCGTCGCGCCATGTCCCGCCAGTTGTCCGTCAGCGCCGTCAGGTCGACGGTCAGCCGCAGGCCGGCGGAGGCGAAAAGGTCGTCGTCTTCGAAGGGGATGGAAAAATCTGTCATGAATCGCCGCACTGAAAGGGAAGGGAAAATGCTGCCAATACTCTAGAGACCATTGTGGCAAAGAGAAAGCACGCGCAGTCACATAGCAGCCTTTCCCACATGCGATCACTTTTGTTCAAGACGGACGGCCGGGCGCGCGCTAATCTGACCGGATGCAGAACGTATCGCAAAAAGAGGCGGCAGATGCCATGCCGCTTGCCAAGGTGGAATCGGCCCGCTTCTGGCGGGATAGCCGTTTTCGCGACATGGAATGCCTGAGCGCCAGTTTTCTCACGCATGAATACGCGCCGCACGCCCATGACACCTTCAGCATCGGCGCGATCGAAAGCGGCAGCCAGATCGCGACACTGAGCGGAAGGCGGGAAGAAACCGGACCAGGAGACCTCTATCTGATCGATCCTGGTGTCGTGCACGACGGCGCTCCGGGCGGTGAGGGCTATCGCTACCGTATGATCTACCCGGATACGAAACTGTTCATCGATATTCTGGAGGATGTCACCGGCAAGGCCTTCAACGCGACGCCGTCCTTTGCCAGGGCACTGCCGCGCGATCCGCAGTTTGCCAGAGCCTTCCACACTGCGCACCGCACGCTTGAAAGCGGCGCTGGCGCGCTGGAATCCGATGAAAGCATGTTCTCGGTGCTGGCGGCGATCTTCGCGCGTTATGGCAGCACGATCGTCTTGCCGGTCGATACCAAGGAGCGGAGCGCTGTCGCCCGTGCTCGCGATTACCTGATCGAGAATTTCGACAGCGATGTCGGCCTCGAGGAACTGGCGACGGTGGCGGGCCTCAGCCGCGCCCATCTGATCCGCGCCTTCCGCCGGGAATATCACATCACCCCGCACGCCTTCCTGACCGACCGGCGTGTCCTCGTCGCCCGGCGATTGCTGAGGGAGGGCCGCATGCCGGCCGATGTCGCGGTCCAATGCGGCTTTGCCGATCAGGCGCATTTCACGCGCCATTTCAAATCCCGCACCGGGGTGACCCCCGGCCAGTTTCGAGTCGGTTGATCACTTTCGTTCAATACAGCACGCGACTGCCTCGGCTACCTCTCCGCCATCTTGATGTGGAGGTTGCCAATGTTGCAACAGACCGGGCCAGCCGGCAAAAATCCTGTCCGCGAATTCCTGGGCGGAATGCGTGCCATTTTTCCGTTGATCGTCGCTGTATTGCCGATCGGCCTCGTCTTCGGCGCGGTCTCGGCCACCAAGGGGCTTTCGGCCCTGGAAACGACGCTGATGAGCGCGCTCGTCTTTGCCGGCGGCTCGCAGTTCGTGGCGATGGATATCTGGACGCATCCGGCGAGCTGGATCGGCGTCGGCTTCGCGGCCCTGCTCGTCAATATCCGCCACGTGCTGATGGGCGCCTCGATCGGCACGAAGATGCAGTGCTTCTCCGGTATCAAACGCTATATCGCCATGCTGTTTCTCGCCGATGAGCTCTGGGCCATGGCGGAATTCCGCGCCGGGACGACACGGCTTACACCCGCCTGGTATGCCGGCATCGTTACGCCCTTCTACCTCACCTGGGTCGGCTCGTCGCTTGCAGGTGCGCTGCTCGGCGCCTTTCTCGGCGATCCCGCCGTCATCGGTCTCGACTTCGCCTTTCCGGCTGTCTTCATCGTGCTGGTCATGGGCTTCTGGAAGGGGCGGGAAACCGGTGCCGTTCTCGCGGCAAGCGGGATTGCGGCCGTCGCCGTCCATCATTTCGTGCCAGGCGTCTGGTACATCGCAGCCGGCGCGCTGGCGGGGCTGGCCATGGCTCTCTGGAGAGGCAGGGCGCGGGAGCAGGCAGCATGACGCTCGATCCCAACACTCTGCTTGCCATCCTTGCCATGGCTGCCGCCACGATCTTCACCCGCATCAGTGGTCTCGTATTGATCCGCTACGTCGAGATCAACGAGAACAGGAGAACGGCAATCGAAGCCATTCCGCCGGCAGTGCTGATGGCCGTCATTGCCCCAACCGCATTTGCGACCGGTTGGGCGGAGACGCTGGCCTGTGTGGCGACCGCAGTCGCCGCGAGCCGCCTGCCAATGCTGGCAAGTGTCGTCGTCGGTGTGGCAACGGCAGCGCTTCTTCGTGCTGCAGGGCTCTGAAGCAAATCAGCAAAATTGCGCGGAGGTTTTGCGCCCTGAGGAATTGACGCGCGAAACCCGCGTCAATGTTCCTCGTACTGGGTAAAGGACGGATCGGCGAGATCGGCGAAGCGCGTGAATTCCGACTGGAAGGCGAGCTTCACCGTGCCGGTCGGTCCGTGACGCTGCTTGGCGATGATGACATCGGCCGTGCCCTTCACCTTGTCGAACAGCGCTTCCCATTCCGGATATTTCGGGTCGTGTATATCGCGCGGTTCCATGTTCTTCACGTAATATTCCTCGCGGAACACGAAGAGCACGACGTCGGCGTCCTGCTCGATGGAGCCGGATTCACGAAGGTCGGAAAGCTGCGGGCGCTTGTCTTCGCGGCTTTCGACGGCACGCGAGAGCTGCGACAGCGCGATGATCGGAACGTTCAGTTCCTTGCCGAGCGCCTTGAGACCAGTCGTGATCTGCGTGATTTCCTGAACGCGGTTCTCGTTCGACTTGCCGGAGCCCGTCATCAGCTGCACGTAGTCGACGACGAGCACGTCGAGACCGCGCTGGCGCTTGAGACGGCGGGCACGCGCCGAAAGCTGGGCGATCGAGATACCACCGGTCTGGTCGATGAACAGCGGCACTTTCTGCATCATCATCGAGCAGGCGACAAGTTTTTCGAAATCGGCATCGTTGATGTCGCCGCGGCGGATCTTCGAGGAGGAGACTTCCGTCTGCTCGGAGATGATACGGGTGGCGAGCTGTTCGGACGACATTTCGAGCGAGTAGAAGCCGACGACGCCGCCATTCTTTGCCTTCATGCTGCCGTCGGACTGCACTTCTCCCTCGTAGGCGGCCGCGATATTATAGGCGATGTTGGTCGCAAGCGAGGTCTTGCCCATCCCCGGACGACCGGCAAGCACGATCAAGTCCGAGCGCTGCAACCCGCCCATCTTGGAATCGAGCGAGTGGATGCCGGTGGAAATGCCGGAGAGGCCGCCGTCACGTTCCTTGGCGACAGCCGCCATGTCGATCGCGAGCGCCACGGCATCGTTGAAGGCCTGGAAGCCGCCGTCATAACGACCATTTTCGGCAAGCTCGAACAGGCGGCGTTCGGTATCTTCGATCTGCGCCTGCGGCGGCATGTCGAGCGGCGCGTCATAGGCGATGTTGACGACATCCTCACCGATGGTGATCAGCGCGCGTCGGATCGCCAGATCGTAGATTGCTCTTCCGTAGTCCTCGGCATTGATGATCGTCACAGCACCCGTGACGAGGCTGGCGAGATATTGCGAGACGGTGATGTCGCCGACCTTTTCGTCGGCCGGCAGGAAGGTCTTGACCGTTACCGGGTTGGCGATCTTGCCCATGCGGATGATGTCGCCGGCGACCTCGAAGATCTTCCGGTGAAGCGGCTCATAGAGGTGCGTGGGCTTCAGAAAGTCAGACACCCGGTAATAGGCGTCGTTGTTCATCAGGATGGCGCCGAGCAGCGCCTGTTCGGCCTCGATGTTGTTCGGCGCTTCGCGATAGTGCTGCTCTGCGGGAGCAACGGCGGCAATCTTTCGTGCAGCTTCGTTCATCGTCATCCGTACTGTCTTTTCCAAAACCCGGATTTGCAGGGCGGACTGAATAAAATCAAGTGCCGCGCGGCAACTACTTTCAGCTCGCCGTCAAATCGGCGGCGCTGTGCACGTTGTTCGATTTCTCCACAGTCGGCGGATCGCTTGAGGAGAAATATCCTGACTGTCACTTGCGGGACACGGTGCCTGCAGCGACTCACTTCGTCATTCCAGCATTCTGTTATTTTAGCGCCCTCGATTGGAGGACGCAGCAAAAAAGCCTGCCGGCTGGAAAAGCTCCAACAACAAAAAAGCCCGGCGCGAGCCGGGCTTTTCGTTCTGCCTGAAGACAGAAATTATGCTTCGTCTTCGTCGAGGCCGTCGGCTTCCGGATCGAAGAAGTCTTCCGGACGCAGTGCGTCTTCGTCAACGCCGTAGATGGCGTCGACAGAGGTGAGTTCTTCACCCTTGGACTGGCGTTCGGCTTCTTCAGCAGAACGGGCAACGTTCAGCTCAACGTTGATCTCAACTTCAGCATGGAGCTGCAGCTCGACCTTGTGCAGGCCGATCGCCTTGATCGGCGTGTTGAGGTGAACCTGGTTGCGGGCGATATTGAAGCCTTCGGCAGCCAGAATGTCGACGACGTCGCGGGCAGCGACGGAGCCGTAGAGCTGACCGGTTTCGCCGGCGGACCGTACGACGATGAAGGACTTGCCGTCGAGAACGTCGGCAACCTTCTGGGCTTCGGACTTGCGCTCGAGGTTACGGGCTTCGAGCGTTGCGCGCTCGGATTCGAAACGGGCCTTGTTGGCAGCGTTGGCGCGCAGTGCCTTGCCGAGCGGCAGGAGGTAGTTGCGTGCAAAGCCGTCACGAACCTTTACGGTTTCGCCCATCTGGCCGAGCTTGGAGATGCGTTCGAGAAGAATGACGTCCATGGTGTTTTCCTTTCTTGTTCTCAGATTTCGGTATCGGTTTGTTTGGGGGCATCGGCATCCTTGGTCGGGGTCAGGGCGATCGCCTTGCGGGTATCGGCAAGACCGAGCACGAGGATGAAAAGAGCTGGCAGCATCATGGTGGATGCCAGGTAGCAGAGAATGAGGGCCGGCAAGCGCCAGTCCTTGCCGCGGGTGCGGAAGTGCAGTGCGGCGAAGCCGGACATCAGGAAGCCGGCGCCGAAGGCTCCGACGACCGTGGCGCCGATCATCGCCGGAATTCCGCCCATGAAGGTGGCGGCAAGACCGGCGAGGAAGATGAAGATCGAATTCCGGTTCATGCGCAGCGACGAGGGGATATCCTCGCGCGGGCGCAGGCCCTTGCCGGAGGCGGTGACGATGCGCGTCGCGATGTAATAGGCGGCAAACAGCATCACCACCCAGATGGCGCCCTGCAGCGCGGGCAGCATGAGCACGACGAGCGACTTGGTCTGGGCGGTCGCGACCGGGYCCGGAACGAAAGTCGGCTGCTGCTCCTGCAGCGAGGCCATCAGCATGTCGACCATCTGGTCGGTAATCTCAGGCCCGTAACCGATCATGATGCCGGTAACGATGACGGCGATCGTGACCAGGCCACAGAGATGTAGAAGGATATCGGACAGCGGATACCAGGCAAGCAGATGGTCGGGGCCGCCGAGTTCGGACGCTGGGCGCGCAAGGTTTGCAAGATGGCTCAGCCAGCCGGCCGGCAGCAGCGTCACCATCGTCATGACGAGCGCGAAGGACGGCGAAATGGCGATCGCACCCAGCACGGCAGCGGTGACGACGGCGGAAATGGCGGCGAGGTTGCCCCAGCCGAGGCCGACGAGCAGGATGGGAAGTGCGGAAGCAGCATAGAGCACAGCACTGAACGACGGCTGCATGCTCGCGCCAAGCACCAGCAAGGCGGCGGTCAATCCGGCGAGTGCGCCGATCGCAAGCGTTTTCGGGTCCAGTTTTTTCACTTCGCTGTCCTGCTTCATCAAGCAGTTAGAGGATTTCCCTGAATCGATCCGGGAGATACCTCAACATGGGTTTTAAGGTTCCGATCCGCGCCCATCGCGGAAGGGAGGAAGCCCCGGATCCGAAGATCCGGGGCTTCGAAAGTCAATTAGGCGACGACGTACGGCAGCAGGCCGAGGAAGCGTGCACGCTTGATCGCCTGGGCGAGTTCGCGCTGCTTCTTCTGGGAAACGGCCGTGATGCGGGACGGAACGATCTTGCMGCGCTCGGAAATGTAGCGCTGCAGGAGACGGACGTCCTTGTAGTCGATGCGCGGAGCGTTTGCGCCGGAGAACGGGCAGGTCTTGCGACGACGATGGAACGGACGACGGACCGGAGCGGAGGAAGATTCAGACATTCTTATTTCTCCTTATGCACGGTCTTCGCGGGGAGCGCGATCAGGACGCGGGCCACGCTGGAAGTCGCCGTCACGGCGCGGCGGACGATCGCCGAATTCGCGGCGCGGGCCACGGTCGCCGCCTTCACGCGGGCCACGGTCGTCGCGGTCGCGCTTCTGCATCATGGCAGACGGGCCGTCTTCGTGCTTTTCAACAGCGATGGTCATGTAGCGAAGAACGTCTTCGCTGATGCGCATCTGGCGTTCCATTTCCTGGATCGCAGCTGCCGGTGCATCAATGTCCATCAGGGCATAGTGAGCCTTACGGTTCTTCTTGATGCGGTAGGTGAGGGACTTGAGGCCCCAGTTTTCGATACGCCCGACTTTACCACCGTTAGCTTCGATAACACCCTTGTACTGTTCTACGAGGGCATCAACCTGCTGCGTGGAAATATCCTGTCGGGCAAGGAATACATGTTCATAAAGAGCCATGACAGCTTTGCCTTTCTTGCGTTGATCAGAACCCGGCATTCGGCGGCTAAGCCTCAACGACTGCTCCTGAGAGGCGATAGCGCCAAGCAAGAAAAGCGTTTCCGAGACGGTCGAGAGCGGAGACACGGGAGGCTGGAACGCTTCCGTTCCGAACGGCTCGCAAGAAGCAAACCGGCCCTCCGTTCAGCCACCAGCCAGAAGACCGGGTTAACGAACAGGGGCGCTTATACGGATTTTTGCGCGAAAGGCAAGGGAAGCGGGCAATAAACTACGAAAAGCGGCCACCGCCAGCCGGAATGAGAAAAGAGCGCGATTGCTCGCGCCCTCAAAACGTCGGGGATACCGCCCCCCTCAGAGCGGCATCGGATACTGCCGGTGAACCTTCTCGATCTCCGCCAACACTTCGCCGCTGAGCTTCACGCCGACGGATCCGATATCCGTCTTCAGCTGTGCCATCGTGGTTGCGCCGATGATGACCGAGGTCATGAAGCGACGGGTCAGGCAGAAGGCGAGTGCCATCTGCGACGGATCGAGCCCATGCCGAGCCGCGATATCGAGATAGGCCTTCGTCGGCGCTTCCTGCAGCGGCTGCAGGCGGCCGCCGAGATCACCGTTGATCGCGGCGCGCGTGCCCGCAGGCTTCTCGCCATTGATGTATTTCCCACTCAGAATGCCGGCGGCAAGCGGCGAATAGGCGAGGAGGCCGACATCTTCGTGATGGGAGAGTTCCGCGAGGTCGAGATCGAAATGCCGGTAGAGAAGATTGTATTCGTTCTGGGTGCTGGCGACGCGCGGCAGGTTCATCTGCTCGGAGAGGCTCACATATTTCTGGATGCCCCAGGTCGTCTCGTTGGACAGGCCGAAGGCGCGGATCTTGCCCTCCTTCACCAGTTCGCCCACCGTCTGCAAAATATCGGTCATGTTGGCGACGGCCTTGGCGCGATCCTGCCCGAAGGGATCGTAGTGCCAGCTCTGGCGGAAATGGAAATGGCCGCGGTTCGGCCAGTGGATCTGGTAGAGGTCGACATAGTCCGTCTTCAGCCGCTTCAGGCTGGCCTCGAGCGCGAGGCGGATATTCTTGGCGTCGGCGCCTTCGCCGTTGCGCAGGTAGGAGCGGCCGGTACCGGCAACCTTGGTGGCAAGAACGATATCCTTGCGCTTGCCGGTCCGTTCGAACCAGCTGCCGATATACTCCTCCGTGCGGCCCTGTGTTTCGGCCGAAACAGGCGTGGTCGGATAAAGCTCGGCGGTATCGAAGAAATTGATGCCTTCCTGGACAGCGTAGTCCATCTGCTCGTGGGCTTCTGCCTCGCTGTTCTGCGTGCCCCAGGTCATGGTGCCAAGGCAAATCTCGGAAACGGAAATATCGGTGCGGCCTAATTTATTATATTTCATCGGAAACCCTGGGCGTGGTCTGAAAAAGGGAAAGGCGTGGGAAGAGCCGCGCAAATCTAGGACGGATTTGCCGAAGCGCAAGAGAAAAAACCGAGCGTTTCCGCTGGGGCGAAAGGCTTTGGAGAGAAACTGCCGCCACTTGACTCTCAAAGAAAGAATGTCAATTGGAGGCGAAATGGCCCGACGGGCACTATCGAGGGATTGAAAAATGACCATTGCTTTCACTTTTCCCGGCCAGGGCAGCCAGGCCGTTGGCATGGGCAAGGATCTCGCCGAGAATTTTGCTGAAGCCCGCGCCGTTTTCGAAGAGGTCGATGAAGCGCTCGGTGAAAAGCTTTCCGACACCATGTTCAACGGTCCCGAGGATAAGCTGACGCTGACGGCAAACGCCCAGCCGGCGCTGATGGCCGTCTCCCTGGCCGTTATCCGCGTTCTCGAGGCCAGGGGTCTCGATCTGAAGGCCAAGGTCGCCTATGTCGCCGGCCATTCTCTTGGCGAATATTCCGCCCTCTGTGCCGCCGGCACCTTCTCGATAGCAGATACGGCCCGTCTTCTGCGCATCCGCGGCAATGCCATGCAGGCTGCCGTGCCTGTCGGCGTCGGCGCCATGGCCGCCATCATCGGCCTCGAACATGCCGACGTGCAGGCCGTCTGCGAGGAGGCTGCAGCGATCGGCTCCTGTCAGATTGCCAACGACAACGGCGGCGGCCAGCTCGTCATATCGGGCGAGAAGTCGGCCGTCGAAAAGGCCGCTGGCCTTGCAACCGACAAGGGCGCCAAGCGGGCCATTCTGCTGCCGGTCTCCGCTCCCTTCCATTCGAAACTGATGGCACCTGCCGCAGATGCCATGCGCGAGGCGCTCGCCGGCGTGAAGAAGGCCAATCCGGTCGTGCCCCTTATCGCAAATGTTCGCGCAGCACCTGTTACGGATGCCGAGGAGATCGCAGCCCTTCTCGTCGAGCAGGTCACTGGACAGGTTCGCTGGCGCGAAACGGTGGAATGGTTTGCCGCAAACGGCGTTACCACGCTCTATGAACTCGGTGCCGGCAAAGTGCTGACTGGTCTTGCACGCCGCATCGACAAGACTATCAATGGCGTCTCGGTCAACGGCCCAGCCGATATCGACGCTGCCGTTGCCGCACTCACGGCCTGATTGCCCCACTTTATATAAGGAACGTTCCCATGTTCGATCTTTCCGGCCGCAAGGCTCTCGTCACCGGCGCATCGGGCGGCATTGGCGAAGAAATCGCCCGCCTTCTTCACAAGCAGGGCGCCATCGTCGGCCTGCACGGAACTCGCGTCGAAAAGCTCGAGGCTCTCGCAAACGAACTCGGCGATCGCGTAAAGATCTTCCCGGCGAACCTTTCGGATCGCGACGAAGTCAAGGCTCTCGGCCAGAAGGCGGAAGCCGATCTCGAAGGCGTCGATATCCTCGTCAATAATGCCGGCATCACCAAGGACGGTCTCTTCGTTCGCATGAGCGATGAGGACTGGGATGCTGTTCTCGAAGTGAACCTGACGGCGACCTTCCGCCTGACGCGCGAACTCACCCATCCGATGATGCGCCGCCGTTATGGCCGCATCATCAACATCACCTCCGTCGTCGGCGTCACCGGCAATCCGGGACAGGCGAACTACTGCGCCTCCAAGGCCGGTATGATCGGCTTCACGAAATCGCTGGCGCAGGAAATCGCCACGCGCAACGTGACGGTCAACTGTGTCGCCCCGGGCTTCATCGAAAGCGCCATGACCGGCAAGCTGAACGACAAGCAGAAGGAAGCGATCATGGGTGCGATCCCCATGAAGCGCATGGGAACCGGCGCCGAAGTGGCCTCGGCCGTCGCCTATCTCGCGTCTGCTGAGGCCGCCTATATGACGGGTCAGACGCTGCATGTGAACGGCGGCATGGCCATGATCTGAAACGATTAGCTGCCGCAGTCGCCGATTTAAGCCAATAGCGTGTTGAGCAATCACGAACGGTTGATTTTCTGGCTTTGCGGCAGACTTAAAGCATGTTAAGCGGGCCATGACTGTCAACAGTCGTCCCGAAAAAGCAGACGGACCGGCGGGCTTTTCGCAAGCCTGGGACTTCTCTAAAGCCGGGTAAACGAGTTTGCCGAGGATGTCTGAACGCATCGCAGGCTGAAACAGGGTAGGGGTGTCAGAAGGACATTCCGATCAGGACATAAGGTCGAGGAAACCGACATGAGCGATATCGCAGAACGCGTAAAGAAAATTGTTATTGATCATCTTGGCGTCGATGCCGACAAGGTCGTCGAGAGCGCCAGCTTTATCGACGATCTGGGCGCCGACTCGCTCGACACGGTCGAACTGGTCATGGCTTTCGAAGAAGAATTCGGCGTTGAAATCCCCGATGATGCCGCTGACTCGATCCTGACCGTTGGCGATGCCGTGAAGTTTATTGAAAAGGCTCAGGCCTGATACTGTGCATTCGAGAAAGGGCGGGCCAAGAGTCCGCCCTTTTCTTTTGAGCATGTTTCTCCATAAAACATAACAGACGGGGGAAAGCAGTCGATGAGAAGGGTCGTCATTACTGGTACCGGCATGGTATCGCCCTTGGGATGCGGAACGGAAGTTACCTGGTCCCGCCTGCTTGCGGGGGCAAACGGCGCCCGTCTCGTGTCCGAATTCGAAGTCGAGGATCTCCCTGCCAAGATTGCTTGCCGCATTCCCGTCGGCGATGGTTCTGACGGTACGTTCAATGCCGACGATTGGATGGAGCCGAAGGAACAGCGCAAGGTAGACCCTTTCATCATCTACGGCATGGCTGCCGCCGACATGGCGCTCAAGGATGCCAACTGGCATCCGGAAACCGATGAGGACCAGATCGCCACCGGCGTGCTGATCGGCTCTGGCATCGGCGGCATCGAGGGTATTGTCGAAGCCGGCTATACGCTGCGCGACAAGGGCCCGCGCCGTATCTCTCCTTTCTTCATTCCCGGCCGGCTGATCAACCTTGTTTCGGGCCAGGTCTCCATTCGCCATAAGCTGCGCGGCCCGAACCATTCGGTTGTTACTGCCTGCTCCACCGGTGCGCACGCCATTGGCGATGCTGCTCGTCTCATTGCGCTCGGCGATGCCGATGTCATGGTTGCCGGTGGCACGGAATCCCCGGTCAGCCGCATTTCGCTTGCCGGCTTTGCTGCCTGCAAGGCGCTGTCGACGCAGCACAATGACGACCCGCAGAAAGCGTCGCGCCCCTATGACAGGGATCGCGACGGTTTCGTCATGGGCGAGGGCGCCGGCATTGTCGTTCTCGAAGAGCTGGACCATGCGTTGGCACGCGGCGCCAAGATCTATGCAGAAGTGGTTGGTTACGGCCTTTCCGGCGATGCCTTCCACATCACCGCTCCGTCTGAAGACGGCGATGGCGCGTTCCGCTGCATGACCATGGCGCTGAAACGCGCGGGCCTGACGCCTGCCGATGTCGACTACATCAACGCCCACGGCACTTCGACCATGGCCGATACGATCGAGCTCGGCGCCGTCGAGCGCCTCGTCGGCAATGCGGCCTCGAAGATCTCGATGTCGTCGACCAAATCTGCGACCGGCCACCTGCTCGGTGCTGCCGGCGCCATCGAGGCGATCTTCACGACCCTCGCAATTCGGGATAATGTCGCCCCTCCGACGCTCAACCTCGACAATCCTGAGCGGGAAACCGCAATCGACCTCGTTCCGCACAAGGCTCGTGAGCGAGAAATTAACGTGGCGCTATCCAACTCGTTCGGATTCGGCGGCACGAATGCATCGCTCGTGCTGCGCCGCTACGTCGCGTAACAGACGGTTCACGACACGGGCGAACGTCAAACGGCGTCAGGAAGCGCGGCAGAACCTGTTTTTGCCGCATTACTTCGCGAAATAGCGAAGCGGGGCCAAGTTTTAGAGGATTGCCGGTGAGCGATACGACCAACCAGAGCAGCGACAACGGCCAGCCGGCGCAGAAGGGACCGATCATCCCGAAATCGCCGAGCGAAGCCCTGCGCCCGGAACGTGTCCCCGAGCCGCCGAAGCGCTCCAGGAATGCTCGCAGTCAGGTCATCCTCTTCCTGAATTTCGTAATGACCATGGCCGTGGTCGTCTGCATTGCCGGTCTCATCGGCTTCTACTACGCCATCACCGCGTATCAGAACCCCGGCCCGCTGCAGACGAACACCAACTTCATCGTCCGCAATGGGGCAGGCCTCGCGGAAATCGCTACAAACCTTGAGCGCAACCTGATCATTTCGGATGCCCGGGTCTTCCGCTATCTGACGGCCACGCACCTTACTGATGGCGAGAGCCTCAAGGCCGGCGAATATGAGATCAAGGCGCATGCGTCCATGAACGAGATCATGGAGCTCCTGAAATCCGGTAAGTCCATCCTCTATTCCGTCTCCTTCCCGGAAGGCCTGACGGTGCGACAGATGTTCGACCGCATGCTTGATGATGCGGTCCTCGAAGGCGACCTGCCGGCTGCCCTGCCGGCGGAAGGCAGCCTGCGGCCTGACACTTACAAGTTCTCGCGCGGCACCAAGCGCTCCGAAATCATCGACCAGATGGCTGCAGCCCAGCAGAAGCTTGTCGATCAGATCTGGGAACGGCGCGATCCTTCGTTGCTCCTGAAGAGCAAGGAAGAGTTCGTCACGCTCGCCTCCATCGTCGAGAAGGAGACGGGAGTGCCGGATGAGCGCGCACATGTCGCCTCCGTGTTCCTCAACCGTCTTGGCAAGGGAATGCGGCTGCAGTCCGATCCGACCATCATCTATGGTCTCTTCGGTGGCGGGGGCAAACCCTCCGACCGGCCGATCTATCAGTCGGACCTGAAGAAAGAGACCCCCTTCAACACCTACGTCATCAAGGGCCTGCCGCCGACGCCGATTGCCAATCCCGGCAAGGATGCGCTGGAAGCTGTCGCCAATCCCTGGAAGACGCAGGACCTCTATTTCGTCGCCGATGGCTCCGGCGGCCACGTCTTCGCGGCAACGCTCGAAGAGCACAATGCCAACGTCAAGCGCTGGCGCAAGCTCGAAGCCGACAAGGGCGCCGATCCCGAAATTGCCGTCGACGGGCAACCGGAAGACCAGCCGGCGGACAATACATCCGCAGTTCCGCCGAAGAAAAAGAAGATCAACTGATATCGGGAGGCCTTTGATGGCATTGCAGTCCATGACCGGTTTCGCGCGGCGCGAGGGAACGACTGGCCGCTGGCGCTGGGCATGGGAATTGCGCTCGGTCAACGGCAAGGGCCTCGACGTCAGATTGCGGCTTCCGCCCGGTCTGGAGCGCCTGGAAACCGATGTTCGCCGCATTGCCGGCGAGAATTTCAGCCGCGGCAACCTGCAGGCCTCGCTGGCGCTGACCTCGGGCGAAAGCCAGCTTGAAGCCGTGCTCAATCAGGATGCATTCGCTGCCGTTCTCGCGATGCGCGACAAGCTCGAAGGTCTTATCGATCCGGCGCCTTTGAGGCTTGATACGCTGCTTTCCATCCGAGGCCTCGTCGATTTCCGCGAGACGCAAGACAGCGAAGAGACGGTCGCTGTCCGCGATGCCGATATCATGTCGGGACTGAAGGCTGCGCTTTCCGATCTCAGGAGCATGCGTGAGCAGGAGGGAGCGGCGCTGGCGCGCGTGCTTCTTGGCCACGTCGCGACGGTCGAGGCGCTGACAAGCACGATCGAGGCCGATCCTTCGCGCTCGCCGCAGGAGATCGCGGCAAGGCTCTCCGCGCAGGTGGCACTCCTCATGGAAGGAACCGGCGCTCTCGACCGTGACCGCCTGCATGCCGAAGCGGCACTGCTCGCGACGAAGGCGGATCTACGCGAAGAGATCGACCGACTGAAGGCCCATGTCGCCGCCGCCCGCGATCTCGTGACAAAAGGTGGCCCGGTTGGCCGAAAGCTCGATTTCCTTGCACAGGAATTTAACCGAGAATCGAATACGATATGCTCGAAGTCGAACGCATCGGCCGTCACCGCAGCCGGGATCGAGCTGAAGGTGGTGATCGATCAGTTCCGCGAGCAGGTCCAGAATTTGGAGTAGGACATGAGCCCGGCGAAAATCTCGTCCATCCAGATCGCCCGTCGCGGTCTGATGTTGGTTATCTCGTCGCCCTCGGGTGCCGGTAAATCCACCATCGCGCGGACGCTTTTGGAAACGGACAAGCAGATCGGCCTTTCCGTCAGCGTCACGACACGTCAGCGCCGGCCCAGCGAAGTGGAAGGCATCCACTATCATTTCAAGACCGTTCGGGAATTCGAGCGACTGCGCGATTCCGATTCTCTGCTCGAATGGGCCGAGGTTCACGGCAATTTCTACGGCACGCCTCGCGAGCCAGTGGAACAGGCCATGTCCGAAGGCCGCGACATGCTGTTCGATATCGACTGGCAGGGCGCTCAGCAGCTGCAGCAGAAGATGCAGGCCGACGTGGTCTCGATCTTCGTGCTGCCGCCGACCATGACCGAGCTGCAGTCGCGCCTGCATCGCCGCGCCGAGGATTCCGAGGAGGTCATCCAGACGCGCCTGGCAAATTCCCGTGCCGAGATCGCCCACTGGCGTGAATACGATTACGTCATCGTCAATGATGACCTGAACGCTGCATTCGATGCCGTGCAGTCAATCGTCAAGGCCGAGCGCCTGCGCCGCGACCGCCGTCATGGCATGTTTGACTTCGTCCGCGAGTTGCTAGAGGAAACGCCGGTTCTCTAAAGCAATTCCAGTAAAACTGCGCAGCGGTTTTGCGTCGGGAATCGCGTGAAAACAAGGCGATAGAGCATCTCCGTGATTCGAAGAAAAACAGAAACGCTCTAAAGGCTGTTCGCCAGCCGGCAGAATTCTTCCACTGATAGCGTCTCCGCCCGCCTGGCCGGATCGATACCGGCTTTGACAAGCAGGCTTTCGCCGCCGATGGGCTTCAGGCTCTGGCGCAGCATCTTGCGGCGCTGGCCGAAGGCTGCCTGCGTTACCTTTTCCAGATTGGTAACGGAGCAGGGGATCGGGTTCTCGTTGGGTGTCAGGTGCACGACTGTCGAGGTGACTTTCGGCGGCGGCGTGAAAGCCTGTGGCGGAATATCGAATGCCATGCGGGAGTTTGTGCGCCATCCCGCGAGCACGCCGAGGCGGCCATAGTGATCGTCGTCCTCGGAGGCGACAATCCGCTCGCCGACTTCTTTCTGGAACATCAGTGTCAGCGATTGCCAGAAGGGCGGCCATGCCTTCGGCAGCAGCCAGTTCACCAAAAGCTGGGTGCCGACATTATAGGGCAGGTTGGCGATGATCTTGACGGGACCTTCAGGCGCCAGTGCCTCGAAATCGGTCTTCAGCGCATCGCCTTCTATGACCTCCAGCCGCCCGGGATAATGATCGGCGATCTCGGCCAGCGCCGGCAGGCAGCGCGCATCGCGCTCGACCGCGATGACCTTCTTCGCGCCAAGCGCGAGGATCGCCCGCGTCAATCCGCCAGGCCCAGGTCCGACTTCAAAGACGGTCGCATCTTCAAGCATGCCGGCCGTTCGGGCTACCTTCTGCGTCAGGTTGAGATCGAGCAGGAAGTTCTGCCCGAGCGCCTTGCGCGCGTCGAGGCCGTGGCGCTGGATAACCTCGCGAAGCGGCGGCAGACCGTCGAGTGCAGCCATTAACGATGGCTTTCCGCCGTGCGGCCGAGCTGCGCGCCGAGCTTGAGCGCGGCAACAAGGCTCGCCTCGCGCGCCAGCCCCTTGCCGGCAATCCCGAAGGCGGTACCGTGGTCGGGGGAGGTGCGTACGAAAGGAAGGCCGAGCGTCACATTGACGGAATCGTCGAAGCCGAGCGCCTTGGCGGGAATCAGCGCCTGATCGTGGTACATGCAGACGGCAACGTCATAACGTGCGCGCGCTTCGTCATGGAACATCGTATCGGCGGGGAGAGGGCCGATAGCATCGATGCCCTCATCGCGCAGGATCTGCACTGCCGGATGAATGATGGTCTCATCCTCCTTGCCGATGGCGCCGCCTTCGCCCGCATGCGGATTAAGTCCAGCGATGGCGAGGCGCGGAGAGGTGATCCCGAACCGCTGCTTCAGGTCCTTATCTGCGATCCGGCAGGTTTCGACGATCAGGCCGAGAGTCAATGCCTGCGGCACATCCTTGAGCGGAATGTGGATGGTAACAGGAATGGCGCGCAGTTTCGGCCCCGCAAGCATCATGACAGGCGTGATCGACTGACCGGTTGCACGCATGGCAAGGTCGGCAAGGAATTCCGTATGGCCCGGAAATTTGAATCCTGCTTCGTAGAGCACCGACTTGGCGATCGGATTGGTGACGACCGCAAGCGCCTCGCCCTGCATGACGAGTGCCACAGCCGTCTCGATCGAGGCGATCGTACCTTTCGCCGTCGCGACATGCGGCTCTCCTGCCGCAACATCGACGCCGGCCGGCATCGGCAGGACAGGTAGCGCTTCCGCAAAGAGAGCAAGACTTTCCGCGGCGTTGCCGACGCTGCGCAAGGGAATATCAAGGCCGAGTTGTCGTGCCCGCACGGCAAGCACATCGGAATCGCCAATCAGAAAGAATGGCGGCAACCCGAGCTCGCGTCTGCGAAGCCAGGCCATGAGGGTGACATCAGGCCCCACGCCAGCCGGGTCGCCCTGCGTCAACGCAAGCGGTCGCGAAAATGGTGTCGCCATGGAAAATCAGCGATAGATGATCTGCGCGTGCTTGCGCAGTTCATCCAGATATTTGGTGCTGTTTTCGTTTTCCGGCGCTGCGGACTTGTCCGACTTGGCCTTGTCGAGGTCTTCCTGACGGAACACCATTTCTGCGGCCTGGTCGTCCGAAACCTGGCGCTGGCTGCAGATTGCCAGATATTCCACGCCCTTTTCAGTCACGCGCGTTGCCGTCGTGTTGCCCTTGGTCTGTGCGACGAGGTCCTTCCACTCCGCCGGAATTTCCGGAGCCAGCATGCGGCCGAGATCGCGGACCGAAACGTCCCGCATGGTCGCAGCGAAAGTCTTGGCCTGATCGCAGCCCGGATATTTGGAACGCGATGCCTCAGCCTCGCCCTTGCGCTTGGCCGTAATCGCATTTCGCTTGGCTGGCGGGACCACGAAGATGACCTGCTGCAGCATGTATTCCGTCGTCACCGGCTTCTGCTTGTTGTTCTGCATCAGGCGGTTGACGAGATCGTAATTCGAGATACGTGCGCTGGAGCCGTAGCGGGCATTGACGATACGCGGCCAGCTCATCTGTACGGCAATGAAGTTCTTGAAGTGATCGACCCCGACGCCGGCACGGTCGAGGATCTGCCCCATCTGCTCGACGGAAAGCTTGTTGCTGGCAGCGAAACGAGCGAAGGAGGCGTTGACGTCGTCCTGCGAGACGGACATGCGCACGCGAGAGATTTCCTGCCGCTTCAGCGCCTCGTCGACAAGCTGTTCTTCCGCAGCCTTGGCATCGGGTTTCAAGCGCTGCAGGCGCATGAAGGCCTGTCGCTTTGCGACATCGCCGCTGGTAATGGCGGTACCGTTTACCACCGCCTTGACTTCGCTGGCGGCGAAGACAGGGCCGCTGAAGGCAGCAAGCATGAAGGCTGCGCCTGCAATAAGCGTGGTTACGGTTTTCTTCGCGTCAATCATCTGTTGACCTCCCGATAGCGCCGCACGATCCAGCGCGCGGCGTTCTTACCATACACTGAGACGACCGGAAATCGCTTCTCTTGCTCCGCGACACCCTATGCCTCACATAACGATTGGTCGCAATGTCCTGCACAGGCTTACGGCGAAAGAATGGCCCGGCCGGATATTTCCGGCCGCCCACATGTCGTCAGAGGTTATTCGCAGCGTCACCCGTTCCCAGGCGGATATCGCCGAGCGTGCGGAACGTCAGGCGTGCGGCGATCGTCCAGTCGCTTGCTGTCTGATCCGCGGTATCGCGGGCATCCGTATAGGCGATGGTGAAGATCGTGCACTCGTCCTCATAGGAGATGCCGAGCGTACGTCTCGTAACGACGTCGTTATTCAGATCCCAGGCAATGCCGCCGAAGATCGACCAGTAATCCTTGAACTTGATCCTGCTGCTCGCCTGAATCTCGTCTTGGTCGTCAGCAAAGCCGTATGCTGGCTGGGCGCTCACGTGCGTATAGGTGACCTGGCCTGAGAAGGTATCGTTCTGATAGGCCGTGATCAGATCGCCGCGATTGAAGGAGAAATCCTTTTCGTCCAAACGGTAGGATGCTGCCATCGACAGGCCGAAAGGCATTTCAATGCCGCCAAGTCCCACATAGTCGGAACGGTCGGTCTCAAGGCCAGAATCGGCGCCGACATTCACGAGGTCATCGGTCGCAAACGAGTTCTGACCGGCGAGCTGGTAGGATTGGCCGAAGATGCCACGTAGCTTGTATCCGCTGTCGAAGGTACCGGTGTACTGGAAACCCAGATTTGCTCGGGTTCCGCCCTCGATCCGGTCATAGCCGGAGAATCTGTCGCGATCAAAAAGGTTCGTTGCGTCGAAGACGAAGCTCTGCGCGTCTTCGTTCGGCAGCCGGCCTGCGAGCGGCTCATCGGGTCGCGCATAGACCTGGGCGATCGGCTCAAGAACATGCGTGCTGTTGCTGGTCGTGAACAGGATCGGATAGCGCATTTCCAGCCCGGCGGTGATCATTCCGCGCGTCGCTGCACTATCGTTGAGATAATTGCCAGCATACGGAATGCCGTTGGCGTCGACGGGGCTTTCCATGTTGAGCGCAAAAGCATCGCCACGCGCTGCAAGCAGCGGTGTGATCACCAGGCCTGTCGAGGTCACGAAGGTGCGCTTCCACTGCAGTTCCGTGCTTAGGCGGGTCGTCTGACCCTCGAGGCCGCGGAAGCGGTCGAAACCTGCGACATTGTAAAAGTCGTCGTGAGTGCGCGAAATATTGGTCAGATTGACATCGGCGGAAAGCTCACCGCCTGCAAGCGGCTGTGGTGCCACATAGTGATAATCGAGCGTCGGATAGACGATCGCCTGCTGCTTTTCCGCGGTGTTGTTGCGATCGGCGTCCTGGACGTCGAAATAGAAGGCGCGCAGGTCGAAATAATTCCGCTTGCCGAGACCCGTCAGAAAGACGGTGTTGGCATGCGGCGTGTCATCATAGCCGTCAATCTTGTAGGTGCGCGAGAAGTTGTTGTCGCTCTGCACCATAACATCCCAGCCGAAGCTCCAGCGGGGATTGATCCTGAAACGTCCCGCCGATGCGACCATGCCGCGCTGTTTGGCTTCGGCATCGCTTGTACCTTCGCTGAAATTGCTTGGGTTCATCTGATCGATGCCGGCAACGTGCATCGTCACCGTGCCATTTTCAAAGCGGCGGCGATATTCGCCCTCGAGCATCAAGCCCTGGGAGGTGTACCCGGTGCCCGTGACGGTGAAATCCGAACTCGGCGAGATGACGTAGTAATAGGGAACAGAAAGACCGTAGCCGAGATTCTGCGAAACGCTCATCGACGGGAACAGGAAACCCGATTTGCGCTTTACCGTATTATCGGGGACTTCGATCCACGGCAGATAGGCGAGCGAACGACCAAGCAGCTGGAAGCGCGCGTGCTCAAGCCGGATCGTGTGCTTCTCACTGTTCTGGATAACGCGTTCGGCCTTGACCTGCCAGAAAGGGGCACGCTCGGGCTTTTCGGCGCAGGGCAAGCACGCCGTATAGACGCCTTTGTTGAGAATCATCTGCGTGCCGCCGACGCGCTGGCCGGTTTCGGCAACGAGGCGGGTATTGTCGCTTGTCTCGATTCGCAGCGCATTCATGAAGCCGTCTGCGAAATTGTCGGTCACATCGAGGTGGTCGGCATAGATTCGGTTGCCGTCCGGCGTCACCATCTCGATGTTGCCGGTGGCCATCATGCGGCCGGTCTTCTGGTTATAGTCGACCTTCTGGGCGACCAGCTTGTAGCCGCCGTAATTGATCTGCACGCCGCCGATCACGGAGACGAGTTCCTGGTCCTTATTATAGACCAGCTCGTTCGCAGACAGCATCAGCTTCGCGTCCGGCGAGATATTCTGGCCGATCGCAGGCATGCCGGTATTGTTCTCCTGGCCGTAGGCCAGTGGAGCATTTTCGAAATAGGAACACAGAGTCGCACCTAAGAGCAGGGCAACCAACTGTTTACTAAAATTCTTGCGGTCGCCTACCGCCACTAGCCATCCTCCTGATGAAGCAGGATCGTTGCGCCTAAAGCGAGCGCTACGATCACTGGTATCCAAGTCGCCACAAACGGCGGCACGACACCGCTGCTTCCAAATGCCTTTACAAGCACGGTGACGACATAAAGCATGAAGCCTGAAAGGATTCCACCCAGAATCACAGAGCGTGACTGGTTGAACCGGCTAAATTTCAGGGACACTGTTGCAGCAATGAGAGTCATGGCCACCAAGAGCAGTGGCTGCGACAGCAACGAGTTGAATTGAGTCTCGAGCGCCTTCGTAGAGATTCCGAAGGATTTTGCAGCAGCGATACGGTTGGAAAGGTCAAAAAAACCAATTGTTTCCGGCGCAGTCAGCCGCTCCTTGATGAAGTCTTGCTTCAGATTGGTACGAAGCTGTTCCGAAGCCTTACGCACCGGGATTTCCCCAGGCTTGCGTTCGACAACGTTGTTAAGCTGCCAGTAACCATCTTCCAATTTGGCGGATGCGGCGTCCTGCCTCAGAATGACCTGACCGGTGGAATCGAAGTGGACAAGCACGGCGTCCATAAGCAGCGTGCCGTTCTCCAGCACCGTCTTGGCGCCGATGATGACATCGTCCCGGCCGCTGATCTGGCGCAGCCAGGGAACCTGGAGCGCCCTGATCATGGCATTGTCCTGACCGCGCCATGCCGTTTCGAATTGTGTCGCCTGCCTCTGGCCCCAGGCGGCGAGCGGATTGAGCGCCACCACCGTCAGCACGCCGAGAATCAGGGATCCGGCGATAAAAGGCAGCATGAACTGCCAGACCGAAATGCCGGCCGCACGTGTGACGACGAGTTCATATTTCCGATTTAGGCCGATCAGCACGGTGATGCCGACGAACAGCGCCACGAAGGGAATGGTCTGTTGCAGGATCAATGGCAGGCGGACGGCGGTGAGCAGCACAGCGCCGCCCAGCGTGTAGCCGGGGAAATTGGAGATGCGGCTTGCCGTCTCGCTGAAGTCGAGCAGAAAGGTGATGGCGCTCATGCCGATCAGGAACCACATCGTGGTTACCACGTACCGGCGGAAGAAATACCGCGACAATGTCCCGAATATCATTGCGAAGCGCCTCCGCCGGTCCGGCTTGTCGCGGTAAGCATCTGCTTCTGCGCGCGCTTCCAGAGTGTCGAGGTACGATTTCTGACGGCAAGCGGCATCGCGAGCCGCTTGTGCATATTCAGGAAAATAATCGAAACCAGGCTCGTCACGATCGGGATCGCATAGAGGATCGGGATATAGATCGCGCTCTTGTCGATCTGGTTGGCAACGTAAAATGCTGCCCAGCGCAATGCGAATGCGAGCCCCAGTGCGCCGATCATCGGATGCATTCGCGCTTCGCGATGTGATCGCGCATCCCCGGCTATGACAAGCGAGAAAAGCGCGAAAACAAAGGGAAGCATCCAGTCGGTCAGGCGCCGATGCAGTTCGGCGGCATAGCTGCCGGGCTTGGCGATGTAATCGGGGTCCTTCGGATCGGGATTGAGCAGGAAGCCGAGGTCGCGGTCGCTCGCGCGAAGCGTCGCCTGTCCGTTATTTTCCGTCATGTCCGAAAGATCGAAGGAATAGGAATCGAACTTGATGACGGAGACGTTTCCATCGGCCGTTTTGCGATGGACTTCGCCATCATGCATGATCAGCGACGTGCCGACATCATCCACGGCGCCTTCGCGCGCATAGTAGATGAGCTCATAATTCGGGTCGCGCTCGTCTGCGACGAAGAGGCCCTTGAGCGTACGGCCGGCAAGCCGCTGCGAGATCTGCACGTAAAGGCCTTCGTCGATCTTGCGGAAGGTCTTCTCCTCAATCACGGACGACAGAAGATCGGCATAGGTGGCGGCGATCATCTGCCGCACGACCGTCTTCGCACGCGGCTCGACGACATTGTCGACGAAGAACGAGAAAACGCTGATGAGGAGCGCGAGCAGCAGGATCGGCCGCGCCAGGATGCTGCGCCGGGCGCCGGCGGCATCGATCACGGTCAGTTCGGAATCGTTGTTCATCGTCGTCAGCGTCTGGGTAATGCCGATGACGAGCGCGAAGGGCAGCACGACGGGAATGATGGACGGCAGGATCAGCGTCGCAAGCGTGGCGAAGGAGCCGATCGACTGGCCGCTGTCGGTCACCAGGTTGATGCGCTGCAGGACCTGGGTGGTCCAGATGATCGCGAGCACCGGGAGAAGAGCCACGAGAAACATCTGGCCGACACGCCGTAATATATATGTCTCGAGTAGTTTCATGCTCGCCCTTGAACGCGCCTGCAGGTCGATATGATCAGCAGGAGATTCCCTCTACGCTGTTTGTCTCGGTTTTGCGACAAGTCAGTGTCAAAAATTCATTCAAATTTCAGAATTTTTTTGTTGCCGTGGCGACTCAGCAATTGCCATCAGCGCCGCGAATATGACGACCGAAGACAGCCATCCCAGCACGACGTCGGATAGATAATGTGCGCCGAAGGAGAGCCGCATCGCGGGGGTCAGGATGGAAACGGCAGCAACAGGGGCCACAAGCGCATAACGCACCGACTTCGGAACGAAGATGAGCAGGCAGAACAGCCAGCCCGCGCTCGCGGCCTCTCCGGATATGAACGAGCAGTTCGAAACGCATTTGCCGGCCAATGAACCGGCTTCGGCGAAATGCAGAGTACCGCCGAAAAAATCCGTCTGGACCGGCCGCGGCCGACCCCAGTGTTCCTTGAGGATCACATTAACGAGAAGAACGGGACCGATCAGCAGCGTACCAAGCGCCACCTTCAGATCGCGGGCGCGCGGCGCATTGAACGTCGCGCCATGCTGTTGATAACACTCCGCCAGTTTCCACAGCATCACCGCGGTCACTACATAGGGAACATAGAAGAACAGCGTGCGCAGCAGGCCGAGGATCGCTTCGCTCCGATAGGGGAAGGAGCCACAGATCTCGGTGGCCGGGGCTGACGCGCTACACGCCACCTGCACGAAAAAAAGCTGGGAAAAATAAATATCGATCCCGGGAAAGGCGCGGAACAGGGCCAATAGCAGCCACCAGACCCAGAAAAGCAGGATAAAGACCCCGAATGCCGTTTTCGGCAGGCGGATTGCCGGACCCCGCCATCGATTTTTCGAAAAAACTGTCAACGCAAACATCTACGAAAATGACGAAAACCTTTTGGCCTGGCGGCCGCGCGGAACATAACAACTGTCGCCGGCCATTGACAGACCCGTCAAACGCGAAATTATCCCCTGGCACGGATTTCATGAATCCCATCGGAGAAGACATGTCTGCAAAATTCGAAATTTCATTCTCAAAATCGGCAAAACTCGGCGGCGGCCTCGCGATTCTTCTGAAGACATCAGAGGCAGACACGGCGGCTGGGGCCGACATTGCCGATCCGGCGGGAGTGATCGCCAAGGCGTCGAAGATTGCACGCTTCTCGGCAAAGTCGCTGGCTGCCCTCGATCTTGTGGCGCCGGAAGGCGCGCCTGTCGACCGTATCGTCGTACTGGGCGTCGGCAAGCCCGCAGACCTCACCGTCCACGACTGGCTGAAAGCCGGTGGCAGTGCTGCATCTCGGATCAAGAATACCGAGAAGGTGACGATCTTCATCGATGCGCCGGGTGCGGACGTCAGCGCCAAGGCCGCGGCCGATTTCGCTCTCGGCATGCTGCTGCGCGCCTACAGTTTCGATATCTACAAGACGAAGAAGAATGACGACGAAGAGAAGCAGGCGAAGTCGGTCAAAGTGACGATCGTCACGGCCGATGCCGCTGCCGCCAAGAAAGCCTTCGCCGATGCCGAATCGGTCGCGGATGGCGTGAACCTCGCCCGCGACCTGGTCAACGAACCGCCGAATGTGCTCGGTCCGGTGGAGTTTGCCGCCAAGGCCAAGGAGCTGGAGAAGCTGGGCGTTGAGGTGGAAATTCTCACCGAGCGCGAAATGCGCCGTCTCGGCATGGGGGCGCTGCTGGGCGTTGCCCAGGGTTCCGTCCGTCCGCCGCGCCTCGCGGTCATGCAGTGGAAGGGCAGTAAGGGCAAGGATCGGCCGATCGCCTTCATCGGCAAGGGCGTCGTCTTCGATACCGGCGGCATCTCGATCAAGCCGGCCGCCAACATGGAAGACATGAAGGGCGATATGGGTGGTGCGGCTGCCGTCACCGGCCTCATGCACACGCTCGCCTCCCGCAAGGCGCCGGTCAATGCCGTCGGCATTATCGGTCTTGTGGAAAACATGCCCGATGGCAACGCCCAGCGTCCGGGCGACATCGTCACTTCCATGTCGGGCCAGACGATCGAGATCATCAACACCGATGCGGAAGGCCGCCTCGTGCTCTGCGATGCGCTCTGGTATTGCAACGACCGCTTCAAGCCACAGTTCATGATCAATCTTGCAACACTGACAGGCGCGATCATGGTCGCGCTCGGCAATAGCCATGCCGGTCTCTTCTCAAACGACGATCCCCTGTCGGCGCAACTGACGACCGCCGGCCTCGTGACGAACGAGAAGCTGTGGCGCATGCCGCTCGGCAAGGAATATGACAAGATGATCGACAGCAAGTTCGCCGACATGAAGAATACCGGCGGCCGCCTTGCCGGCTCCATCACCGCCGCGCATTTCCTCAAGCGCTTCGTGCAGGATACGCCCTGGGCGCATCTTGATATCGCCGGCACGGCGATGGGATCGGTACAGGACGAGATCAACCAGTCCTGGGGTTCGGGTTTCGGCGTACGCCTGCTTGATGAACTGGTCCGCTCGAACTACGAAACACGATGACGGAAATCCTCTTCTATCACCTCACCGAATCGAAGCTGGAAGACGCGCTTCCGCCGCTGCTCGACAAGAGTGTCGAGCGCGGCTGGCGGGTCGCCGTTCAGATGAAAGAGACTGCGCGGCGTGATGCGCTGGATCAGCATCTGTGGACCTATCGGGAGGATAGTTTCCTGCCGCATGGCACCGACGGAGGAGATTTCGCCGCAGATCAGCCCGTTCTCCTGACCGTCTCGGCTGGCAATCCGAATGCCGCCACCGTCCGCTTCATCGTCGACGGTGCAGAACCGCCGCCCGCTGCGGATTATGAGCGGATCGTCTTCATGTTCGACGGTTACGATCAGGAGCAGCTCGAGGGCGCGCGCGCCCAATGGAAGAAGCTTAAAGGCGAGGGGCACAACCTGACCTATTGGCAGCAGACGCCAGAGAGACGGTGGGAGAAGAAGGCCTGACGCCAGTCGTCAGGCGAGTCCCGCTTCCGCCAGGATCTTGTCGATGAAATCCTTCTTGGCACCGGTGTAGGCAGCGCGGCTTTCGGCAAATTTCTGCGCCAAGCCGATCTTCAGTTCTTCATAGGCAAGCGCGAGAGCGGGATCGTTTCGCAGCCTGTCGCGGAAGAAGATGTCCCGCCGCCAGTTGAAGCCCTGATATTCGACGACATGGGCGAGATGCGTGCGCGTCTCGCCCGTAATGCCGCGGCCGAAGAGATGGTCGTCGGCCACGATGTCTGCACCGGCATAGTCATAGCCGATCGCTTCCATCGGCTTGACGCAGTCAAGTCCATCGTCGAGACGGCGGACGCCGATGAGGATGTCGATGATCGGCTTCGCCTTGATGCCGGGGATGGCGGTGCTGCCGAAATGCTGGATGTCGAGCGCCAGGGGGCCCAGCGCCTCGCGGATTCTAAGTTCTTCCAGCAGATAGGCTTCCCGCCACCTCGCATTGGCGTCGGCAAGCCTGACCGTCAGATGCCGGACGCCCAAACCAAACGATTCATCCTGCTCCTGTTGCATGGAACGGCCCCTCACGCCTCGCTGCCGCTATTGTACCATTCTGCCGGCGCAATAGCATCTGCCCGTAGAGGGACGATCAGTCGTGGAACGCCTCGACGAATTTGCGCTTGCCGAGCATGAAGGCGTCGGCGACATGGCGCAGGGGCGCCAGATCGACATCCGACTTGCCGGCCTTGATGAGTTCGGCAAAGCGGCGATAGAGCGACGGATATTCGGCCTCCGGGGCCGAGAACTTCAGCTCGCCGCCGACTGAGAGCTTCGAGCCGCCTTCCGAAAGAACCATCTGGCCTGCAGCCGTTTCGGCGATGATGTCCCAGCTCTGCTTGCCGGTCTGGCGCCAGTCGAATTCGGCGTGGACCGGAACGTAGTCGACATTGCGGAAATGCAGATCGGCCGCAATCGGCGAGTCGCGATTCTCAGGGAATTCCAGCGTGCCTCCGCTGAGGAACATCGCCTTCGGCAGGATATGCGTGACGATCGACAGTGCATTGATGCCGGGATCGAAAACGCCGAGGCCGCCGGCCTGCCAGATCCATTCCTGGTTCGGGTGCCAATGGCGCACGTCTTCCTTCCAGATGACGTGCATGCTCTTCATCTCGGTCGAGGCGAGGAACGATTTGGCGGCTTCGACGGCGGCTGCATAGCGAGAATGCCAGCTCGCAAACAGTGTTGCACCCTGCTTGTTCGCGAGGTCTTCCAGGTCTTCCACTTCGCTCAGTGTCGCGCCCGGCGGCTTTTCCAGAAAAACGTGTTTGCCGGCAGCGAGCGCCTTGTAGGCCGCTTCATAGCGATACTGCGGCGGCATGCAGAGCGAAACGGCATCGATCGACGGTTCGGCCGCCAGCATGTCGTCGATCGAGGTATAGGCGGTGACGCCGTCGACCGTGCCATGGCGGCTCGCCGTCGCCACCAGCTTGAAGTCGGCATTGGCGGCGATGGAGGGGAGGTGCTGGTCGCGGACGATCTTGCCGACGCCGACGATGGCGAGGTTGATGGCTGACATTGTAAAGCTCGCGTTCGGTGTTTCGCTAAAAGTATGACTTATTGCGCGCCGTTTTATCAGAAAGCGGTTCGCGGGCAAGCCTGGTCTTTAACAACAGACGACGCGATTTTTGGGGAATTGTCCAGCCCTTGACGGGCGCGATGGTTCTTGTGTCGCAGTCGGGTATCTCGAGACATTTATGGACTTTCGGGGTCCAAAACCTCATCCGAGCGCGCCTGGTCCTTCCCTTAAAAGAACGGCCGTGACGCAGACTTCGCAGCTGGGCGCACTCTGGAAGGCCGCCAGGAATGAGTGCTGACAGCCAGTGAATCTCCGGCAGCGCTTCAGCTCGCCATGGCTCCTTCATATTCAGCGGAGAGCTCCAGCCATTGCTCTTCGGCAGCAGCAAGCTTGGCGGCTGCTTCGCCCCGCTGCTTGGCCTTGTCGGCGGCCTTGGCGGGCGCCTTTTCATAGAGCGCTGGATCCGCAAGTTCCGCATCAAGTGCCTGAATCAGTTTCTCCAGCTTGCCCGTCAAGGATTCGATTTCGTTGATCTTTTTCTTGAGAGGGGCGAGCGAGGCGCGCTTGTCGGCATTCAGCTTGCGCTGATCGGCCTTCGATGCCTGGTCTTCAGACTGCTTCAGCTTTTCGTCGTCTTTTTTTTTGCCGGAAGCGACGATCAGGTCGCGATATTCATCCATATCGCCTTCGAAGCTCGTCACCGTACCATTGTTGACCAGCCACAGGCGATCGACCGTCGCTTCGATCAGGTGCCGGTCGTGCGAAATCAGGATAACGGCACCGTCATAATCGTTCAGCGCCTCGATCAGCGCGCGGCGGCTGTCGATGTCGAGATGGTTGGTCGGCTCGTCAAGGATCAAGAGGTTCGGTGCATGAAAGGCGGCAAGCCCCATCAGCAGGCGTGCCTTTTCGCCACCCGAGAGGTCTTTGGCGGCGGTCGCCATCTTTTCGGTCGCAAGCCCCATCTGTGCCACCCGGGAACGCACCTTGGCTTCCGGCTCGGTCGGCATCAGCCGGCGCACATGCTCGACGGGCGTCTCATTCGGCACGAGATCGTCGAGCTGATGCTGCGCGAAGAAACCGATCTTCAGGCTAGGTGCCAGGCGCAGATCGCCGCTTTCGGGAGCCAGCCGCCCCGAAATGAATTTCGCGAAGGTCGATTTGCCGTTGCCGTTCGAGCCGAGCAGCGCGATGCGGTCGTCATTGTCGATGCGCAGATTGAGCCCCTTGAGGATCGGCTTGCCTGGCTCGTAGCCGACGGCGCCGCCGCTGATTGCGACGATCGGCGAGGCTGGCTGTTTTTCCGGCTCCGGGAAGCTGATCGGCTGAATGTGATCCTCGATCACCGACGCGACCGTGCCCATGCGCTCCAGCGCCTTGACGCGCGATTGGGCCTGCTTGGCTTTGGAGGCTTTGGCCTTGAAGCGGTCGATGAAGCTCTGCAGATGCTTGCGCGCCGCATCGTTCTTCGCCTTGGCCTTCATCTGCAGTTCGTCGGCTTCCGCTTTCTGCCGCTCGAACTGGTCGTAATTGCCGCGATAGAAGGTGAGCTTCTTCTGATCGAGATGAACGATCGAATTGACCGCATTGTTGAGCAGATCGCGATCGTGGCTGATGATGATGACCGTGTGCGGATAGCGGCGGATATAATCCTCCAGCCACATCGTGCCTTCGAGGTCGAGGTAGTTGGTCGGCTCGTCGAGCAGCAGCAGGTCCGGCTCGGTAAAGAGCACGGAGGCGAGCGCCACGCGCATGCGCCAGCCGCCCGAGAAGGAGGATGCGGGCCGGGCCTGCGCTTCCTGATCGAAGCCGAGGCCCGAGAGGATGCTGGCGGCGCGCGCTTCCGCCGAATGGGCGTCGATATCGACGAGGCGCATCTGGATTTCGGCGATACGATGCGGATCGGTTGCGGTTTCCGCCTCGGCCAGCAGCGCAGCGCGCTCCTTGTCGGCAGAAAGCACGATCGTGATCAGCGAATCCTCAGTGCCCGGCGCTTCCTGCTTCACTTGGCCCATGCGCGCATTCTTGGGGATCGATATTGTCCCGCTCTCGGCTCCCAGATCACCTGATATGACGCGGAAGAGGGTGGATTTGCCGGCGCCGTTACGCCCCACGAGCCCGGCCTTCGTGCCTGATGGCAGCGAGACGCTGGCATGGTCGAGGAGCAAACGGCCGGCGATGCGGGCGGAAATGTCTGAAATCGTGATCATGCGCGCGGTTTTGGCCGAAAGCTGCCGCCAAGGCAAGATGGATCAGCGGCGTGTTCGCCACTGTCTGCCATGAATGGCGTCTGGTCGAACGCCTTACCGGCCGAAGGCCTGCACCGGCTGACGCGGATTGGACTGGGCGGCGAGCAGCGCCACGCGGGCGTTGGCTTGAAGCTGGCCGGGCGTTGCGGCATCGCCGCTGAGCGCCACGCCGACCGAAATCGTCAAACCGCTCGCATCTGAAGTGTCCGACGCCGCGAAGACAAGATTGTCTTCGACCGAACTGCGCAGCCGTTCGGCGATAGCCAGCGCATCCTGCATGCCGACATTGGCAAAGAGGACGGCGAATTCGTCAGCCTCCAGGCGCGCAATGAAATCGTTCTTCTTCACCGTCTTGCGGAAGAGGCCGGCAAGCTTTTTCAGAAGCTTGTTGCCGGTCTGCATGCCGTAACGGGCGGTCAGCTCCTTGAAGTCGTCGATGTCGATCATGATCAGCGCGCTGCCGGCCGCACCCTCTTCCTGACCATAGAGGTCGTCGAGTGCACGATTGAGGCCGATACGGTTCGGCAGGCCGGTGATCTTGTCGGTCACCGTTGCCGCCTGCACCGCCGAAATGCCGCGCTCCAGCGCCGTCAGCCGTTCAATGTCCTCTTCCAGCTTCGTGCCGATCGCGCGCTCCGCGGCAAGCACGGCTGAAAGCGAGGCGGCGAGATACTCGACCTCGGCCATGAAGTCGGAAAGGCTCTGGTGCTCCTGCTGGCCCGAGACGGATTTGAGGATGGTCTCGCAGGCGCGTGCGAAGGCCTGGTGATGCAGGCGTCCCTCGGCCAGCCGCTCGGCCGTTTCCTTCAGCATGCGGCTCGCTTCGTTGCGCGAGCGGTCGCCCGCCAGCCCGTAATGGCCGACGAGCCGGTAGCGCAGGCCGAGTTCGTCCAGTGCTTCCTGCTGTGGGTGTGAACCGAGGGCTGCGATATCCTGCGCCAGGCCGGCATTCAGGCCGACAAGCGCTTCGTGGAACAATTCGTAATTGCGCGGCAGGCCCGCCACGTTGAGCCGCATCATGTGCTGAGCGACCTTCTGGATATCGGCAGCCGGCGTCGGCCGGGCAGCCTCGCGCGCATTCAATGCATTTGCGGCAGTCGGCATGACGATCCCCTCATTGCCATCGGTTCGCTTGGGCCACCGGCTCATCTGCTTCCGCTATGAGGGCAAGCTTTTAAGAGACATTGAATTTTCAAGGTTCGTGGGGAGGGAAGCAGCAAAACCGGTTAATGCACCCTTGCTGCGTCCCGATCGGGAATGGCCCTGTCCGTATCAGCAGCGGCCGTGATGGCGCCATGAAAATTCCTGATTTGATCGCGCCGGCTTTCTGGCGTGGAATGAACCCGCTGCGATATCGAAAGGACTGATATGACCAGAGTTCTTTATTCCCTGTGCGGCGCCGACGAGCGTCATTTCTTCTCGCCGCATTGCTGGAAGGCGGTGATGGCGCTTGCCCACAAGGGCCTCGATTTCGAGGAAGTGCCGACGACCTACAGCCGCATTGCTGGTATCGGCGGCGGCTTTTCCAAGACCGTGCCGGTTCTGGACGATAACGGCCGGCTGATATCAGACAGTTTCGATATCGCCCTTTACCTGGAAGAGGCCTATCCGGACCGTCCGTCGCTGTTTGGTGGCGAGGGCGGCAAGGCCCTGTCGCGTTTGGTCGAGGGTTATTCGCAGATGATCATCCATCCGGCGATCATGCGGATCGCGCTCCTCGATATTCATTCCATTCTCGATGAGGGCGACAAGGCCTATTTCCGCGCCAGCCGCGAAAGCCGTCTCGGCAAGCCGCTGGAGGATTTCGCAGCCGGTCGTGACGCCGAGAGGGAGGCCTTTGCCGCCAAGCTGGAGCCGATGCGACATATGCTGCGCTTCCAGCCGTTCATCGGCGGCGAGAGTCCGCTCTTTGCCGACTATATCGTCTTCGGCGCGCTGCAATGGCTGCGCATCGCCGCCGGCCTTGCCATGCTGGCTCCGGATGACCCCGTTATGGCGTGGTTCGAGCGCTGCCTCGATCTTCACGAAAGCCGGGGCCGGACTGTGACAGCGGCGTGAAATTGCCATAGACCCCTTGTTTTCAGGCGGTGAGGCGGGTAAAGACCGCCCACTTTTCCCTTACGAGTATGAGGACCTGATAATGGCGATTGAACGCACCTTCTCGATGATCAAGCCGGACGCAACGAAGCGCAACCTGACGGGCGCTATCACCAAGATGCTCGAAGATGCCGGCCTGCGCGTCGTCGCCTCCAAGCGCGTCTGGATGAGCAAGCGCGAAGCTGAAGGCTTCTACGCTGTTCACAAGGAACGTCCGTTCTTCGGCGAACTCGTCGACGGCATGACCTCCGGCCCGACCATCGTTCAGGTTCTGGAAGGCGAAGGCGCCATCCTGAAGAACCGCGAAATCATGGGCGCAACCAACCCGGCAAACGCTGCCGAAGGCACGATCCGCAAGGTTCACGCTCTCTCGATCGGCGAAAACTCCGTCCACGGTTCGGACGCTCCGGAAACCGCAGCCCAGGAAATCAAGTACTGGTTTTCCGACACCGAGATCGTCGGCTGATTCAGCTACGGAGCATTCCTCGGGAATGCATTGAATTGACTGAGAAAAGCCGGGCTCGTCCCGGCTTTTTTGTTAAGCCGGACACTTGTCCGTATTCGAAAAATCCGTCGTTCCGTCCGGTTTGAAGACCTCCGGGTTCTTCTCGTAGCCGGCCCCGACCACCAGCGGCTTGCTCGGCAGCACCGTCTGGTCGAGATCGGATTTGAACTGCGCCTTCAACTCCTGCAGAAGCTTGCCATCCTTGTCGACCAGCTTGACGGTCACCGAATAGGGCCGGTCCTTGACCACGCAGTGCAGGTTTTCGCTCTGGACCGAAATCTTGTCGTCCATTGGGAAGACCTTCTGGTTCAACACAAGCGGCGTGCCCCCTTGAGGGTTCTCGAATTCGGCAACGATGGTCGAGCCGTCGGGAATGGGCGCCGTCTTCTTCATTGTCAGCAGATAGGTGGCGCTGGCGTTTCGATAGTTGAACACGAACAGATGACCCGTCACTTCCAGCATGGTCTCGGCCTGGCGCTGGCAGGCGGCAAGCATGATCCCCGCTGCTGCAAGTGTCGTGATGACTAAACGCCGCTTCATGGCGTCTCCTCCTTCTTTTTCCTCCGGTAATGCCTGATCGCCTTGGCGCGATTGCCGCAGACGGCCATATCGCACCAGGCCCGGCTTTTATTCTTGCTGCGGTCGATGAACAGCCAGCCGCAATTGCCGCAGATCTTCATCCGCTCCGGATCTGGCATGGCGATCAGCCGCAAGACCGAATGGGCCGTTGCCGTATCAAGCCCCTTTTCCGATGCCCCGCGCAGCGCGCGCGCCAAAGTTTCCAGCAATTCGGCGAGCAGCCGGTCGTCGTTCCCCTCGAGCACGCGCTGTCGGAAGTATCGGTCCGTCGCTTCGCGCAGCTCGATGAAGTTCGCTCTATTCTGCGCTCGAACGGGCCCTATGTCGCCGAAAAGTACCCGTTCGGCGCAGAACGCTCGCGCTGCCGCTGGGAAGCGCTCCATCTGCCCTTCGGCCTCGAAGCGGTCGATGCTGCGCGCCGTATCGTGACGAAGGATGACGCTGTTGGCGACATCAAGCGCCAATGCGCCACCGGAAAAACGGTGAGGGGTCCAGGAGAAGCTCATGAGAAAAATATAACTGGTAAAACACATTTTGCCAGTTATTATTTTAAGGCGATCTGGAGTGTCTGAATGGCCTATCTTCTGCAGCAACTGGCAAATGCGGTGCCGCTCGCAGCGCTCTACGCCACGCTTGCATTCGGCTATTCGATCGCCTTTGGGGTCACCAAACGCGCCGACATCACCTATGGGGCTATTATCGCCTTTGCCGGTCAGATGCTGCTGCTCTTCACGGACATGGCCTATAATCGCCTCTGGCTGGTGCTGCCGGCGGCGATCGCGGTCGGCGTCTGTGCCTCGCTGGTCTATTCAGTGGGGGCTGGGGTGTGGATCGGCCGTTTCGTCATGCAGCCGCTCGTCAGCAAATCGCCGAACACGGTCATCGTCGCAGCGCTCGGAATGATGATCGTGCTGATGGAGGCGGCGCGCCTTGCCGCCAATACCCGCGCCATCTGGCTTCCGCCGCTCCTGAACGACAACGTGACCTTCTGGAGCGACGGCACCTTCAAGGTGACGCTCACCTATATCCAGCTTCTGGATACGGCCTTGATGTGCGCAATCATTGCGATCGGGGCGGTAATCCTGAAGCGCACCGCCTGGGGCCGCCTGTGGCGCGCCGTCATAGATGATCCGCTTGCCGCCGAACTCTGCGGTACCAGCGCCAGCCGTGTCTTCCTTGTGTCCTATGGGGCCGCAGCGCTCGTCGCCACCTGCTGCGGCATCCTTGCGACCTTCTATTACGGATCGATGGATTTCGGCGCTGGGCTGATGTTCGGCCTCAAGGTGTTGCTGATCGCTGCTGTCGGTGGCTATTCCGATCCGCTGCGCTCGGCGGGCGGTGCGGCCGGCCTCGCACTCGTCGAGACGCTCTGGGGCGCCTACGGCTCCTTCATCTGGCGCGATCTCGCCATATTCTCGCTCTTGGTATTCCTGCTGGTATTGAGCCGCCGCGAGCGCGTCGTGCTTTGACTATTTCCAGCGATCGCGCGCGGTGTTGTCGGCATCTTTCGCCGCGATCCAGTCGCCGGTGTCGCCGTCCTTGCCGTGTTCTTTCTTCCAGAAAGGGGCGGAGGTCTTCAGGAAATCCATGACGAAGTTCGCGCCGTCGAAGGCGGCCTGCCGGTGCGGCGCCGCTGCGACGACCAGCACAATATTCTCGCCGGCCGCAATCTTTCCGAAGCGATGGATGGCGGTCAGGCCGTTGAGCCCGAAGCGCTCGATGGCGAGCTCGCCGATACGGCTCATCTCCGCTTCGGCCATGCCGGGATAATGTTCGAGTTCCAGCGCCGAGAGCGTGCCGCCTTCATCGCGGCAAAGACCGGAGAAGGTTACGACCGCGCCGATGCCGGGCTTGCCTTTGGAAAGCCGGTCGACTTCCGCCTGCAGATCAAAATCCTCGCGCTGGACGCGAATGGTTGGCGTGATGCTCACAGGAGACTCCTCAGCCCGAAGAACCGTCGTTCCTCAGCCGCCCGTCATCGGTGGGAAAATGCCGATTTCTTTTGCCCCCGTTATCGGCTCGTCATGCTCCACATGTTCCTGGTCGATCGCGACCCGAATCACATCAGGATATTGAAGGGCCATCTCATATTCCTCGCCCAGGCCCTTCAAATGATTCAGAAGATCGGCAACGCTGACGACGGAGGAGGGGAGGTCGATCTCCTCCTCACCCTTGCCGATGCGTTCGCGCACCCAGGCGAAATAGACAAGCCGTGTCATTCTTCGTCATCCACCACATGTTTCAGGCCGGCACGGAAATAATCATAGCCGGTATAGATCGTCAGAAGTGCTGCGATCCAGAGGAGCGCGATCCCCGTCCAGGTCGTGTAGGGGAAAATGGTATCGCCCGCCGGGCCCGCGAGCAGGAAGGCGATGGCGACGAGCTGCAGCGTCGTCTTCCACTTGGCAATGCGCGTCACAGGGACGCTGACCTTCAGCGCGGCCAGATATTCGCGCAGGCCCGAAACCAGGATCTCGCGGCAGAGAATGATGATCGCCGCCCAAAGCGACCAGCCGGCGATCGTGCCGTCGGCGGCAACCAGAAGCAGGATGGCGGAAACCAGCAGTTTGTCGGCAATCGGGTCCAGCATGCGGCCGATATTCGAGGTCTGGTTCCAGATTCGCGCGAGATAGCCGTCGAGGAAATCGGTGATCGAGGCGATGACGAAAATCCAGAGCGCCACCCAGCGCGCGGTATCGCTGCTGCTGAGCCGTCCCTCGATGAAGAAGCAGACGACGATCAGCGGCACCGCCAGGATGCGGCCGTAGGTCAGGAGATTGGGGATATTATACGCACGCGATGCCATGAAGCGGTTCTCTTTGATATTGCGGCGGTAGATGACGGCTTTGCCCTTCGACCGTCAACATTCTTTCTGTTTTTTCGCTGCCTTTGCGTGGAATTTGCGACCGGCGCCGCTTATTTCGCGGCGTCGTCGTGAAAATGATTATAGACCTGCTTTGCGACGGCCTCCGAAATCCCTTCCACCGCCATGAGATCGGAGAGCGCGGCTCGCGACACGGCTTTCGCCGTGCCGAAGTGCTGCAACAGGGCCCGCTTGCGCGAAGGCCCGATGCCGCCGATCTCGTCGAGCGGGTTCTTAACCATCTCCTTCTTGCGCCGGGCCCGATGCGAGCCGATCGCGAAACGGTGCGCCTCGTCGCGCATGCGCTGGATGAAATAGAGAACAGGATCGCGCGGCGGCAGCGTGAAACTTCCCTTGCCGGGTGCAAAGAAACGTTCACGGCCGGCCTCGCGGTCCACGCCCTTGGCGACGCCGATGGCAATCACGCTGTCGGTTATGCCGAGTTCTTCCAGGATGGCACGTACCGCGGTCATCTGTCCCTGGCCGCCGTCGATGAGGATCACGTCCGGCCAGGCGGGGAAGGGCATGTCGGCCGCATCTGCGGCTGAGACCTGCGCGCTCCTGTCCGGAATGCCCTCTTCCTTCAGCAGGCGCGAGAAGCGCCGCGTCATCACCTCGCGCATCATGCCGAAGTCGTCGCCGGGGGTGATCTCGGTCGATTTGATGTTGAATTTGCGATACTGGTTCTTCACGAAACCTTCCGGCCCGGCGACCACCATGCCGCCGACCGCATTCGTGCCCATGATATGCGAGTTATCGTAGATCTCGACGCGCTGCGGCACATAGGGCAGGCCGAACGTGTCCTTGAAACCTTCCAGCAGCCGGGATTGTGAGGCGGTTTCAGCAAGCTTGCGCCCATGCGCCTCGCGGGCATTGGCGATAACATGCTCGACGAGATCGCGCTTCTCGCCGCGCTGCGGGACGAGGATCGAAACCTTGTGTCCGGCTTTTTCACCGAGTGCGGCCGCCAGCAGTTCCAGTTCTTCCACCGTCTCCGACAGCATGATTTGCCGCGGCACCGGCTTGTCGTCGTAGAACTGCGCGAGGAAGGCGTTCAGCACCTCGGCGCCTGACAGTTGCGGATCGGCCTTCGGGAAATAGGCGCGGTTGCCCCAGTTCTGCCCGGTGCGGAAGAAGAACACCTGGATGCAGGAAATCCCGCCCTCGTGATGGATGGCGAAAACATCAGCCTCTTCGACGCCGGCCGGATTGATGCCCTGGTGGCTCTGCACATGCGAGAGCGCCGCGAGGCGGTCGCGGTAGATCGCGGCGCGTTCGAAATCGAGATCTTCGGCGGCGGCGTTCATCGCCTCCGCCATGTGCTCCTTCACCTTCTGGCTCTTGCCGGAGAGGAAGTCCTTGGCCTCCTGCACCAGCTCCGCATAGCCCTCGTCGCTCACCTCATGCGTACAAGGCCCGGAACAGCGCTTGATCTGATAGAGCAGGCAGGGCCGGGTGCGCGTCTCGAAGACGCTGTCGGTACAGGTGCGGATCAGGAAGGCGCGCTGCAGCGAATTGATCGTGCGGCCAACGGCACCGGCCGAGGCGAAGGGACCGAAATAGTCCCCCTTCCGGGCACGCGCACCGCGATGCTTGAAGATGGCGGGGGCGCGATGATCGCCTGTTATCAGGATATAGGGAAACGACTTGTCGTCGCGCAGCAGCACGTTAAAGCGCGGCCGCAAGCGCTTGATCAGATTCGCTTCGAGCAGCAGCGCCTCGGTCTCCGTCCGCGTCGTGACGAATTCCATGTTGGCGGTCTGGCGCACCATCTGGGCGATGCGGTTGGAGTGCACGCGACCCATCGCATAGTTGCCGACGCGCTTCTTCAGGCTGCGGGCCTTGCCCACATAGAGCACATCGCCCGCCTCGTTGAACATGCGGTAGACGCCGGGGCTGTTTGGCAGGCGCTTGACGAATTCGGCGATCAAATCGGCGCCGAGCAGGCCGGTTTCGTTGATGCTGCCGGCATTCCAGTCGACCGACGCCGAAATCGGCGAGGCAGAGGCATCGCCTTCTACCTCGATGATATCGTCGTCGTTATCATCGGTCTCGTCGTAAAGAACACCGCCATCCGGCAGCTTCTTGGCATTCATTCCTTGATCTCCAGCACATCAGGCGTTTGCCAGGCGAGATGCTGGCCGCCGTCGAGTGCAATCATCTGACCCGTGATCGAAGGGGTCTCGAACAGAAAACGAATCGTTCGGCCGAATTCCTTGAGCTCAGGTCCCCGCTTCAAGATAAGGGCTGAAACCTGTGCTTGGAAGTCTTCCTGCAATTGCCGCTCGCTCGGCATCGATGGACCGGGACCGATCGCGTTGACGCGGATGCGTGGCGCCAGCGCCTGCGCCATCGTCTGGGTCGCCGTCCACAGCGCCGATTTCGACAGAGTATAGGAGTAGAAGCTCGGCCGCAGTGCCCAGACGCGCTGGTCGATAATGTTGACGATCAGCCCCTCGGCCGCTTCCGGCAGCTGTTCGGCGAATTTAGCGGCCAGTATCGAAGGCGCGCGAACATGGACGGCAAAATGCTCGTCCCATACTCGTGCGTCGAATTTGCGGAGCGAATCCTCGAGGAAAATCGATGCGTTATTAACGAGAAGATCGAGCGGCCCGAGCGCCTCGCACGCCTTTCCGACAAGCTCCTCGGTCTCGTCAATATTGGCAAGATCTGCCTTGATCGCAACCGCCTGATGGCCCTTCTGCCGCAATTCCGCCGCAAAGCTCACGGCTTCGGCGAGCGAGCCGTTGGCATGGATTGCGACCGAAAATCCATCAGCAACAAGGTCTTCGGCAATCGCCCGGCCTATTCTTTTGGCGGCACCCGTCACAAGCGCCGCGCGAAGTCTTTTCTGGGTCAAGATGCTGCCTTCTGATCCTGCGAGTCCGTTTGCTGACTATATAAGGGCAGGCCTAGATTATATAAATAGGCCGAAAGCATTGCCTCTGCTGGCCGGATATTCTATGTATTATTTGCGGGATCGATTTATTAAAATGAGTATTGTAAGTTTAACTCATTATTATCCTTAATAAACGGTATGTTGCAGGCAAGCAACATCGAATTTCTGCCGCCGCGGGGCCACAATGATATCACAATTTGGCTCTTTCAAATCCGCATTTGCACTCCAATTTCACTCTCGAACCGGAAGGGACATTTAGTAATCCCCCGTGAATGCTTCGCCGAATTTGAGTTGACGGGCGCGCGGGACTGAAAGGAGACAAGTATGCGTATACTCTTTGCTGGCCTCATGGCTTCCGCTCTCGCCGTTGGCGGTTTCTCGGTAGCCCACGCAGCTGATGCCGTGGATCAGGTTCCGCAGGCCCCGGTTGCTGAGGAGACCCCGGCTCCGGTCAACAACTGGCAGGGCTTCTACCTCGGTGGCGCAGCGACCTACAACATGGGCAGCTTCGGTCACGACCGTGACACCTACGATTGGGGCGGCCAGCTCTTCACCGGTTACAACTTCCAGCAGGGCCAGATCGTTTACGGTGCTGAAGCCGATCTCGGTTACGGCGATGCGGACGTCACCACCGACGGCATCAAGAACAAGACCGGCTGGAACGGCTCCGTTCGCGGTCGCGTCGGTTACGACCTGAACCCCTTCCTGCTCTATGGTACGGCAGGTCTGGCGCTCGCCAACACCAAGGTTTCAGACGGTACGTCTTCAGACAGCAAGACTGCCTACGGCTATACGGTCGGTGCCGGTGTCGAAGCCTTCGTGACCAACAACATCACGACGCGTCTCGAATACCGCTACACCGACTACCAGGACAAGGACTACAATCTCGACTCCGGCAGCGTTTCGCGCGGCTTCGACGAAAACAGCGTCAAGGTCGGTATCGGCGTCAAGTTCTGATCCCGATTGCATCGAATATGAAAAAAGCCGGGCTTCGTGCCCGGCTTTTTTGTTGTCTGCGTCAACCTCGGATTCTAGTGCTTTAGCAAATCTCTAGGTCTGCGGCTTCAATTGCTCGTAGCCGTCGAACTTCTTTTCGAATTCTCGCAGCCAGCCGATCAGCTCGGCATGGTCTTCCTCCCACTGGCCCTTGAAGCGCAGGTCGAGGTAGCCGATCGTGGCGGCGAGCGCGAAATGCCCGCCATGCATTTTCTTGCCGAGCTTCGGCGTATTGGCGGCCAGATAGTTCAGTGCGGTCTCGACCTTCTTCCACTGCCGGTCGATCCAGGGCTGATGCATCTTTTCTTCGTCGCGGAAGCGGCGTTCGTAGACGATCGCCAGCAGGCAGTCGCAGACGCCGTCGCAGAGCGCTTCCAGCACTTCGGCATCCGTGCGCTTGCCCTTTTTGGAAGGATAGAGCGCCCCCTTCTTGAGCCGGTCGAAATAATGCATGATGGCGATGCTGTCGAAGATGGAAACACCGTCATCCGTCAGTAGCGTCGGGATCTTGCCGAGCGGGTTGTTGTCCACGAGGATCGCCGGTCCCGCATTCGTATCGACCCGGATTTCCGTAGTCTCCAGGCCGAGATGGCGCGAAGCCATGCGCACCTTGCTGGAGAAAGGGGAAGTCGGGGAGCAGAGAAGCTTCATGGGGCACCTTTTGGATATGCTGATGGCGCCGGACTATTCCCGAGCGACGAGAGTCGGTCAATCGGCCTCGGCGGGCTTGGTCTCGCCGCGCAGCCAGAAAGCTCTTTGCGAGGCGAAACGGTCCTGCGCCAGATGGTCCTTTAGCGCCGGTAGCAATTGGTGCAGCTCGTCCTTCAGCGTGAAGGGCGGATTGACGATGACGAGGCCGGAGCCCGTCAGCCCCGTCGTCTCCCGGTCGCTGCGCACGGCAAGCTCGGCGCAGAGCATCTTCGGGATTTCGGTCGCCTGCAGCGCCTCGTGAAATTCCTTGATCGGTGCGCCCTTCTTCAGTGGATACCAGAGGCAATAGGTGCCACCCGGAAAACGCCGGTAGGCCTTGGCAAGACCATCCACCAGGCGCTCGTATTCGCCGTCTTCCTCGAAGGGCGGATCGACGAGCACGATGCCGCGCTTTTCCTTGGGCGGCAGATGCGCGCCGAGCGCCAGCCAGCCGTCGAGCTCGGTGATGCGCGCATGATGGTCGCCTTCGAAGACGCGATGCAGGCGAACAAAATCCTCAGGGTGCAGTTCCATTGCCGAAAGCCGGTCCTGCGGGCGGAAGAGCATGCGGGCCAGTTTGGGCGAGCCGGGATAGAAGCGCAGGCCGCCCTGCGGGTTCAGCTCGCGGATGGCGGTGAGATAGGGCTCCAGCAATTCGGAGACCTGTGGTCCGAGATCGGTCTCGAGCAGTTTGCCGATACCATCTTGCCATTCCCCGGTCTTCTGCGCTTCCTCGGAAGAAAGATCGTAGAGGCCGATGCCGGCATGCGTGTCGAGTACGCGGAAACCCGCATCCTTCTTCTGCATGTAGCGGACGAGCCGAGCCAGCACCGCATGCTTCAGGACATCGGCGAAATTGCCTGCATGATAGATGTGGCGATAGTTCATTTTCGCTGATGCCTGTTATGAATTCGGATGATTGGGAGTTTTTGTGCCTTTTGGGCGGTCGAGCCTTGGCATATAGAAATCGCATGAACATTGCGACCCCCATCCATGCCAAATCCCGGATCGGCCATACGGCCTGTCCGCATGACTGTCCCTCCACCTGCGCACTGGAAGTGGATCTGACGGAAGACGGCCGTATCGGTCGTGTCCGGGGCGCGAACGATCATTCCTACACGTCGGGCGTCATCTGCGCCAAGGTCGCCCGTTATGCCGAGCGGCTCTATCATCCGGACCGTCTCATGCACCCGCTGCGCCGCACCGGCGCCAAGGGGGCAGGGCAGTGGCAGCAGATTTCCTGGGACGATGCGCTGGACGAGATTGCCGAAGCCTTCGTGAAGGCCGAGGTCAAGAATGGCAGTGAGGCCATCTGGCCTTATTTCTACGCCGGCACCATGGGTTGGGTGCAGCGCGACTCGATCGAGCGCCTGCGCCATGCCAAGCGTTATTCCGGCTTCTTCTCCTCGATCTGCACCAATCCCGCCTGGACCGGCTTTACCATGGCGACCGGCATGCTGCGCGGCCCCGATCCGCGCGAGATGGCTCGCACTGATTGCGTCGTCATCTGGGGCACCAATGCTGTTGCCACCCAGGTCAATGTGATGACCCACGCGATCAAGTCGCGCAAGGAGCGCGGCGCGAAGATCGTCGTCATCGACATCTACGACAATCCGACGATGAAGCAGGCTGACATGGCGCTCATCGTCAAGCCGGGCACCGATGCGGCCCTTGCCTGCGCCGTCATGCACATCGCCTTCCGCGACGGTTATGCCGACCGTGACTACATGGCTGGATATGCCGACGATCCCTCGGGTCTCGAAGCGCATCTGAAGACAAAGACGCCGGGATGGGCGGCCGCAATAACCGGTCTTTCGGTCGATGAGATCGAAGCCTTCGCCAAGCTCGTCGGCACCACGAGGAAGACCTTCTTCCGCCTCGGCTATGGCTTCACGCGCCAGCGTAATGGTGCGGTCGCCATGCACGCGGCAGCCTCGATCGCCACCGTGCTCGGCTCCTGGCAATATGAGGGCGGCGGCGCCTTCCATTCCAACAGCGATATCTTTCGCATGAACAATGCGGAACTGACCGGCAAGTCGATGAAGGATGCCGACATCCGCATGATCGACCAGTCACAGATCGGCCGGGCGCTGACCGGCGATGCCGTGGCGTTGCGCGATCGCGGCCCTGTTACGGCCATGCTGATCCAGAACACCAATCCGGTGAATATCGCCCCGGAACAGCGGCTGGTGAAACAAGGCTTTGCGCGCGACGATCTCTTCGTTGCCGTGCACGAGCAGTTCATGACCGAGACGGCCGAAATGGCCGATATCGTCATTCCCGCCACCATGTTCGTCGAGCACGACGATATCTATCGCGCCGGCGGCCAGAACCACATTCTGCTTGGGCCCAAGCTCGTCGAGCCGCCATCGACCGTGCGCACCAATCTCTTCGTCATCGAGGAACTGGCAAAACGCCTTGGCGTCGCCGATCGCCCCGGCTTCGGCTTCACCGCCCGCGAAATGGTCGATCGCGTTCTGGCCGCCAGCAACCTGCCGGACTACGACCATTTCCTCGAGCACAAATGGTTCGACCGCCAGCCGGCTTTCGAGGACGCTCATTATCTCAATGGTTTCGCCCATGCCGACGGCAAGTTCCACTTCCGCCCGGATTGGGTGAACGGCGCCTCACCGAACAAGCCGCCCGCTTCCGTCGGTGCGCTCGGCCCTTATGCCGAACTGCCGCCGTTCCCGGATCAGGTCGACGTCATCGAGCTTGCTGACGCCGAGCATCCCTTCCGCCTGGCGACATCGCCGGCGCGCAATTTCCTGAATTCGAGCTTCTCGGAAACCAAGACCTCGCGCCAGAAGGAAGGCCGCCCGGAAGTGATGATCAACCCTGTCGATGCCGAGGCGAACGATGTCGGAAATGGTGACCTCGTCCGCATTGGCAATATGCGCGGTGAGCTGCGCATCCACGCCCGCGTAACGACCGAGGTCAAGCCGGGTGTTTTGATCGCCGAGGGCCTCTGGCCCAACAAGGCGCATGTCGATGGCGAAGGCATCAACGTTCTCACCGGCGCCGATCCCGTGGCGCCCTATGGCGGCGCTGCCGTCCATGACAACAAGGTCTGGCTTCGCAAGGACGTCATATGACGCAATCTAAGGCAAAAGTGGAAATCGTCGGCAAGGAAATCCTGTCCGACGGCTGGACGACGCTGACCGGCTATCGGATCGACTATACAGATCGAAATGGCGTGACCCATCGCCTGCCGCGCGAGGTTTATCACCGCACGCCCGCCGCCTGTATCCTGCTTTATGATCCGAAGCGCGATGTCGTCGTGCTGGTGAAGCAGTTCCGCCTGCCGGCCTATGTAAACGGCGATCCCGCCTGGATGATCGAAGTGCCGGCCGGCCTGCTGGACGGCGATGAACCCGAGGCCGCGATCCGCCGCGAAGCGATGGAGGAAACAGGATATACGGTCCGCGACGTCCGCTTCCTCTTCAAATCCTATCCGGCGCCAGGCTCCATTACCGAAGTCGTCCATTTCTTTGCCGCGACGATCGATATCGACGATCGCACATCCGATGGTGGTGGTCTCGAGGAAGAGCACGAGGACATCGAGGTACTGGAAATTCCGCTGCCGGAAGCTCTTGCGATGATCGAAAGGGGAGAGATCATCGATCTCAAGACGATCACGCTGCTGCAATGGGTCTTGTTGAACAAGGGCGAAGTTCGGTAGCGGGAAAGCTGATCGATATCCGATCCGTCGATTTTGCCCGGGGCGGATCGAGATAATCCGCGACGAGGTCAGTTTTCCCCGCGAACGCGCATCATTTGCCGAAAGGCGCGCCGTCTTAGCGCAGGTATCGCGTTTATGGTGCGCATGACGCCGCGTGTGACGCCGAGCTGAAGTCTGCCGACAATTGGCCGATGGGCCGGATCGCGGGCATCCATCTGCTTTTTCGATTCCTGGACTGCTTCCTTACTGTAGCGAAGCATCTCGATTTCGTAGGCTCGTATGGCTTCGAGGAGGGGCTTTCGGCCCTGGTCCGCTTCGACCAGCATGCGTCCGAGCAGAGCGGCATCGCGAAGCGCCGTATTGGCACCTGCGCCACGTCCCGGTGTCATCGTATGCACGGCGTCGCCGAGCATAGTGACATTCGAGCTCGTCCAGGGCGTCGGTGGTACGGAAGTCCTCATCTTGACATCGTGGATCGTCGCGGGTTCCGTCATGCGGATGAGCGCCTGCATGTGCGGATGCCAGTCCCGGGCGATCTCCAGGCCAAGCTCTCGCAATTGTTCGCCGCTCAGCCCGGCCGGATCCTGCGGGAAGTTCTGCCGAGCGCCCCATAAGCCCCAGCCGATACTATCCTCGTCGAGCGTCTCGACGAAATCCGGCCACCGGGCAGCAAAATCAGGGTCGCTTCTGCTGTGGGCGAACTCGAGCGAATGAATGATGGCGCCAAAGCCCATCGGCGCCATAATCAGCGACATGCCGTTGAACATTTTGTCTGACAGCAGAGCCTTCGTTTCGGCCGTCATTGGAATTTTGCCCCCGAGCGAGACGATCCCCGTGTCTTCGAGGCGCGCTTCCGGCAGACGTTGCTTGCGCAAAGTCGAACTCGTGCCGTCCGCACCCACAAGGACATCACCTGTCGCGAGGCTTCCATCCTGAAAACGAGCGGTAACCGATCCGTCGGCATTATTTGTGTAAGCTTCAAACGTCTTCCCGAAGAATACCTCTGCTTCAAGCCCCCTGAGCAGAACCCGTCGCAGCGTCTTTCGAATGACGTTCCGTTCGCCATCCAGAGCATTCGGGCCCGCATCTTCGATATCAAAGCTCAGCACTTCGCCGAACTGTTCGGTCAGCATGTTGAAATAGCGCGGCGACCTGGCGCAGGTAGCGACATAGAGGTCGTAGAGTTCGTCGGGGACACAGGCTTTCAGCGCTCGGCTTCCAGCCGGGCTGATGCCGACGCGATATCCGCCGGTGTCGGCGTTCGGCGCGAGGTCGCGCTCGTACACCGCAACGCTGATGCCAGCCCCCTTGAGCAGATGAGCGAGCGCCAGACCGCCAGTCCCGGCGCCGATAATCAAAACCTTCATGGTCCTAGTCCTGGTCGAGTTTAGGGTCGATGGTGAATTGGGTGGCGATCTGCCTCAGCCACTCTTCCGTCCAGGTGATGCGCTGGGCGCGCAGGTCCGCGAGAACGCTGGTGACCCAGGACAATTCGGTTGCGTGAAGCGCTCGGAGATATTCCATCTCGAGCAAGAAGAGCCTTGGAACGGTCYGCGCTTCGTGCAGAGTTTCGTCGATCCGGCGAAGCTCCGCCTCAATGGCTTTTGCTCTGAGCTCAAGCTGGCTTGCCACATCGTCAGGCGAAAGCAGCGGAAGAAAGGATATAGCTGCGGGGAATTCCGGATATTCCCGCGTCGGGGTCGACAAGATCGCCCGCATCCAGTCCACCGCGACGTCGCGGCCTTTCCTGGTTATCTCGTACACCGTCCGCTCGGGACGCTTGTCATCCCGGATTGTTTTGCGTGGGGTGATCAAGGCTTCGCGCTCAAGCCGCTGGATCGTCTGATAAAGGCTCGCCCTCTGCGTGACATTGATTACCTCGTCCTTGCCGCGCTCCTTGATGAGTTGCTGCATTCGGTAAGGATGCAGCGGCTCTTCCATGAGCATTGCAAGGACGGCGAGGGCGATTGGAGAGCGTTTGATCGATGTCATAGTCATAATATTACTAGTAAGATTATGACTAGTCAACGCGGCATTTCAGAACTGCCGGCGCCTCGGCAAATGCCGGGCCGCATCCGTGACCATGGATGAGTGAGCGAGGCATGCGACCATTTCCAACGTCTTGTCCAACGAAGTGGTGGGCAAGGTCGGCGGGTCGAGAACGGTCACGCTGTCAAAAATGGCGGAAGGTCGTCTTCGCGTCCGTGGCGATGGCCACGTCGAACGCCGCCAGTCCTGCTGGCTTTATGGATAGCGGCAGGATTGCCAGCCGCCTTGCACCCGCCTCAGGCTCTTGCCGCCTGAAGGCAGGTATTCCCATTTTTCGCCGGACCTCGGAATGCCCGAGGACGCAGACCTCTCGGCGCTTTTGCGGGAATTGCTTCAGTCGCCGATCAACGAAATAAGCTGGGATTTCGGAGCGGTGGCGGAAGCTGTTGCCCCAACCGCTTTGCCGCCTTCCATCTTCACCTTGCCCTCCGCAAAGAGACGGAGAGCCTGCGGATAAAGCTGGTGTTCGATGGTCAGCACGCGTCCCGCCAACGCTTCGGCAGTGTCGCCCGCAAGCACAGGCACGGCGGCCTGGCCGATGACCGGTCCCTCATCCATGCCTTCGGTAACGAAATGCACCGTGCAGCCGGCAATGCGCATGCCGGCATCAATCGCTCGCTGATGCGTATGCAGTCCCGGAAAGAGCGGCAGAAGAGAAGGATGGATATTGATGATCCGGCCTTCATGGCGCTGGATGAACGCGCCCGAAAGCAGCCGCATATAGCCGGCAAGGCAGATGATGTCAGGCGAAAGCTCGTCAAGTGCGGCAAGGATCGCCGCCTCGTGCGCGTCCTTGCTCGCATAGTCCTTGCGCACGAAGGCAAAGGTCGCAATGCCCTCGGCGGCCGCCTTGGCAAGCCCGCCGGCATCGGCCTTGTCGGAGATCACGCCGACGATCTCTGCCGGATAGTCCGTCGATTTTGCCGCCTGCACCAAGGCCATCATGTTGGAGCCGCCGCCGGAAATAAAGACGACGATGCGTTTGCGCGGTGAGCTCATAGGGCGAGCGTACCCTTGTAGATCGTGCCGGCTTCACCTTCCGCCCTGGCGACCATGCGGCCGAGCGTGATCACCTTCTCGCCTTCGGCTTCGAGCACCTTGGAAACGGCGGCAACATTCTCCGCGGCGACGACGACGATCATGCCGATGCCGCAATTGAAGGTGCGCAGCATTTCCTTGGCTTCGACGCCGCCCGTCCGGGCAAGCCACGAGAAGACCGGCGGCACCTTGACGGCGGCGAGGTCGATCTCGGCAGCGAGATGCTTCGGCAGCACACGCGGAATATTTTCGGGGAAACCGCCGCCGGTAATATGGGCAAGCGCCTTCAGCGCGCCAGTCTCGCGGATCGTCTTCAGGAGCGGTTTCACATAGATACGTGTTGGCGTCAGCAGCGCCTCGCCGAGCTTCTTGCCCTCGGCAAAGGGTGCCGGCGCATCCCAGTCGAGGCCGGAAAGCGAAACGATCTTGCGCACCAGCGAGAAGCCGTTGGAATGGACGCCCGATGAGGAGAGGCCAAGAATGACGTCGCCTTCGGCAATATCGCCCGCCGGCAGCAGCTTGCCGCGTTCGGCGGCGCCAACGGCAAATCCGGCCAGATCATAATCGCCCGAGGAATACATGCCCGGCATTTCGGCCGTTTCGCCGCCGATCAGCGCGCAGCCCGCCTCGCGGCAGCCGGCGGCGATACCACCGACGATCGCCGCACCCTGGTCGGGGTCGAGCTTGCCGGTCGCGAAATAGTCGAGAAAGAAGAGGGGCTCGGCACCCTGGACGACGAGATCGTTGACGCACATGGCGACGAGGTCGATGCCGACGGTTTCGTGATAGTCCGCGTCGATCGCGATCTTCAGCTTGGTGCCGACGCCGTCATTGGCGGCAACCAGGACCGGATCGGTGAAACCTGCGGCCTTGAGATCGAACAGGCCGCCAAAGCCGCCGATCTCGCCGTCGGCGCCCGGACGGCGCGTGGAGCGCACGGCCGGCTTGATCTTCTCCACCATCAGGTTACCGGCATCGATGTCGACGCCTGCATCGCTATAGGTCAGACCGTTTTTTCCAGACTGGCTCATGGTGATCTCCGGAGGATTTAAAGCTGCGGACAGGGGACCGCGTCACATGCCGGTCGCAATTGCATGAGAGTGCGCTTTATGCAAGCGTTGCAAGGGAAAAGCCCCCATTTTCCAGCTAATCCCTGTGCGCTTTCCGGATTTGGTGCAACAGGGTTGACCATCTTTGCGCCTCCATCCTATGTGCTCAAACGGCTGGGGCCGTTGGAAAGCGGTGCGGGCGGGGCGTGCAATCAGCGGGGAAGCGATGCCACAACAAGTTAGCGGAACGATACTGAAGCGCCAGATCATCTTCTGGGTGGCGGTTCTGCTCATCTTCATCGCCTTCCTCTATATTTTCAGTTCGATCCTGTTGCCCTTCATTGCCGGCATGTCGATCGCCTATTTCCTCGATCCTGTCGCAGACAGGCTGGAGCGGCTGGGCTTGAGCCGCCTGATGGCGACCATTGTTATTCTGGTGGCCTTCGTCATCGTCTTCGCGCTGGCACTGGTGATCCTGATCCCCGTCCTCATCAACCAGTTCAACGATTTTGCCCAGCGCGTGCCGGGCTATATCAGCCAGCTGCAGCAATTCATCGCCAACTATCAGGATTCCGTGCTGCCTGGCTGGATCAGAAGCCAGCTCGGGACCATCAAGGACAATTTATCCGGTATCCTTTCGGAAGGCATGGGCTTTCTGACGGGTCTCTTCGCGCAGATCTGGAATTCCGGCAAGGCGATCGTCGATGTCATCTCGCTTCTCGTCGTCACGCCGGTCGTCGCCTTCTACATTCTGCTCGATTGGGATCGCATGATCGCCAAGGTCGATCAGTGGGTGCCGCGCGACTATGTGAGCGACGTGCGCCAGATCGCCACGGAAGTGGATCAGGCGATTGCCGGCTTCATCCGCGGGCAGGGCTCGCTCTGCCTCATCCTGGGCATCTACTACGCCCTGGGCCTCTCGATTGTCGGCCTGAACTTCGGCCTGCTCATCGGGCTTTTCGCCGGCATGATCAGCTTCATTCCCTATGTCGGGTCGCTGGTTGGCCTAGTCATTGCCATTGGCGTGGCGATCGTCCAGTTCTGGCCTGATTATATCTGGATTATCGCCGTTCTGGCGGTCTTCTTCTCCGGCCAGTTCCTGGAAGGCAATATCCTGCAGCCGAAGCTCGTCGGCTCCAGTGTCGGCCTGCATCCCGTCTGGCTGATGTTTGCGCTCTTTGCCTTCGGTGCACTGTTCGGTTTCGTCGGCCTGCTGGTCGCAGTGCCGGCCGCTGCCGCCGTCGGCGTCCTTGTCCGCTTTGCGCTTTCGCGCTACCTTCAAAGCGATCTCTACTATGGCGGGTCGCCGGGCGGCCGGGCCCGGAAGACGAAATCTGTTTCCGATGAATGACGTGAAGAACGCTGATCCGAAGCGCAAGGCCGGAGAGCAGCTTCCCTTGGCCTTTTCGCATGACGCCGCCGCCGGGCGCGACGACCTCCTTGTCTCGGAGCGTCTCGCGGCCGCCGTTTCGATCGTCGATGCCTGGCCGAACTGGCCGTCACCGGTCGTCATCCTTGCCGGTCCGGTCGGTTCCGGCAAATCGCATCTCGCCGGCATCTGGAAGGAGCTGAGCGGAGCGAAGATCATCCACCCCAACGTTGATTCCGATGCCGCGATCACGGCCGTCAATGGCCCCGTGCTTTTTGAGGATGCCGACCGCGCGGGCTTTGATGACGTCAAGCTCTTTCACGTCATCAACAGCGTGCGGGAAAACGGCACCAGCCTTTTGATGACCAGCCGCCTCTGGCCCATGTCCTGGCCGGTCACGCTGCCCGATCTGCGTTCCCGCCTGAAGGCCGCGACGGTCGTGGAGATCGGCGAGCCGGACGAGGAACTGCTGTCCCAGGTCATCGTCAAGCTCTTTGCCGACAGGCAGCTTTATATAGATGACAAACTCGTCCTTTATATCGTCAATCGCATGGAGCGGTCGCTCAACGCCGCCCAGACGATTGTCGAAAGGCTCGATCGGCTGGCGCTTTCCAGAGGCACGGGCATTACCCGTTCGCTTGCCGCTGAAGTATTGAATGAATTGGGCAATTCCGGCTCGGGCGATTGACTGTCACAGTTCCGTCGTGAAACTGATATATTCGCCGAAGCGGATAAGAGCAGGGTGAGTGGACCATGGATAGTGCATATCAGGAACATCAGGAATCCACCCCGAACAACAGCACAGACCTGCCGCCGCTGGAGCAGCTGCTGTCGAGCCCCGAGCGCTTCATCAACCGCGAATTCTCCTGGCTGCAGTTCAACCGTCGTGTCCTCGAGGAGACGCTGAACACCGAGCATCCGTTGTTGGAACGCGTGCGCTTCCTGTCGATCTCGGCCGCCAACCTCGACGAATTCTTTATGGTGCGCGTCGCCGGCCTCGAAGGCCAGGTACGGCAGAGCATCGTCGTCAAGAGCCCCGATGGCCGCACACCCGCCGAACAGCTCGATTCGATCCTGAGCGAGATCGATCATCTGCAGATGGAGCAGCAGGCCTCGCTCGCCGTCCTGCAGCAGTACCTCGCCAAGGAAGACATCCTGATCGTGCGTCCGGGTGCGCTGAGCGACGCCGATCGCCAATGGTTGGCAAACGAGTTCGAGCAGGCGATCTTCCCGGTTCTGACGCCGCTGTCGATCGATCCGGCTCATCCGTTCCCGTTCATTCCGAACCTCGGGTTCTCGATCGGCCTGCAGCTCGTCAGCCGCAGCGGCCGCGAGCCGATGACGGCGTTGCTGCGCCTCCCGCCGGCTCTCGACCGTTTCGTCCGCCTGCCCGACGATCGCAACACGATCCGCTACATCACCCTGGAAGACGTCGCCAACATCTTCATTCACCGGCTCTATCCCGGCTACGAGGTGCAGGGCTCGGGTACATTCCGCGTCATCCGAGACAGCGATATCGAAGTCGAGGAAGAAGCCGAGGATCTCGTGCGCTTCTTCGAAACCGCGCTGAAGCGCCGCCGCCGCGGCAAGGTCATCCGCATCGAGACGGATTCCGAGATGCCGGCCTCGCTGCGCCAGTTCGTCGTCCAGGCACTCAGTATTCCCGAGAATCGCGTTGCCGTTCTGCCGGGCCTGCTGGCGCTCAACACGCTCTCCGAAATCACCAAGGCGCCGCGCGACGACCTGCGCTTTCCGCCCTACAATGCGCGATTTCCCGAACGTGTCCGTGAACACGCCGGTGATTGCTTCGCCGCCATCCGAGAAAAGGACATGGTGGTTCACCACCCATATGAATCTTTCGACGTGGTGGTCCAATTCCTTATCCAGGCTGCGCATGATCCTGACGTTCTGGCGATAAAGCAGACGCTCTACCGTACATCCAATGATAGCCCGATCGTTCGCGCCCTGGTCGACGCCGCCGAAGCCGGCAAGTCGGTGACGGCGCTGGTCGAACTCAAGGCCCGCTTCGACGAAGAGGCCAATATCCGCTGGGCGCGCGACCTTGAGCGCGCCGGCGTGCAGGTCGTCTTCGGTTTCATCGAGCTCAAGACCCATGCCAAGATGTCGCTCGTCGTTCGCCGCGAGGAAGGCAAGCTGCGCACCTACTGCCATCTCGGCACCGGCAACTACCATCCGATCACGGCGAAGATCTATACGGACCTCTCCTTCTTCACCTGCAACCCCGTCATCGCCCACGACATGGCGAATATCTTCAACTTCATCACCGGATACGGTGAGCCGGAAGAGGGGATGCAGCTCGCCGTTTCGCCTTATACGCTGCGTCCGCGCATCATTCGCCACATCAACGAAGAGATCGAGCATGCCCGCGCCGGCCGCCCGGCAGCGATCTGGATGAAGATGAATTCGTTGGTCGACCCCGATATCATCGACGCGCTCTATACGGCGAGCCGCGCTGGCGTCGAGATCGATCTCGTCGTGCGCGGCATCTGCTGCCTGCGTCCGCAGGTGCCAGGCCTTTCCGACAATATCCGGGTCAAATCGATCGTCGGACGTTTCCTGGAACACAGCCGCATCTTCTGCTTCGGCAATGGTTACGGCCTGCCATCCGACAAGGCGCTTGTCTATATCGGTTCGGCCGACATGATGCCGAGAAACCTCGATCGCCGCGTCGAAACGATGGTTCCGCTGACAAATCCGACCGTTCACGAGCAGGTTTTGTCACAGATTATGCTCGGCAACGTGATTGACAATCAACAAAGCTACGAGATATTGCCCGACGGTACGTCACGGCGCATGGAAGTGCGCAAGGGCGAGGAACCGTTCAATGCGCAGCAGTATTTCATGACCAATCCCAGCCTGTCGGGCCGCGGTGAAGCTCTGAAATCGAGTGCGCCGAAGCTGATCGCCGGTCTGCTTGCCGGCCGGAACAACAAGTAAACTGGACCTAATGGTTGAATCTGAAGCCCAGGGGCGACTTCCGGGTATCGCCCCGGTCTCCGTTGTCGATATCGGATCGAATTCTATCCGTCTGGTCGTCTACGAAGGCTTGTCGCGTTCGCCCACCATCCTGTTCAACGAAAAGGTTCTCTGTGGCCTCGGCAAGGGCATAGCCCTGACCGGCAAGATGGACGAGGAAAGCGTCGCACGCGCGCTTCAGGCTCTTCATCGTTTCAAGGCTCTCTCCGATCAGGCACGCGCGGCCACCATGTATGTGCTGGCCACGGCCGCTGCGCGCGAGGCAAGCAACGGTCCTGATTTCATCCATCAGGCCGAGACGATCCTGCAACGGCACGTCCGTATATTGTCGGGTGAGGAAGAGGCACGCTTTGCCTCGCTCGGCATCATCAGCGGCTTCTACAATCCCGATGGCATCGCAGGCGACCTCGGCGGCGGTTCTCTGGAACTGATCGATATCAGGGGCAAGGATGTCAGCGGCGGTATTACCTTGCCGCTCGGCGGTCTGCGCCTCTCCGAATATGCCGGCGGGTCGCTCGCCAAGGCGCGCGCCTTTGCCCGCAAGCAGGTCAAGACTGCCAAGCTTCTCTCCAAGGGGGAGGGGCGCACCTTCTATGCCGTTGGCGGCACCTGGCGAAACATTGCCAAGCTGCACATGGAGATCACTCGTTATCCACTGCACATGATGCAGGGCTACGAGGTGTCTCTCGAAGGCATGACGCAGTTCCTGGATCAGGTCGTCACCGCCAAGGATTCCAAGGAACCGGCACTGCAGGCGGTTTCCAAGCACCGCCGTTCACTGCTGCCCTTCGGCGCCATCGCCATGAAGGAAGTGCTGAACGCCATGAAGCCTTCGGTGATCTCCTTCTCCGCGCAGGGCGTGCGTGAAGGTTATCTCTTTTCGCTGCTGTCCGAATCCGAACGCCGCGCCGATCCGCTGCTGGCTGCCGCCGGCGAGCTTGCGATCCTGCGTGCCCGCTCGCCGGAACATGCCCGCGAGCTGGCTGATTGGACCGGCCGCATGATGCCGTATTTCGGCGTTCAGGAAACCGACGAGGAAAGTCGCTATCGTCAGGCTGCCTGCCTGCTGGCCGATATCAGCTGGCGCGCCCATCCTGATTATCGCGGCGCTCAGGCGCTGAACGTGATTGCTCACTCCTCATTCGTCGGCATCAGCCATCCCGGCCGTGCCTTCATCGCGCTGACCAACTACTACCGCTTCGAAGGTCTGCATGACGACGGCTCCACGGCACCTCTTGCGACGATCGCCGGTCCTGCCTTCATCGACCGCGCAAAGCTGCTCGGCGGCATGTTGCGCGTCGTCTACCTCTTCTCGGCTTCCATGCCGGGCATTGTGCGCAATCTGAGATTCCGCAAAGCTTCCACCCCCGATCTCGATCTGGAATTCGTGGTTCCGCACGAATACCGCGATTTCGCCGGAGAACGACTGGACGGCCGCCTGCAGCAATTGTCGCGGCTGACGAACAAGCGGCTGGCCTTCCGCTTCGAGTAGACAGGTCGGGCAGGCTGCCTGGCCGTTCACCTCTGGTCCCCATGGCCAAGCAGAAGGGCGGCACTTTCGCGCCGCCCTCTCAATCTCGTACTAAATTGCGGATTACTTCGCGTTCAGGAACTCGCCGACTTCGAGGATGCTGAACTCGTTATTGTCAGCCTTGTCGACAGCGCGGCCGGCCGAGAAGGGCAGGTTGTTGTCGTTGCCGATGATGATGTGCGTGGCATCGACGCGGTCGACGTTTTCGATCGTCACGAAGGGCATGTTGTAGACGCCGGGGATATCGCCGGCCTTCTTCTTGTTGTCCGGATCCTGGATGTTCAGGAGATCGATATAGCCGATCTTGCGGACGGACTTGCCGACGTTGGCATCGTTGAACTCGATCTTGTAGACGCGCTTCAGCTCGGCCGGAGCTTCGAAGCAATCCGGCTTCGGCTGCTTGGGATCGGCGCAAGCCTTGTCCTTCGTGCCGGCGCCATTGTCGCGCTCGATCACGAGAGCGGTGGTCTCGTCGAGCATGTTGAAGTCGCCGATCGAAGCGCCCTTGTCTTCGAACGGGTAGAGCCAGCTGCGGCCGGTCCACTTCTTGGAAGCGACGTCGAACTCGATGACGCGGATGGCGGTGTGACCGTCAGCGGTTTCCATCTGGCCGTCGACATAGATGGCGCCTTCCAGCAGACCGTAGAGCTTGGAGCCGTCCTTAGACATGGCGAGGCCCTCGAAGCCGCCGGAGCGCTTAAGGTTGAAGGCCGGCATCTTGGCCGCCGGGTTGGCCGGCAGCTGGATCAACGGGTTGTCGGGGGACAGGACCGGTTTGCCATCGAGCGTCGTCGGGATGACGTCCGTCAGGCGGCCTTCAGTGTCGAATTTCAGGAGGTAGGGGCCGAATTCGTCGCCGAGCCAGAAGCCGTCGGCAACCGGCTGTACGGATTCGATGTCGAAATCGGCACCGGTCAGGTAACGCGTGTCCGAGGCTTCCGTGACGATCGGGAACGGAGCGATCTTGTTCGGGTCGGACAGGAAGAGGTTCTTGACGACGTCAACCTTGTTGGCGTTCCAGTCGAACTTCAGCTGATGCAGGAACAGCATGGAGTCGGACGAGGTGAACTTCGAGCCGAAGCCGTTGTCGGAGAGCGTCCAGAAGGTGCCGTCGGCCATGGTCTTGATGCCGGAAAAACCCTGGATCGGCTGGCCGTCGAGCGGCAGCTTGACGTCGGTTACGCGGGCGCCGTCCTTGCCGTCGATCGTGCCGAGTTTCTCGGTGCGCTTGCGGTCAGGGGTCGTGAACTTGCCCGAGGTCTTGAGAAAAGCCGGCGCATCGGCGGGAGCCGGAACGACCGTGTTGGCAGGCAGGATCGCCTGGCTGGTCAGCTTTGCCGGGAAGAGTTGCTGGTCGGCGGAGGCGGAGCCTGCGACGAGCATGAAAAGTGATACGGAAGCGAAAAGAGCGTTCTTCATGATGTCCCCATAGAACGGAGTGCAAAAGCGCCATCCGCTTAGCAGGGCATTCATGTCGGCACATTGACGGTTGGGTGAAGCTTTGGTGACGTGTGCGGAAAGCTACGGCTCAACCGCGCCGCAGGGTCGCGGGCTGATTGAGGACGGTCACGGCGCGCGAGGAAAGGGCGATGACATCCAGCCCCTGGCCACGGCCGCGCACAGCGTGATTGCCGAGGTTCTCGCCGACAATCTCCTCGGGCAACGTCATGCGTTTGGCGAGCTCGGCGGAAATCAGCACCGGCCGGTTCAATGTTCGGCAGAGCGATTCCAGCCGCGAAGTGGTATTCACCGTATCACCGAAGAAGCTGATCTTATGATGGTCGACGCCGACCTCAGCCGTAATGACGCTGCCGCCGTGAAGGGCGGCCCTGAGCTTCGGCACATGGCCGTAGCTCTTCTTCCAGCTTGCGGCATTGGCTTCGATATCGGCAAGGATATCGAAAAGGCAGCGCACGCAACGCGCATCCTTGACGCCGCGCGCCAGTGGCCAGGTGATGATCGCCGCATCGCCGACATAGTCGTTGATCAGGCCCTTGTTGCGCCGCACAGGCTCGGCGAAGGCGGCAAACAGCGAGCTCAGAAGCTGTTGTGCGCGTAGGTCCCCGTGCTTTTCGGCAAAGGCTGTGGATTCGGCGAGATCGATGAACAGGAAGACCCGCTCTTCCTTCATCGGTCTGCGATAGCGGCTGATCAGCATGCTGATGAAGACCTCGCGCCCGAGCAGTTCCCGCACCCGGAGCAGGAAGATCAATGTTGCGCAGACGGCAAGCGCATAGAGAAAGATGTCGAACGGCATGATCAGCACGTCGATCATCTTCGGCGGATTCAGAACGCCAAGCACAGTAAGGAGGAAACCGGCAGCGGCAAAGCCGATGCTCATCAGGATTTCATAGATGACGAGCTCGGAGATGATGAAGAGCAGGGTCGGCAGTCTTTGTATGCGCCGATAAAGGCCGCGCAACAGCGCCTTGCGTTCGAAGGCGAGGATCGGCATGCCGATGAAAAGCGCGAAGATCGCTCCGATGATGGGCGTCTGACCGGCAAAGAAGTACAGATCGTAGACCACGCCGCTGAGTCCAAGGACGAGCGCAATCAGAATCCAGTTCTGCGTCGGGGATATCTCTCTCATGCCGCCCTTTCGCCGAAGCACTTCATTCGGCTATTGTTTCCGGCGCAGTGCTATGGTCAAGATATTTCGAATTTAAGGCAGCTCGCACAAAGGTGCGAAGCGATTTTGCGCTGACGACACGCGTCAAACAACGAGTTGAAACGCGACAGCCGGGCCGAAGGCCCCTGCCACGATCTACGCTGGGAGCGCGACGGTTTCGACCTTGCGGCCAACGAAGCGCAGAGCAATTTCGCCACGGATGAGCTGCAGCGCCGGCTCGCCGAACAGATCGCGCCGCCATCCATGCATGGCCGCGACATCTGCCGTTTCGCCCTCAGCCGCGATCCTGTCGAGGTCGTCGCTGTTGGCGATTACCTTCGGCGCCACGCCGTGCTTTTCGGAAATCAGCTTGAGCAGCACCTTGAGAAGCTCGACGGCCGCCGCCGCACCTTCCGGCGGCTGTGCCTGGCGCGGCACATGCGGCATTTCTGAACGTGGCAGCGCAAGCGCTGTATTGACCGCATCGAGCACCGCAGCACCCGTGGCCGAGCGCTCCCAGCCCTTCGGAATTGTGCGCAGGCGCCCGAGGGCCTCGGCGTCCTTCGGCTGCTGCTGGGCGATCTCGTAGATCGCATCGTCCTTCAGCACCCGCGAACGCGGGACGTTGCGCGACCGCGCCTCGCGCTCCCGCCAGGCGGCGACATATTTCAGGATCGCCAGCTCCTGCGGCTTGCGCAGGCGAAGCTTCAGCCGCTGCCACGCATCGTCAGGGTGGATATCGTAGGTCTCGCGCGATTCCAGAATGTCCATTTCCTCGCGCAGCCAGGAAGCGCGGCCTTCGCGCTCCAGTTCGGCCTTGAGGTAGACATAGGCGTCGCGCAGATGGGTGACATCGGCCAGCGCATATTCGAGCTGCTTGTCGGAGAGCGGCCGGCGGCTCCAGTCCGTAAAGCGCGAGGACTTGTCGATATGGACGTTCTTCGTGCGGCTGATGAGCTGGTCGTAGGAAACGCTGTCACCAAAGCCGCAGACCATGGCGGCGACCTGCGTATCGAAGATCGGGTGAGGGATCAGGTTGCCACGATTGAAAATGATTTCAATATCCTGCCGCGCCGCGTGAAATACCTTCAGCACATCAGGATTGGCCATCAGCTCGAAGAAGGGCGAAAGATCGATGTCTTTCGCCAGAGGATCGACCAGCACCTCCACCGTTGGGCTCGCCATCTGGATCAGACACAGTTCCGGCCAGAAGGTCGTCTCACGCAGGAATTCAGTATCGATGGTAATGAAATCGGACTTGGCCAGCTCTTTGCAGGCGGCCGCCAGATCGGCGGTGGTTTCGATCATATCAATTCATTCACAAGGAAGAGGTCAGTTAAACCTTCCTTCCCCTTTCGAAGAGATATGTCAATATGGTCAGCGGGCTTCACCTTTACGAAGTCTTATTCGCCATGATGCAGGTGATGTTTTCTGCGGCTGCTGTGTCGCCGAGGTGATAACCGCTGCGCAATATCAAACCACGCGAAGATAGCTCGTCATGCCCGTCTTCTGATGCTCGATGATATGGCAATGCAACAGCCAGTCACCCGGATTGTCAGCGACGAAGGCGAGCTGCACCTTTTCGTCCGGCTGAATGAGATAGGTGTCGGAGACGAGCGGCATCACCTCCCGCGTCGAGGACGAGATGACGGTGAAGCTCATGCCGTGCAGATGGATCGGATGCGTATGCGGCGTGACGTTTTCCAGGTTGAAGACGTAGCTCCTGCCGAGCTTTAGTTCAACGAGCGGTGCGGTCGGATCGGGTGTATCGCCCGGCCACGGCACCTTGTTGATGGCCCAGAAGCTGTAGCCGAGCGTGCCGCAGATGCTTTCGACGGCGGCATTCTCTGCGGTGGCGGACAAGACAAGTGGAATTGTCTCCGCGGAAGAAAGATCGGCCTTCGGCACCGGGTTTTCTGCAAGCGCGCCGAGATCGCCGATATTGCGCTTCAGTGACTGCCCGATGGCGCTGAGGCTCGCGATCACCTTCGGCGTCGTACCGCGAATATCTTCCAGCGTGGCGACCGCCCCTTCGCCATCCGGCATGCGAACGGCAAGGTCGAGCCGCTGTCCTGGTCCGATCTGCAGGAGATCGAGCGGGAAGCGCTTCGGTACCGGATTGCCGTCGATAGCGATAACCGTGGCATCTGCACCTTCCATCTTGAGCGAGAAGATGCGGGTCACGTCGGTGACGGCGATACGCAGGCGCACGAGCCCGCCCGCCGGTGCATCATATTTCGGCTCCTGGTGCCAGTTGGCGGTCCGCACCGTTCCATAGGTGCCGGCCTTTGCTGCATCACGCGGGCGGAACGGCGCGATGAACTGACCATCGCCACCAAGCCGCCAGTCGCGCAGGTTGAGCACGATTTCGGCATCGAAGACGGGATCGGCGGGATCTTCCACGACGAGCACGCCGGTCATGCCGTGGCCCATCTGGGTCAGCGTGTTGCAGTGGGGGTGATACCAGAAGGTTCCGGCATCCGGCGGCGTGAAGAGATAATCGAAGCTGTCGTTTGTATAGACGTAGGGCTGCGTCATGAAGGGCACGCCGTCCATCTTGTTGTCGATGCGCAGTCCGTGCCAGTGGATCGTCGTCGGTTCGTCCAGGCTGTTCGTCAGGCGCGCCGCATAGGCTTTGCCGCGCGGCATGCGCAGCACCGGCGGCAGGCCCTCGTCGCCCCATGTCATGATATCCCGCGTCGGTGCGGCATCCATGATCTGTGCCTCGGTCCTGCGCGCCGTCAGGATGCGCGGCTCGGGCGCGGCCTCCGCCACTCCAAAGCGCCCGGCAATCGCCATGCCTGCGCCATAGGCGCCGGCGACGGCGGAAGCCTTGAGCAGATTGCGGCGGGTGAGGAGGGGCATCGGCAGGTTCCGTCTTCAATGATGCCTCCTTTTAAAGTTGACTATCCTTTTCATCAATACGCAGCCTTCAGCCAAACTGCCGCAGCGCAAGTGTCCTGGCTCATTCGGAAACGAGGGAGCAAGCGGCCCGCCGGCCGTGCCAAGTCTTGACAAATCAGAGCGTCCATGCGCTTGTCCGCCCGATTTTCTTGTCGGCGTGAAGGTCCCGAGGGCCATGCCGCCGTCTTAAGCCAAATGCCAGGATTTGAGATCATGCATCGCTACCGCAGCCACACATGCGCCGCTCTCCGCAAGTCGGACGTCGGCTCGAATGTCCGTATTTCCGGCTGGGTCCACCGTGTCCGAGATCATGGCGGCGTGCTGTTCATCGACCTTCGCGATCACTACGGCATCACCCAGGTGGTTGCCGACCCGGACAGCCCGGCCTTCAAGATGGCCGAAACCGTTCGCGGCGAATGGGTGATCCGCATTGACGGTCTCGTGAAGGCGCGCACCGAAGACACCGTCAACAAGAACATGCCGACCGGCGAGATCGAGCTCTATGCGCAGGAGATCGAAGTTCTCTCTGCCGCAAAGGAACTGCCGCTGCCCGTCTTCGGCGAGCCGGACTATCCGGAAGACGTTCGCCTCAAGTACCGCTTCCTCGATCTCCGCCGCGAGACGCTGCATAAGAACATAGTCAAGCGCACGCAGGTGATCTCCGCCATGCGCCGCGAAATGGGCAATGTCGGCTTCACCGAATATACGACGCCGATCCTGACGGCTTCCTCGCCGGAAGGCGCGCGCGACTTCCTCGTGCCGAGCCGTATCCACCCCGGCACTTTCTACGCCTTGCCGCAGGCTCCGCAGCAGTACAAGCAGCTGCTGATGGTTGCCGGTTTCGACCGCTACTTCCAGATCGCGCCCTGCTTCCGCGATGAAGACCCGCGTGCCGACCGCCTGCCGGGCGAGTTCTACCAGCTCGACCTCGAAATGAGCTTCGTGACCCAGGAAGACGTCTGGAACACGATGGGTCCGCTGATGACCGGCATTTTCGAGGAATTCGCCGAAGGCAAGCCGGTCACCAAGGAATGGCCGCGTATCCCTTATGACGAAGCGATCCGCAAATACGGCTCCGACAAGCCTGATCTGCGCAACCCGATCGTCATGGAAGCCGTGACCGACCATTTTGCCGGCTCCGGCTTCAAGGTCTTCGCCAACATGATCGCCTCCAACCCGAAGGTTCAGGTCTGGGCGATCCCGGCCAAGACCGGCGGTTCGCGCGCCTTTTGCGACCGCATGAACGCCTGGGCGCAGAGCCAGGGCCAGCCCGGCCTCGGCTATATCTTCTGGCGCAAGGAAGGCGAAAAGCTCGAAGGCGCCGGCCCGCTTGCCAAGAACATCGGCGAAGAGCGTACGGATGCCATCCGCAACCAGCTCGGCCTCGGTGACGGCGACGCCTGCTTCTTCGTCGCCGGCGAACCGGAAAAGTTCTACAAGTTTGCAGGCGAAGCCCGCAACCGCGCCGCCGACGAGCTGAACCTCATTGACCGCGACCGCTTCGAACTCTGCTGGATCGTCGATTTTCCGTTCTTCGAATGGAACGAAGATGAGAAGAAGGTCGACTTCGCCCACAATCCGTTCTCTATGCCGCAGGGCGGCCTCGATGCGCTGACCAATCAGGATCCGCTGACGATCAAGGCCTTCCAGTACGACGCGGTCTGCAACGGCTTCGAAATCGCCTCTGGCTCGATCCGTAACCAGTCGCCGGAAACCATGGTCGCTGCCTTCGAAAAGGTGGGCCTGAGCCAGCAGGATGTCGAGGATCGTTTCGGCGGCCTCTACCGCGCCTTCCAGTACGGCGCGCCGCCGCATGGTGGTGCCGYCTTCGGTATCGACCGTATCGTCATGCTGCTCGTCGGCGCGAAGAACCTGCGCGAAATCTCGCTCTTCCCGATGAACCAGCAGGCCCAGGATCTGCTGATGGGCGCGCCGACACCGGCAACGACCGCCCAGCTGCGCGAACTGGCGATCCGCCCGATCCCGCCGCAGAAGAAAGACTGAGGCAGGCATCACAAAACAAAAAAAGCCCGGCGAAGATATCGCCGGGCTTTTTTGTTGGGTTGAGACGAACTCAGTCGTTCGCCGAAACCTTCACCCCAAGCATCTGCGGCACCGTGTTCGGTGCACCCATGGCAGCACCGACAATCATCGGGAATGCGACTGGCTTCTCAGGCGTGGCCTTGACGGTCAGGCTCTTCGGATTGTCGAGGAAGGTGCTGACCGCAGCCGAAATCGCGTTCTGCAGCTCCGGAATGTTGAGCTGCGCGAGCATGATCGGCGTCATCGCCTTCAGCGAATCCGCCATCTGCTGGCCGGAGACGTTCTGCTTCGAACCGGCATAGTCCAGCGCGCGCTTGGTGATCGACGCATCCTCGAAGCGGATCTGCGCGGAATCGAATGTCAGCTGCTGGGCAAGTCCGAGCATGGCGAGGCCGAGCGCCTGCTGTGCTTCTTCCTTGTTGGGGTTGGCTTCCGACTGCTCGAACGCTTGTGCCATCGATTTTCCGAAAGCCAACGTATAGCCGGACATTTTTAAACCGAATTGCAATTTGCCGACATTGGTGAAGTCGAAGGAAATGTCTGAAAGGTCGATCGTGCCAGGCTCGAGATCCCAAGATCCCTTCAAGCTGACGTCACCCTGAATGTGCTGAAGCGCCAGCTTCTCGATTGCTTCTTTGGTCTGCGGGTCGCTGGCTTTGCTGAGGTCGAACTTCATCCCCTTAAATGCGCCGTCAAAGTCGAAGCCGGATTCGTCCTCGCGGAGCGTGCTATTCACATCGCCCTCGAGCATCGAGAAGACTTCCGCACCGTCCTTAACCACCTTGAGGGCGCCGGTATGGAGATTTTCGGCCCAGAGCATGGTGTCTGGGCTGTCATCACCCGGTTTGGCGGGTACGGTGATGCCGCCGAGACTCAGGTCTTTTGCGGTCACCGTCACACCATCTGCGGTGCTATCGACATCTTCAAAAGTGGCCCCTTCAATATAATAGCTGCCGTCGTCCTGTTCTTCAACGCCAGAGAGAGTGATATCGCCGACAGGAAAAGGTTTAGCACCTTTTGGCGTGTAGCTGACGCTTTTGAGTGTGACGGTCGTGCCGTCGATATCGATGCTGCTGGGCGAAATCGTTCCGGTCTGCTGGCTGGAGGCGGCATTGATCTTCGTCAGGAGATCCTGGCCGTCCAGCGCGAACGCAGAACCAGCGAACGATAGAATGGCTGCGCTCGACAGCATCAGCCGCGTTGTGCGGTAAAAGGTCATGAGAAAGTCCCCTGGATGGCAAGTGCCGTTGACTATTACAAAGAAGCTACTGCGGAACGGTCCGGCTTTATATTTGCAGACCCCTAAATTTTTATTGAGAGGATAGGCAAACAGAGTCCAAATTCAGCTGTCACCTTTTACAGCTTTCGTGTCAGCATGAAGACGTCATCCACAGCCGGAGCGCCCGGATTCCTTGCCCCACAGGGGTTTCTGAGTTAGTCAAGGTTCCATGGGACAAGAGATTTTACCGCCTTCCGGCGGAGACGGCGACAATATTCAACCGGTCGACCTGAAGGCGGCGCTCGAAGAGCGCTATCTTCGTTATGCGCTGTCGACCATCATGCACCGCGCTCTGCCTGATGTGCGTGATGGCCTGAAACCGGTCCATCGCCGCATCGTCTATGCGATGAACGACATGGGCCTGCGGCCGAATGCGGCCTTCAGGAAATGCGCAAAGATCGTCGGCGAGGTGATGGGTAACTATCATCCGCATGGCGACCAGTCGATCTATGACGCGCTGGCGCGCCTGGCGCAGGATTTCTCGCAGCGCTATACGCTGGTGAACGGCCAGGGCAATTTCGGCAATATCGACGGCGACAGTCCCGCCGCCATGCGATACACCGAATCGAAGATGACCGCGGTCTCCGAACTGCTGCTCGAAGGCATCGATCAGGATGCCGTCGATTTCCGCGACACCTACGACGAATCCAATTCCGAACCGATCGTTCTTCCTGGTGCCTTCCCGAACCTTCTCGCGAACGGCTCTTCGGGCATTGCCGTGGGTATGGCGACGTCCATTCCCTCGCACAATGTGCACGAGATCTGCGACGCCGCACTCCACCTGATCAAGCATCCCGATGCCACGGTCGAAAAGCTCGTCGAATTCATCCCCGGCCCGGATTTCCCGACCGGCGGCATCATCATCGATAACAAAGAAAGCATCATCGAGAGCTACCGCACCGGCCGCGGCGGTTTTCGTGTGCGTGCGAAATGGGAGACGGAAGATCTCGGCCGCGGCGGCTACCAGATCATCGTCACCGAAATTCCCTTCCAGGTGCAGAAGTCGCGCCTGATCGAAAAGATCGCTGAGCTCCTGATCGCCCGCAAGCTGCCGCTGCTGGAAGATATCAGGGATGAATCGGCCGAGGATATCCGCATCGTCCTGGTGCCGAAGAGCCGCACCGTCGATCCGACCATCCTCATGGAATCCATGTTCAAGCTGACGGAGCTCGAAAGCCGCTTCCCGCTGAACATGAACGTGCTGTCGATGGGCGTCATCCCGCGCGTCATGGCGCTGAACGAAGTGCTGAAGGAGTGGCTGCAGCATCGCCGCGAGGTCCTGCAGCGCCGATCGCGCTTCCGCCTTGCTGCTATCGACAGGCGCCTCGAAATCCTCGGCGGCCTGCTCGTCGCCTACCTCAATATCGATGAGGTGATACGTATCATCCGCGAAGAGGATGAGCCGAAGCCTGTCATGATGAAACGCTGGGACCTGACCGACGTTCAGGTCGAGGCGATCCTCAACATGCGGCTGCGCGCCCTGCGCAAGCTCGAAGAATTCGAGATCCGCAAGGAGCACGACGAGCTCACCAAGGAAAAGGCCGATATCGAGGCGCTGCTCGCTTCCGACGAGAAGCAGTGGCAGACAGTCTCCTGGGAAATCGGCGAGGTGAAGAAGAAATTCGCCAAGGCGACCGAGATCGGCCGCCGCCGCACGCAGTTTGCCGAAGCGCCCGATGCCGACGAAGAGGCCGTCCAGCACGCGATGATCGAGAAGGAACCGATCACTGTCGTCGTCTCCGAAAAGGGCTGGATCCGCGCTTTGAAGGGTCACATTTCCGATACGTCCACATTGGCCTTCAAGGAAGGCGACGGCCTGAAGGTGGCTTTCCCGGCGCAGACGACGGACAAGATCCTGATCGTCACGACCGGCGGCAAGGTCTTCACGCTCGGCGGCGACAAGCTGCCCGGCGGCCGCGGCCATGGCGAGCCGCTGCGCATCATGATCGACATGGAAAACGATCAGGACGTATTGACTGCCTTCGTCCACGATGCGGCACGCAAGATGCTGATCGTCTCGACGGTCGGCAATGGCTTCGTGGTGCCGGAAGTGGAAATGGTCGCCAATACCCGCAAGGGCAAGCAGATCATGAACGTCTCCATGCCGGATGAGACCAAGCTTCTCGTGCCCGTGACCGGCGATCACATCGCCGTCGTCGGCGAGAACCGCAAGATGCTGGTCTTCCCGCTGAGCCAGGTGCCGGAAATGACGCGCGGCAAGGGCGTGCGCCTGCAGCGCTATAAGGATGGCGGCATTTCCGACGTTCGCTGCTTTGCCATCACCGATGGCCTGAGCTGGGAAGACAGTGCCGGCCGCACCTTCACCAAGAACAAGGACGAGCTCGCCGAGTGGCTTGCCGACCGCGCCACCGCCGGCCGCACTGTGCCGAAGGGCTTTCCACGCAGCGGCAAATTCGCCGGCTGATCCGGGAATTTTGAGGCTCCGCCCTTGGCGGGCGGAGCAATTCCTCTATCTCAGTCCTGTCACCAAAAAGAAGGGCCAACAAGAAGGGCAATGTCGTTCCGCGGGCGGGCGGGATGGCCATAAGCCGTGCGCTTGGAAGAGCGTGAGAACACAACGGAGGAATGCCGATGGCCGCCGCAAATACCATCAAACTGCATGTCGCCCACAGCTACAGGGCGCCCCCTGCCACGGTCTATGATGCCTGGCTCAATCCCGAAATCGCCCGCCGCTTTTTATTCGCAACCGATGACGGCCATGTCGTGCGCGCCGATATCGATCCGCGCGTCGGCGGCCGCTTCATCATCGTCGACCGCCGCCCGACCGGCGACGCCTTTCATCACGGCGTATTCCTGGAGCTGAAGCGCCCCAGACACATCGTGTTCTGCTTCTCGGTCGAGGAACACGACCATAATTGCGATCGCGTCGAAATCGACATCGAACCACTCGGCAGCGGCAGCCGCCTGACCCTCACGCACGAGATGTGCGCGGAATGGGCGGAATACGAGGAAAAGACCCGTCAGGGCTGGACACATATCGTCGAAGGGCTGGATCGGGAACTGGAGCTTTCGCCAGGTTCGAAACGATCGAACCCCGAAGCCGGCCAGTCTGCAGGCGCTACGGCGTGAGCGGAACTGTGTGATCGCGCAGGAAGCGGGTTGCGCCGTCTTCGTCTATTTCGCCTGCCGCGACATCCTGCACGAATGTGATGATCTGCGCGTTGTCAGTGTCGACAAGGTAGCCGTTGATATAGAGAAATGTAAAAGCTGCGAGGTAACCGGTGCGCTTGTTGCCGTCCGCAAAGGGATGGTTTCTAACGATTCCATGAAGATACGCTGCTGCCAACACGAAAATATCCGGCTCGCCATAAGCGGCTTTGTTAATCGGTCGTGCCAAGCCCATTTCCAATGAATCGAAAGAGCGAAGCCCTGGCAGACCTCCGTGTTCGGTGATCTGCTCTTCATGCATCTTTTCAATCGCTTCCCGGCTGAGCCACTTCAAACGACTCATTTCGCGAGTTCACGAAGGGCAACCCTATATTTTTCCATGCCGATGCGTGCAGCGCGCATCTGCTCTGCGAGATCTGCGGATTCCGGGACCAGCTGGATTGTGCCGTCCGTCTCGCGCAACTCAAGGCTGTCGCCACTACTGAGCCCCAGACGTTGAAGTATTTCCTTCGGAATGATGACCCCTTCCGAATTGCCGATTTTGCGGATGGTGACGTTCATAATCGCTTCCCGTAATAACAGAGTTATAACAATAGATAGGTCGTAATCACTTGCCAATCAAGCGAGTTGAACGTTTCTGCCCCTCGCCATCCAGACGGAATGGGCGGCGATCGCCGCAACCAGTATCGCACCGCCGACAAGCGTCATCGAGGCTGGCGTTTCGGCGAAGATCAGCCAGACCCAAATCGGTGCAAGCACCGTTTCCAACAGGTAGAACATCCCGACTTCAGGCGCGGAAAGATATCGCGGTCCCGTCGCCAGGCACCAGAAGGCGACCGGCATCATGATGGCGCCGTTGAAGACGATCCATCCGGGGTGAGCGATTGAAAGTCCCGTAGGCAGGACCTGCACCAGGCCGAGTGCTGCCGGCAGGATTGCGGCAAGCAGCGGCACGAAGCCCATCTCCCGGCGCGAGGCACGACCGACTGTGATGGCGGCGGCAAGCACCAGCGCGCTTAAAAGCGCCATGGCGTCGCCGAAGACGTGGCCGCTCGAAAGTCCCTCGCGCACGATCAGGCCGACGCCGAAGATCATGAACAGCATGGCGATTAAGGTCACCGGCTGCGGCTTCTCCTTGAGAAATAGCCACGACAGCAGTGCTCCGAACATCGGGTTGAAGGCAACGATGAAGACGACGTTCGCCGTGGACGTATTGAAGACTGCCAAGACGAAGGTGACGGAAGAAAGCCCGTAGAGCAGTCCGGCCAGGAGGCCGGGGCGACCGGGCACGAGCGGCGGCCACCTGCCGGAGAACAGGCGCATCGCAACCAGGATGACGAATGTGGCAAGAACCGTCGCCAGGCTTCGCGCGCTGAGGATCGACCAGATATCGCCATGGGCGAGGCGAACGAGCGGAATGTCCATGGAAAGTGCCAGCCCGCCGATCGCCGTCAGCAGCAGGCCCTTCCGATGATCGGAAAGGTGGGGAAGGGGCATCAGTCCTGCGGATCGTCCTCGAGAGAAGAGGGATCGAAACGTTCCCAGCCGCGCGGCGTCAGATGTTCCTGCGGCTGGAAGCGCGTCTTGTAATCCATCTTCCGCGATCCTTGAACCCAGTAGCCAAGATAGACATGCGGCAGGCCCAGCGCCCTGGTGCGGTGCACGTGGTCGAGGATCATGAAAGTGCCGAGCGAACGCCGGTCGAGGTCTGGGTTGAAGTAGGAATAGACCATGGAAAGGCCGTCGCTCATCGTGTCGGTCAGCGCAGCGGCAAGCAACTCGCCCTTGGGGCGCGTCTCCAGGCCGGAGCCTTCCTCGCGTCGGCGATATTCGATGATCTTCGTATTCACATGCGTATCTTCCACCATGATCGCATAGTCGAGCACGGTCATGTCGGACATGCCGCCCTGCTGGTGGCGATAATCGAGATAGCGGCGGAAGAGCGAATATTGCTCGCTCGATGGCTGGGCAGGGAATTCCGTCGCGATGATATCGGAATTGTTCGCCAGCACCCGCTTCATCGATTTGGTGGGTTCGAACTCCTGCGCGAGGATCCGCACCGACACGCAGGCGCGACAGGCCTCGCAGGCGGGGCGGTAGGCGATGTTCTGGGAACGGCGGAAGCCGCCCTGAGTCAAAATGTCGTTCATCTCTGCAGCGCGCGGACCGACGAGGTGAGTGAAGACCTTGCGCTCCATCTCATGCGGCAGATACGGACACGTAGCCGGAGCCGTCAGATAAAACTGCGGGGATGGCGTAGTCTGGGTATTCATCTCTTGCGGAGATTTCCTTTCGGGGCGCCTGTCATTCCAGACAGCATGACGCAAGAATAAAAAACGTCAACAGCACGGCATTCAGTGCCGCGCAATCGAATATTCGATTTCTTGGATATGGCGCCTTTTTGTGGCCGGCAAAGGGCGGGCGGGGACTTTATTTCGTCCCCGCCGCGAAGGAATCAGTTGGTGCGGATCGTCGCCGTGCCGACGAGGAAATCGTGCAGCAGGCGCGAGCGTTCCGTGAACAGGCCGACCAGCAGAATCAGCGGCGTCAACACCGAGTTCAGGATCCAGAAGAGTGCCAGGTGAGCAACGGCCAGGATGAAGTCCATCGGCCTTCCATCAACACGCACGATCGCGATACCCATCGCACGCATGCCAAGCGAAGCCTGCGATGGACCGCCGACAGTCAAGCCAAAGTACAGGCCTGCGACGATGACGAACAGGGCCGGATAAAGGATGAAGCCGAGCCCCAACGTGACGATCCCAAGGAAGAACACCACGATCGCCGCCGGAATGCAGAGCAGGGCGACGATGACATAGTCGAGGATGAATGCGAAGACGCGACGGCTGAGCACACCACTATAGGCGCGCCAGTCCTCCGGTGCGGCATAAAGCGGATTGGGGTTGTAGCTCATCCATATCTCCCTTCGAAAGACGATGCGGCTGATATGGTATCGTCCGGGGGAAATACAATAATTCGCCCGAAAATCACCTTTTTGCGAGGATTTTCGCCACTTCCGGCGCAAAATAGGTGAGGATGCCGTCGCAACCGGCGCGCTTGAAGGCAAGCAGCGTCTCCATCATGATCCGCTCGCCGTCTATCCAGCCGTTCATGGCTGCAGCCTTGATTTGCGAATATTCGCCGGACACCTGATAGGCGAAAGTCGGCAGGCCGAAAGCCTCCTTCACGCGCCAGCAGATGTCGATATAGGCAAGCCCTGGCTTCACCATCAGCATGTCTGCGCCTTCCTCGACATCGAGGGCGGCATCGCGCAGCGCTTCCGTACCGTTCGCCGGATTGATGTAATAGCTGTTCTTGTCGCCCTTCAGCAGGCCTTTGGTATTGATCGCCTCGCGATAGGGCCCGTAGAAGCCGGAGGAAAACTTCGTTGCATAGGACATGATGCCGACGCTCTGATGCCCGGCGGCATCGAGCCCGCGGCGGATCGCGCCGATGCGTCCGTCCATCATTTCCGAGGGAGCAATGATGTCGGCGCCGGCATCGGCCTGCAGGATCGCGGCCTTGACGACCTGGTCGACCGTCTCGTCATTGACGATCTCGCCGTCGCGCAGGATGCCGTCATGCCCGTGGCTGGTGAAGGGGTCGAGCGCCACATCAGTAATAATGCCGATATTGGGCACTGCCTTTTTGATGGCAGCCGTCGTCTGATTGATGAGGTTATTGGCGACAAGACTGTTCGACCCTGTCTCATCGCGCAATTCCATCTCTATATCGGGGAAGGTGGCGATAGCGGGGATACCAAGATCGGCCGCTTCCTTCGCCGCCTCGACCGCCTTGTCGACGCTCATGCGGTTGACACCCGGCATGGCGGCGATCGGATCGACGATGCCGGTTCCGGGGACGATGAAGATCGGCCAGATCAGATCGTCGACCGTCAGGCGGTTTTCCTGCACCAGCCGCCGCGTCCAGTCGGCCTTGCGGTTGCGCCGCATGCGCCGATGACCGGTGATTTCATCGACGAGATGTGTCTTGTCCTGCATGATATCTGTCCCTGGGCCATTCCATTTATTGGAGCGCTCATTATCATGCGCCCTGGAAAATCCAAACCGGACGATTGGCCGYGGCGGATGAAAGCCTGAAACTGAAGCCGTAACATTGAGTGTGATGTCTCGCCCATGGAAACCGATTCTCCGACGATGCCGAAACGGACRCTGACGGATATCCTCTTCATCTTCTTCCTGCGGCTCGTCGCCGTTTCCTGCTTCTGGTTCGGTCTTCAGTATTGGGCGATGCTCGTCGGTTACTCGCTGGTCGGCGCCGGCCGCTTCGATCTCTTGAGCCTGCCATGGAAGGTCGCAAGCACCAGCCTTGCCGTTCTTTTCCCGGTTGCCTCGCTCGGCCTCTGGCTCACCGTTTCCTGGGGGCCGGTCATCTGGGTGCTGGCCGCAGGCGGCCAGATCCTCATGTACGGCCTGCTGCCGCAGATCTTCGGGGCCAACCGGCTGATCATCCTGCTTCATGTGATCGTGGCCGTCATCTACTGGATTTTCAGGCTTTCCCTGTGGCTGGAGCGGCGCCGGCAGCGTCGTCAGGTAAGCGTTGATTTACCCTGATACATCAAGGGGTTTTCGTAAGTCTCTGTTAAGCCTGCGGTTTAAGTCGAATTTTATATGTATTCGATAGGGTCTCACTCAAGGCGGGAAGAAAACGACACCGCCAAACAAAACAGTGAGGCAGTCAAATGAACACGAAAATCAAGCCGCAGGCGGCATCGACTTTCCATGCACACGAGCAGGGCATCCGTGATCTTTACATGGAATCCCTTCATCTTGTTGAACGTCTTCATCGCCGTCTTCTCGACGTCATCAAGGACGAGTTCGACCGTCAGGGCCGCAGCGACGTCAACGCCATCCAGGCGCTGCTCCTTTTCAACATCGGCAACTCCGAACTCACTGCCGGCGAGCTGCGCTCCCGCGGCTACTATCTCGGCTCGAACGTTTCCTACAACGTCAAGAAGCTGGTCGACCTCGGCTTCATCAACCACCAGCGCTCGCGCATCGACCGCCGCTCGGTCCGCATCAGCCTGACCGAAACCGGCCAGGACATCGCCGAAACGGTGGCCCGGCTCTACGAACGCCACATCGCCTCGATCGACAAGGTCGGCGGCATCGGCACCGACGAGTTTACGCAGATGAACAAGCTCCTGCAGCGGCTGGATCGCTTCTGGAACGATCAGATCCTTTATCGTCTGTAAGAAGATTACGATCTGTCCCCAGGTATGAACACCAGAATGCCCTGGCCGGCGTTGGCCGCCTAAACGGGGCACGAGATGGCACAGGTGGCGTGGATCGCTCGCCACTTGAACGCCGGCGATTTCCGACCTCCATCGGCAACTTAAGCGCACGCGGTTTCCCTCCGCGAGGCGCTTTTCTGCCGTTGTGTCAAAGGCCTGCTGTCGATCAGACGGAAGCGTGTCGGCCTTTGGCACGACCGGACACCTTGATAACGCTCAAAGACATCCGCTCGCCCCTGCGTGGCATCTTTGCAACGCACTCCAGCCAAGCGAAAAGCCCCGTATTCAAGCCGTTTTTTAGTCGTTATTAACCCTCACGGTTTACCCGTCATTTGGTGCGTTGCGTCGGTTTCCGGCAACCGGCAGTCTGTCTTCCGGCCCGGCAACACGAATTGGCCATATTGATGTGACAGCGGAATATTCGATAGCCGGCGTCCTCGACGGACCATTGGCACCATCCAGGTTGCTCGCAATCTTGTGATGGGACTGGCGGAATTTCCTGCTGCGCCGGAAGAACGAACGGATAGGGATCTGCGTTAAGGCGCAGGATATCGCAAAGGGCCGCGGCTTCCTCCACCGTGGCATTGAGTGGTTGGGACGAATGTCTAAAAAGAACGGAATTGAAGCTCTCTCACGCCGCGCCTTCCTGGCGTCGGCGGCAACGGTTGGTGCCAGCGCGCTTGCCGCACCCGCATTCGCGCAATCGGCGCTTGATGGGCTCCTGAATGCCCCGAAGCGCGGCAACTGGGACGACCAGTTCGACGCCAAGGCTGCCTCGCGCACGGCGACGGCCGTCCTTTCCAATACCCCGATCCTCAGCCCGCAGTCGGTGCCGAGCACGCAGCAGGCGATCATGCAATATCAGCAGATCGCGTCCGCCGGCGGCTGGCCCGAAGTCAATCCGGGCGACCAGCGCCTGCAGCTCGGCGTCAGCTCCCCCACCGTCCAGGCCCTGCGCCAGCGTCTGGCAATCACCGGCGACCTGCCGCGTGAGGCTGGTCTTTCCAATGCTTTCGATTCTTATGTCGATGGTGCCGTCAAGCGCTTCCAGGCCCGTCACGGCCTGCCAGCCGATGGTGTGCTCGGCGAATTCACGCTGAAGGCGATGAACATTCCGGCTGATGTGCGCCTGCAGCAGTTGAACACCAACCTCATCCGCCTGCAGACTTTCCCGGAAGATCTCGGCCGTCGCCACCTGATGGTCAACATTCCGGCCGCCTATGTGGAAGCCGTTGAAGACGGCAGCGTTGCGACGCGCCATACCGCGGTTGTCGGCCGCCTGAGCCGCCCGACGCATCTCGTCAACTCGAAGGTTTACGAGGTCATTCTCAATCCGTACTGGACGGCACCCCGCTCCATCGTCGAGAAGGACATCGTGCCGCTGATGCGCAAGGATCCGACCTATCTCGAAAAGAATGCCATCCGCCTGATCGACGGCAAGGGCAACGAAGTCGCTCCCGAGACCGTCGACTGGAACGGTGAGGCGCCGAACCTGATGTTCCGTCAGGACCCGGGCAAGATCAACGCCATGGCGTCCACGAAGATCAACTTCTACAACAAGAACGGCGAGTATATGCACGACACGCCGCAGCAGGGCCTGTTCAACAAGCTCATGCGCTTTGAATCGTCCGGCTGCGTGCGCGTCCAGAACGTCCGCGACCTGTCGAACTGGCTGCTGCGTGAAACGCCCGGCTGGAACCGCCAGCAGATGGAACAGGTCATCGCCAGCGGCACCAACACGCCGATCAAGCTCGCGACCGAAGTGCCTGTTTACTTCGTCTATATCTCGGCCTGGGGCATGCCCGACGGCGTCGTCCAGTTCCGCGACGACATCTACGAGATGGACGGCAATGCCGAACTGGCGCTGGACACCACTTCGGGCATGGAGCAGCCGGTACAGTAAGTCCGGCTCACTAAATTCACGAAAGCCGCGCCGTTGCGCGGCTTTTTTCATTTCAGCGAGGCCGGACTCCACGCAAAGTGTTCGCCCCGCGCGCTTAGCCCAGCAAATGTCGTTCTTCGTATTGCCCTCGCATCGGCGGGGCGCTAATACCTTCCGCATTCCAGTGAAGGAGCCCGCCAATGACCAATGCTTCCACCGAATCCTTCTTCAATCGCTCTCTTGCAGACGTCGATCCGGAAATCTTCGGCGCGATCGGAAAGGAACTCGGTCGTCAGCGGCATGAGATCGAACTGATCGCATCCGAGAACATCGTTTCCCGTGCCGTTCTGGAAGCCCAGGGCTCCATCATGACCAACAAATATGCCGAGGGTTATCCGGGCAAGCGCTACTACGGTGGCTGCCAGTTCGTCGATATCGCCGAGGAACTGGCGATTGAGCGCGCCAAGAAGCTTTTCGGCGTGAACTTCGCCAACGTTCAGCCGAATTCCGGTTCGCAGATGAACCAGGCAGTATTCCTGGCGCTGCTGCAGCCGGGTGATACGTTCATGGGCCTCGACCTGAACTCGGGCGGTCACCTGACACATGGTTCGCCGGTCAACATGTCCGGCAAGTGGTTCAACGTCGTGTCCTACGGCGTGCGCGAAGGCGACAACCTGCTCGATATGGACGACGTCGAGCGCAAGGCGAAAGAACACAAGCCGAAGCTCATTATCGCCGGCGGCACTGCCTATTCCCGCATCTGGGACTGGAAGCGTTTCCGCGAGATCGCCGACTCGGTTGGCGCCTACCTGATGGTCGACATGGCCCACATCGCCGGTCTCGTTGCCGGTGGCGTGCATCCGTCGCCGTTCCCGCACTGCCATGTTGCGACGACCACGACCCACAAGTCGCTCCGCGGCCCGCGCGGCGGCGTCATCCTGACGAATGACGAGGATCTGGCCAAGAAGTTCAATTCGGCCGTCTTCCCGGGTCTCCAGGGCGGTCCGCTGATGCACATCATCGCCGCCAAGGCTGTTGCCTTCGGCGAAGCCCTGCAGCCGGAATTCAAGGATTATGCGGCGCAGATCGTCAAGAACGCCAAGGCGCTGGCCGAAACGCTTGTCGCAGGCGGCCTCGACGTCGTCTCCGGCGGCACCGACAACCACCTGATGCTGGTCGACTTGCGCAAGAAGAATGCCACCGGCAAGCGTGCGGAAGCCGCACTCGGACGCGCCTACATCACCTGCAACAAGAACGGCATCCCGTTTGACCCTGAAAAGCCCTTCGTCACCTCTGGCGTGCGCCTCGGCGCCCCGGCCGGCACGACGCGCGGCTTCAAGGAAGCGGAATTCCGCGAGATCGGTAACCTCATCGTCGAGGTTCTTGATGGCCTGAAGGTCGCCAATTCCGACGAGGGCAATGCTGCCGTCGAGGCTGCCGTCCGCGGCAAGGTGGTGAATCTGACCGATCGCTTCCCCATGTATGATTACATGGGCTAGAGCGCCGTGCGCCCGTTCGGGCGCACAAAGGACGCTCTAACTCTTTGAATCTWCGCATCAGGCTTTCCGAAAATCGATTCCGATTTTCGGGCCGATGCTGAAGGAGAAGGCATGCGCTGCCCCTATTGCGGTTCGGAAGATACGCAGGTCAAGGATTCACGACCGGCGGAGGATAACACCTCCATCCGCCGGCGCCGTATCTGTCCTGATTGCGGCGGCCGCTTCACGACCTTCGAGCGCGTGCAGCTGCGCGAGCTGATGGTTACGAAGAAGACCGGCCGAAAGGTTCCCTTCGATCGTGACAAGCTGGTTAGGTCCTTCGATGTGGCGCTACGCAAGCGGCCCGTCGATCGCGACCGTATCGAGCGTGCTGTCTCCGGTATCGTGCGCCGGCTGGAAAGCTCGGGCGAGACGGAAATCTCTTCCGAACAGATCGGCCTGCAGGTCCTGGAAGCGTTAAAGGGCCTCGATGATGTCGGCTTCGTGCGCTACGCCTCGGTCTATCGGGATTTCTCGCATGCCGAGGATTTCGAAAAGCTGATCGCAGAGCTCAACGCCAAGATCGCCCGCGATCCGCTGGACGCATGACCATGGGCGAGGGGATCGCGCGGCCTGAGGACGAACGCTTCATGGCAGCCGCGATCCGGCTGTCGCGATGGCACACGGGCCAGACGTCCACCAATCCATCCGTCGGCTGTGTCATCGTTCGCGACGGCGCGATCGTCGGCCGCGCCGTGACGGCACTTGGCGGTCGCCCGCATGCCGAGCCCCAGGCGCTCGCCGAAGCCGGTGAACTTGCCCGCGGTGCAACCGCCTATGTCACGCTCGAACCCTGCTCGCATCACGGCAAGACGCCGCCGTGCGCCAACGCGCTGATCGCCTATGGCGTCGGGCGCGTCGTCATCAGCGTGACCGATCCCGATATCAGGGTATCCGGCCGCGGTATTTCCATGCTGCGCGATGCCGGTATCGAGGTGACGACAGGCGTGCTGGAGGCAGAAGGAAGGCAATCGCTCGCTGGATATCTCACCCGCCAGACGAAGAACCGCCCCTATGTGACTCTCAAACTTGCGGTTTCCGCCGATGGCATGATCGGCCGTGAGGGGGTAGGGCAGGTGGCGATCACCGGGCCGGAGGCGCGCGCCCAGGTACAGGCGCTGCGCGCCGAGACCGATGCCATCCTCGTCGGTATTGGCACGGCGGTCGCTGACGATCCCTTGCTGACTGTGCGCACACCGGGCCTTGAGGCACATTCGCCTATCCGCATCGTGCTCGATCCCACTCTGGCGTTGCCGCTGGATAGCAAGCTGGTCGAGACGGCGCGCGACGTGCCGGTCATTGTGGTTGCGAATGAAGTCATGTCGCCGCTGCAGGCAGATGCGGAAGGAATTCCCCCTGCGCCCCAAGCGATCGCCGCTCTTCTCATGCCCGGCGAGCCAGAGGGCGACAGCGCTGATGCCGCCGACATGGATGCTCGCCGTAGTGCGCTCGAAGCAGCCGGCGTCGAGGTTCTCTACTGCAATCCTTACCACCCGGAAATCCTCTTGCCGGCCCTCGCCACCCGCGGCATCTCCTCGCTTCTGGTGGAAGGCGGCGCTAAGACCGCGAAGCTTTTCCTCCAAACCGGTCTCGTTGATCGCATTCAGCTCTATCAGGCGCCTGTCGTCATCGGCGAGGGCGGTATTGAATCCCCGCTGCAGGCAACCGACATACCATCCGGTTTCGCCCACAGAGGCACTTACATATTCGGCGCGGACCGCCTGGACGAATACGAAAGAGAGAATTGATGTTCACCGGAATTGTCACTGATGTCGGCACGATCGAATCCGTTTCGCCGTTGAAGGAAGGCATTAAGCTCCGTGTCGCGACGAATTACGATCCGACGACCATCGATATGGGCGCATCGATCTCGCATTCGGGCATCTGCCTCACGGTAACGGGTCTGCCGCAGGAGGGCAGCAACGGCCGCTGGTTCGAGGTGGAGGCATGGGAAGAGGCACTGCGCCTGACCACCGTATCCAGCTGGCAGGCGGGCAGCCACATCAATCTCGAGCGTTCGCTGAAGATCGGCGACGAGCTTGGTGGCCATATCGTGTCAGGCCATGTCGATGGCAAGGCTGAAATCCTGTCGGTGACGGAGGAGGGCGATGCGACCCGCTTCCGCCTGCGTGCGCCGGTCCATCTCGCGAAATTTGTGGCGCCCAAGGGCTCGATTGCACTCGACGGCACATCACTGACCGTCAATGCCGTCGACGGCACGGATTTTGATGTGCTGCTGATCCGCCATACCCTGGAGGTCACGACCTGGGGCGAACGCAGGGCTGGTGACTTCGTCAATTTCGAGGTCGATACGATGGCCCGTTACGCGGCCCGGCTTGCCGAGTTTCCTAGCGCGAAAACTGAATGATCGGGCCGTTATAGTCCGCCCGCGCCATTTCCTTGAAACCGAGTTTTTCGGCGACCTTCAGCGATGATATATTGTCCGGGCTGATAATGCAGGTCATCGGCCGTGCCGGAAATTGTGCTTCGCCCCAGCTGATGATCGCCTTCAGTGCCTCGGTGGCGTAGCCCTTGCCGTGGACTGAGGGCATCAGTGCCCAGCCCACCTCCATCGTCCCTTCGATCGAGGGCTGCATATCTCGCTTGGCCTCCAGGAAACCCGCTTCGCCGATGAAGCGGCCGCTTTCCTTTTCCTCGATCGCGAAGAAACCGAATCCCATGTAGTGCCACATGCCGGCAATCCGCAGCAGCCGCGCCCAGCTCTGCTCGCGGGTGGAGGGCACGCCGCTGATGAAGCGCACCACATCCTCGTCGCGCCAGAGTTCGAAATGCGCGTCGAAATCGTCGCGGCGATGCGGGCGCAGAATGAGCCGCCCGGTTTCAAGTGTCGGAATATCAGTCATGAAAATGCTGCTCTGAAATGAAGTTGCGATGACGGAGCTGATATCAGAATCCGGGCTCTCCATCCCAGTAGTCCAGAGCGTTCTCTCCCCTGCCGATATGGTCGAAGGAGCTGCCGTCGCGGTTGGTCTTGGCGAGGAACTTGCCGGAATCGGGATATTCGCAGATCTCGGTCTTCGCCTTGGTCGACAGGCCGAGATAGATAAGCGGCGTTGATCCGGTATTGATGATCTGATGGGCAGTTTCCGGCCCGCCCGAGGGAGCGCCCAGTACATCGCCCTTTTTGATTGGGTGGCGTTGGTCGCCGAAGCGATATTCGCCTGTGCCCTCGATGATGTAGAAAAGTTCGTCTTCCACATGGTGGTTGTGGAAAGGGCAGCCGGATTTGCCTGATGGTACTTCACTGTAGCTTATGCCGAGATTGGCAAGCCCAAGATCCTTTCCGAAAGACGTATCGCGGCTTTCGAAGAGGCTTCCCCTCGTCCAGTGTTCGAGGGACAGATCGGCCGTGTTGATGACCGGTTTCGCATTCGTCGCCATAGAGTCCTCCGCTTTGGCGAGAAGACAATCCTATCCGGCGGAAAATGCAACAGTGATTTCGTCAAAGACGGTATGGGCGGCGAGGAGATAACCGCCCATACTCGCCTGCCAAGTCGGCAGCCTCAGCGAACGTAGAACGTAATGCTGCCGTCGGCTGCCTGTTCGGCGTTCACGACATTGCGGATATTGACACCATCATTGTTGAGCTGGTGTGCCAGCGACTTGTTGGCGTCGATGGAAGCCTGAATGGCGTGGACAGCGCTTTGCGAGCGCTGAGGGGCAGATCGCGGGCCGGTCATTTCGTCGTCGAGGTGGTGCCAGTTATAGACGGGCTCGACGTTGAAGTCATTGCCGTGGAAGCTGCGAAGCGTCTGCTCGATACCCGCTGCAGTATTCATGCCTAGGCTTTCAGCCCGGCTAACGCCGGCGAATGCAAGGGACGAGAAAGCTGCGGCAATGGCGATTTTAGCAACGCGGTTCATGATGGTATCCTTTCGTCTACCGCGACGGTCGGCTGTCTACAGGGATCGTCTGGTTACGACTAAGATTTGGCGTTGCAGCATTGATCTTTCAATGACTTAAGCCACTGAAAAGCAATTACAAATTGTTCACGAAGCCTGCCTTGGTTTTGCCACTTTTTAGCTGCCTGGCTACGCATGGGTTTGGCGCCGTAGCGTCTGATAAAGACGGGTCCAGCTATCCCATTGCAGATATTTTGTCTTTCCTCCGAGAGCGCCGCCCGAATTTGCTTGCCATTCGCTCGAAGGCATGTTTTGACCGCGGCCTGCCTGAGTGGAAAATGCCCCGCCAACTGAAGGTGACCCATGCCGAAAGAGACCGCTCCCCATATTTTGATCGTCGAAGCACGCTTCTATGACGACATGGCCGATGCTCTTCTGGAAGGCGCGACCTTCGCGTTGGAAGAGGCTGGCGCCACTTACAACGTCGTCACCGTGCCCGGCGCGCTGGAAATTCCGGCGGCGATTGCCATGGCGCTCGATGGCGCGGATAATGACGGCACGCAATACGACGGTTTCGTCGCCCTCGGCATGGTCATCCGCGGCGAGACCTACCATTTCGACATCGTCTCGAACGAGTCCTCGCGTGCCCTGATGGATCTCGCCGTGAGCGAGTCTCTGGCCATCGGCAACGGCATCCTGACCGTCGAGAACGATGAACAAGCATGGGCGCGTGCGCGCCGTTCAGATAAGGACAAGGGCGGTTTTGCCGCCCGTGCAGCTCTCACGATGATCGAGCTGAAGAAGAAGCTGGGTGCATAAAGAATGACTGACGAAAATACCGAACGACCGGTCAAGGCAGCCAATCAGCGGGGCGCGGCGCGCCTCGCGGCTGTGCAGGCGCTTTATCAGATGGATATCGGCGGCACCGGCGTTCTGGAAATCGTGGCGGAATACGAGGCGCATCGTCTCGGCCAGGAACTTGACGGCGAAACCTATCTGAAGGCCGATGCCGGCTGGTTTCGCTCGATCGTCTCAGGCGTCGTGCGCGACCAGCTTCGCCTCGACCCGCTGATCGCGTCTGCCCTGCAGGACGATTGGGCGCTGTCGCGTCTCGACAGCACCGTACGCGCCATCCTGCGCGCCGGCGTTTTCGAACTCGTCGACCGCAAGGACGTGCCGGTCGCCGTCATCGTCACCGAGTATGTCGAGATCGCCCGTGCCTTCTTCGACGACGATGAGCCGAAACTCGTCAATGCCGTTCTGGACCGCATCGCCAAGCAAGTGCGCGGCGACCAGAAGAAGTAGGCACTTAGGCGCCAAACAACCCCTCCCATCCTTTCTGCGGTACTGCAAGGCTTTTGAAGTTTTGCAGTCTTGACGCGACGTTATCGACCACGCAATCTCCGCTCGCCTGTTGAGCGTTTCTATGGAGAGGAGTCGATTCAGCAGCATTCGTCGCCGGAGAAGGAGTGAGCTCCGGCTTATGGGAGGAAAGAGCGAATGACCATTCTTTTATTGGTAATCGCATGTGGCCTGCTCTCGGTGGTTTATGCCATCTGGGCAACCCGGTCGGTGCTTGCTGCCGATCAGGGCAACAGCCGCATGCAGGAGATCGCGGGCTATATCCGCGAGGGCGCCCAGGCCTATCTGACGCGTCAGTATAGAACCATTGCCATCGTAGGCATTGTTGTTTTCATTGCAGCATGGCTGCTCCTTTCCGCCACGGCCGCGATCGGGTTCCTGATCGGCGCCGTCCTCTCAGGTGCTGCCGGCTTCATCGGTATGCACGTCTCCGTCCGCGCCAATGTGCGCACCGCCCAGGCAGCATCCGCAAGCCTCAAGGCAGGCCTGGACATTGCCTTCAAGTCGGGTGCGATCACCGGCATGCTGGTCGCCGGCCTCGCGCTGCTCGGCGTCTCCATTTATTATTACGTGCTGACGATCGTGCTCGGACACGAGCCGGGCTCGCGTGAGGTGATCGACTCGCTCGTGGCGCTCGGCTTCGGCGCGTCGCTGATCTCGATCTTCGCCCGTCTCGGCGGCGGCATCTTTACGAAGGGCGCCGATGTCGGCGGCGATCTCGTCGGCAAGGTAGAGGCCGGCATTCCGGAAGACGATCCGCGCAACCCGGCAACCATTGCCGACAACGTCGGCGACAATGTCGGCGATTGCGCCGGCATGGCAGCCGACCTCTTTGAAACCTACGCAGTGTCCGTCGTCGCAACGATGGTTCTGGCGGCAATCTTCTTTGCCGGTGCGCCCATCCTGCCGTCGGCGATGATTTATCCGCTGGCAATCTGCGGCGCTTGCATCATCACCTCGATCATCGGCACCTTCTTCGTCAAGCTCGGCCCGAACGGCTCGATCATGGGCGCGCTGTACAAGGGCCTGATCGTGACAGGGCTTCTGTCGATCATCGGTCTCGGTGCCGCGACTTCGCTGACCGTTGGCTGGGGTTCGCTCGGGCAGGTCGCCGGCTTTGACGTGACGGGCACAAGGCTCTTCGTGTGCGGTCTCGTCGGTCTCGTCGTCACCGCGCTGATCGTCGTGATCACCGAATTTTATACCGGCACAGGCAAGCGCCCGGTCGTCTCGATCGCCCAGGCATCGGTGACCGGCCACGGTACCAACGTCATTCAGGGCCTCGCAGTATCCCTGGAATCGACGGCGCTGCCGGCAATCGTCATCGTCGGCGGCATTCTTGCCACCTATCAGCTCGGAGGCCTGTTCGGCACCGGCATCGCGGTTACCGCCATGCTCGGCCTCGCCGGCATGATCGTGGCGCTCGATGCCTTCGGCCCGGTTACGGACAATGCCGGCGGCATCGCCGAAATGTCCCATCTGCCGCCGGAAGTGCGCAAGTCCACCGACGCGCTCGATGCCGTCGGCAACACGACGAAGGCCGTCACCAAGGGCTATGCGATCGGCTCCGCCGGCCTCGGTGCGCTGGTGCTCTTTGCGGCCTATGCGAACGACCTGCAGTATTTTGCCGCGCATCCGGATCAGTACCCGTATTTCCAGAATATCGGTCCGATCTCCTTCGATCTGTCGAACCCCTATGTCGTCGCCGGTCTCTTGTTCGGCGGCCTGATTCCCTATCTTTTCGGCGGCATCGCCATGACCGCTGTCGGCCGTGCCGCCGGCGCGATCGTCGAGGAAGTGCGCAAGCAGTTCCGTGAAAAGCCGGGCATCATGCAAGGCACGGAAAAGCCGGATTACGGCCGCGCCGTTGATCTTCTGACCAAGGCCGCGATCCGCGAAATGATCATTCCGTCGCTGCTGCCGGTGCTGGCGCCCGTCGTCGTCTATTTCGGCGTGCTCATCATCTCCGGTTCCAAGGCGTCTGCCTTTGCAGCACTTGGCGCATCGCTGCTCGGCGTCATCATCAATGGCCTTTTCGTCGCAATCTCGATGACCTCGGGCGGCGGCGCATGGGACAATGCCAAGAAGAGCTTCGAAGACGGCTTTGTCGACAAGGATGGTGTCCGTCACATGAAGGGCTCGGATGCGCACAAGGCATCGGTGACGGGGGATACCGTCGGCGACCCCTACAAGGATACGGCCGGTCCCGCCGTCAACCCTGCGATCAAGATCACCAACATCGTGGCGTTGCTGCTGCTGGCGATTCTTGCGCACTAAGACGCGTAAGCCAACAAAACAAAAACCCGCCGGATCGCTCCGGCGGGTTTTTCATATGGAAGACAGCTTGCCTTATCGCAGGCTGGACGGGTTCTGCGGCGTACCGCCGGCGCCGCCACCGAACAGGCTCTTGGCCGCATTCGCCGCGCTGCCGCCGGACAGCATCTGCTGCAGGAAGGTGAGTTCGCGACCGCCGGTCGGCGTAACGCGCGAAATCGTGTCGAACACCTTGCCGTCCTGCAGGGTGTAATTGGCGCGGCGGGAAACGACGCCGTCCTTGTCGAAATAGATGGCAAGAATACTCTGCTCGGTGACGCGCAGCTTCTGGTACGCCATCGAGCGCTGGCGGCGCTGGGAGATGTAATAGAAGACTTCCCCGTCGAAGGTTGCTGTCGTGGACGGTGTGCCAAGTGACAGAAGCACCTGTTCGCGGCTGGAACCCTCCGGAACCAGCGCCAGCGACTGCTGGTCGACGATATAGCCACCGTTAAGCACTGTGCTCGTCTGGCAACCCGATAGGGCGGTGGTGGAGGCGATTATGACGGCAATGGCTGCATTACTGAAGAATTTCATGTCTGACTTGAAATACCGTTTCTTCAACGACATCTACTCCCTTGAGTATCGATAGCAGCCATTCCGGACACTGCGTGCTTCCTCCTGCAAAACCATTGTGGCCATTCCGGGGTGGAATTCATTCGATCCCGCCTCTTTGTGCACCGGAGCGCCCCTGTCCCGAAACCGGTCACGAACAGCATTGCAATTCGCGCCTGCTTCGGTAAACCAGCTTTCGAAATCATGCAACAAGGCCCGGTGCCGCTGGGCGCCAAGAATGCGGCATTTCCGGAAAAAACAAATGATCCTCGGGCTCTTCGGTAAGAGAAACAGTAACCAGGCTATCGTCGAGCGGCAGTACGCGGCTCTTACGGCTGCTGCCCGCATGCCCGAGCTCTATGAACGGCTGAATGTCCCCGATACCGTCATGGGCCGCTTCGAGATGCTGTCGATTGCCATGATCCTGTTTTTCCGTCGCACCCGCACGTCCAACACGAGCGGCCAGGAGATTGCCCAGGAAATCGTCGATGCCTTCTTTCAGGATATCGACTATTCGATCCGGGAACTCGGCATCGGCGACAACAGCGTTCCAAAGCGCATGAAGAAGCTCGCAGGCATGTTCTATGGCCGGCTCGAAGCCTATTCGAAAACTATGGATGCAGGCGATGYCGCCGCTCTTTCCGCAGCACTTCAGCGCAATATCTATCCCGAAGCTGCCGAACCTGCCGACATGAGTGGGCTGGCGCACTGGATGATGGCGGCGGAAGCCCATCTGTCTGCCATTCCCGAGGAGGCGATCGCCACCGGTTCGGCAACGATTCCTGGGTTCGCTTGAGGAGCAGAATCATGAAGAAAGATCTGAGCGAGGTTCCATTTTCCTATCCGGTCAAGGTTGGCCACATTTCCGCCAATCCCGTCGAAGTGCGCGTGACTGCCGACAAGGACGAGTTGAAGGCGCTGGCCGAAAGCTGGAACGTCGTGTCGGTGGACAGTCTCCGCGCCGACCTGCAGATCAACAGGTGGAAGCGTGACGGCATACGTGTCAAGGGACGCGTGCAGGCTAAGATCGTTCAGGCCTGCGTGGTCACCCTCGAGCCGGTCGAGTCTGCAATCGACGAGAACTTCGAACAGATCTTCGTGCCGGAAAATTCCAGGCTCGCCCGCCATCCCGCCAATGATGCCGGCGAGATGGTGCTGGACCCCGACGGTCCCGACCTGCCGGAAACCTTTACCGGTGATACGATCGATGCCGGTGAGATCGTCGCCGAATTCGCAGCGCTCGCCATCGATCCCTATCCACGCAAGCAGGGCGTGGAGTTCGATGGCCATATCGAAGACACGGGTGAAAATGACCGAAAGCCCTCTGCATTCGCAGCGCTCAAGGACTGGAAAAAGGACTGAAGCCTCCCCGGCATTTGACATAATTCAGTTGTAAGCGACGCCAAAACCGGTATTTTGGCCCAAATTTCGCCCCCCTCAGGCGAAAAAAAGGATCAGGGACACGTGATCAAAATATCTCTCGACCTCATGGGTGGCGACTTTGGTCCCCAGGTTGTCATCCCCGGCGCTGCCAAGGCGCTGGACAGGCATCCGGATATTTCCTTCGTCTTCTACGGTATCAAGGAACAGTGCGAGCCGGTTCTGGCGAAGTTTCCCAAGGTCAGGGAAAAGTCTGTCTTTCATGATTGCGAGCTCGCAGTCAGCATGGAAGAAAAGCCGAGCCAGGCGCTTCGCCGCGGACGTTATGTCTCCACCATGTGGCGCACCATCGAAGCGGTGAAGTCGGGCGAGGCCGATGTCGCCGTTTCCGCCGGCAACACCGGCGCACTCATGGCCATGGCCAAGTTTTGCCTGCGCACAATGGCCAATATCGAACGCCCGGCGATTGCCGCCATCTGGCCGACGGTAAAGGGCGAAAGCATCGTGCTCGATGTCGGCGCCACGATCGGCGCCGATTCGCAGCAACTTATGGATTTCGCTCTCATGGGCGGCGCCATGGCGCGCGCACTTTTCGAGCTTGAGCGCCCGACAGTCGGCCTGCTGAATGTCGGCGTCGAGGAAATCAAGGGCCAGGAAGAGGTCAAGGAGGCTGGTCGCCTGTTGCGCGAAGCCAATCTTGATTCGCTCGAATATTCCGGCTTCGTCGAAGGCGACGATCTCGGCAAGGGTACCGTCGATGTCGTGGTGGTGGAAGGCTTTTCCGGCAATATCGCGCTGAAGGCGGCCGAGGGCACCGCCCGGCAGATCGGCACCTATCTGCGTGCCGCCATGTCGCGCACGCTGCTTGCCCGCATCGGTTATCTCTTCGCCAAGAGCGCTTTCGACATGCTGCGCGAGAAGCTCGATCCGAGCAAGGTCAATGGCGGCGTATTTCTCGGCCTGAACGGCATCGTGATCAAAAGCCATGGCGGGGCGAATGCCGAAGGCATAGCCGCGGCCATCGAAGTCGGCTATGACATGGCCAAGAATGGCCTGACCCAGAAAATAGAAAACGATCTCAAAAAATATCATGCCAAGCGGCTGCCCCCGATAGGGCCTGAGGCCGCGTGAGCGACGGGGTTCAAGCAATATGATCCGATCAGTGGTTCGTGGTTTCGGGGCAGCACTGCCGAAACGCGTGATGACCAACCGCGAAATGGAAGGTGTCGTCGACACGTCGGACGAGTGGATCGTCCAGCGTACCGGCATCCGCCAGCGTTACATTGCCGGCGATGACGAAACGACGTCGTCGCTCGGTGAGGCTGCAGCGCGGGCCGCGCTCGCAAATGGCGGGCTGACGCCTGATGATATCGATATGATCATCTGTGCCACCTCGACGCCGGACAACACTTTTCCGGCGACATCCGTCAATATCCAGAACCGTCTCGGAATGACGCATGGCTTCGCCTTCGACGTTCAGGCCGTCTGCACGGGTTTCGTCTATGCGGTGACGACGGCTGACGCCTATATTCGTGGCGGTCTTGCCAAGCGCGTGCTTGTCATCGGTGCCGAGACCTTCTCCCGCATCCTCGACTGGAATGACCGCACCACGTGCGTGCTTTTCGGCGACGGCGCCGGCGCGATCGTGCTGGAAGCAGTCGAAGGCGAGGGGACGACGGCAGACCGCGGCGTCTTGACGGCGCATCTGCGTTCGGACGGTTCGCACAAGGACAAGCTTTACGTCGACGGCGGTCCGTCCTCGACGGGTACGGTCGGCAAGCTGCGCATGGAAGGCCGCGAGGTCTTCAAATATGCCGTGGGCATGATTACTGACGTGATTCAGGCCGCTTTCGATTCAACCGGAACAACCTCCGAGGATCTCGACTGGCTGGTCCCCCACCAGGCCAATCGCCGCATCATCGACGGCTCGGCCAAGAAGCTGAACATTGCCCCGGAAAAGGTCGTCATTACCGTCGATCTGCATGGCAATACGTCTGCTGCCTCCATTCCGCTGGCACTTGCGACGGCTGCAGGCGACGGACGCATCAAGAAGGGCGACCTTGTGATGCTGGAGGCCATGGGCGGCGGTTTCACCTGGGGCGCGGTTTTGCTGCGCTGGTAGGCATAAATCCTAAAAAACTGGCGGCGAACAAGAGCTTGACCGTGAGGCACAAGACAAATAATCTTCGTCCACTTTCACAAAATATTTTCTATTGGGCGGGGAAACCATGACCGGAAAGACAGTTACGCGAGCAGACCTGGCGGAATCCGTTTTTCGGAAGGTCGGTCTCTCCCGGACAGAATCTGCTGAGCTTGTCGAAACGGTCATCGACGAGATCTGCAACGCGATCGTGCGCGGCGAGACAGTCAAGCTTTCCTCTTTCGCAACCTTCCAGGTGCGCGACAAGAACGAGCGTATCGGCCGCAATCCGAAGACCGGCGAGGAAGTTCCGATCTCCCCCCGCCGCGTCATGACCTTCAAGGCGTCGAATGTGCTTAAGACGCGCATTCTGAAGTCCCATGTTGCCCGGAAGGGCAAGACCAAGCCGCAAAATCCGGCTGCCTGATCATCTTTTTCCCGCCGAACGCAAAGGTTTTTTGCTGCGTCGTGCCTCCGGCTGTGCGCAACGCGAAGACGTGACTTGAATTCGCGGCTCCAAACCGTTGAAATATGATGAGTCGCCGTTTGGATCGATCCGCGAGGTCGCGTAGCAGTATGACGTTGGACAAGAGCCCGGATGCCTTTCGCACCATCAGCGAAGTTGCTGATGATCTCGACCTGCCGCAGCATGTGCTGCGCTTCTGGGAAACCCGCTTTCCGCAGATAAAGCCGATGAAGCGAGGCGGTGGACGGCGCTATTACCGGCCCGAGGATGTCGATCTTTTGAAAGGCATCCGCCATCTGCTCTATGACCACGGCTATACGATCAAGGGTGTGCAGAAGCTCTTGAAAACCAACGGCAACAAGTTTGTCGTCGCGGTCGGCCATGGCGATCTCGCAAGCGTTGAAGCACTCTCTGCGAACGTGCACGATACGGTCGCAGGCGAACCGCGCGTCGCAATGGCGGAAGAGGATCAGATCGTTGGCCGCGCCAAGCCGCCGATCACGCGCCGCTTTTTCAACTTCGTCAGCGGCGACGATGATCAGCCGGAAATCTCGGTCGGCAAGTCCAGTGTCGGCAAGGAGGATCGTGCGCTTCTCCAGGAAGCGCTCTACGATCTCCTGGAATGCAAGCGCCTGCTCGATCAGGTGCGTTAGCGCGTTTAGGCCTCCATGCCTTTCAGCGCTCTCTCGAGATCGGAAAGCTGGAACGGTTTTCTGAGGATAGGCTGGCCTGAATTGCTGCCTTCCGGCGCGCTGCCATACCCTGTTGCAAAGACATAAGGCTTGCCGCGCGCCTCGAGCAGCTTAGCGACCGGCAGTGAACTCTTTCCGGCCAAGGATACGTCGAGGATAGCCGCGTCGAATTCCTTGTTCTGAGCCGCATCGAGCGCCTGCTCCAGATCCGGAGCGCTGGCAGTGATACGGTAGCCGAGATCCTCAAGCATCTCTTCAAGCAACATGGCGATCAGCGCATCGTCTTCGACGATGAAAATGTCTTTCATGGTTCCGTCCACTCTCTGCCCGCACGGGCCTGTGCAGGCCTGTCGGGTACATGGCTTATCTGTCCCGAGCAGGCTGCTCGTCAAGGTTGGATCGCGGTAGTGCGAAAAACGGCATGTTGCCCGACCGGATTCGATATGCAAAAGCTGGAGGGCCGTTTTCGTAACGGAAGGACGAGGCTGGGAAATGGATTTGTTGAGCGCCACGGACTGGCTGCGTCATAGGCCGGGTTTGACCTATCCGCTCGCTGTCGCCGCTGTTGCAGTTACATTCCTGTTGCGCACTGCTGCTGGCGACTATCTCTCCGGCTTTCCGTTTCTGAGCTTCTTGCCCGCCGTGCTGATCGCAAGTTTTATCGGCGGTGCCGGGCCGGGCGTGGTGGCCGCCATTCTGTCGGGCTTCCTCGTCCAGCAGTTCTTCGTCGAGCCGCACGATATCTTCTGGCCCGTCACGTTCATCCAGTGGCTCGGCCTTTCGACGTTCATTGCCAATGCACTCATCATTGTCGGACTGATGCAGGCGATTGTCGTCTCCCACGGCCGGCAGCTGCGCCTGCGCGGAGAGCTGAACGATTTCAACAGGAAACTGGAAGAGACGGTCGCCCAGCGCACTGGCGAGCTCAAGCGCGAGATGGCGGAACATGCGAGCGCCCAGGCCCAGGTGCGCCAGTTGCAGAAGATGGAGACAATCGGCCAGCTGACCGGCGGCGTCGCTCATGACTTCAACAATATGCTGGCCATCATTATCGGCAGCCTCGATCTCGCCCAGCGACGGCTGAACGGCAAGGAGGATCCACGCCTCCTGAATTCGATCCAGAGCGCCAGGGACGGGGCGCAGCGCGCAGCGGTATTGACCGCGCGGCTGCTCGCCTTTTCACGCCAGCAGCCGCTGGCGCCGGAAACCATAGACCTAAACAAGCTTGTCGGCGGCATGTCGGAACTGCTGCGCCGGACGCTCGGCGAGCAGATCAGGATCGAAACGGTTCTGGCCGGTGGCCTGTGGCCGACCTTTGCCGATTTGAGCCAGCTTGAAAACGCCATCCTCAATCTCTCGGTCAATGCCCGCGACGCCATGCCCGATGGCGGGCATCTGACCATCGAAACGGCCAATACCGAACTCGACGACCGGTATGCGCGCATGCACCAGGAAGTGGAGGCCGGCCAGTACGTGATGATCAGTATCACCGATACCGGCATCGGCATGTCGCCCGAGGTTCTGGAACGCGCCTTCGATCCTTTCTACACCACGAAAGGTGCCGGCAAGGGCACCGGCCTCGGCCTCAGCCAGGTTTACGGTTACGTCAAGCAGAGCAGGGGACACATCAAGATCTATTCGGAGATCGATCGCGGCACGACGGTGAAGATCTATCTCCCGCGCCGCGTCGGTTCAGGTGAGACACGGTTTTCGGCGCCGTCGATGATGCCGATCCCGCAAGGGAGCGTCGACGACACCATCCTTGTGGTCGAGGATGACCAGAGTGTGCGCGAGATGACGGCGGAAAGCCTGCGTGAACTCGGCTATAGTGTCCTGCAGGCCGCGAGCGGTCCGGAGGCGCTGGATGTGCTGCAGAATGAGCGGGTCGATCTCATCTTCACCGATATCGTCATGCCGCAGATGAACGGTCGCCAGCTTGCTGATGCCGTCACGGAGAAGTGGCCGGAAATCCGGATCCTCTACACGACCGGCTACACCCGCAATGCCATTGTTCATAATGGTGTGCTGGACCACGGCGTCTCGCTGCTTGCCAAGCCCTTCAGCCTGGAACAGCTCGCCCACAAGGTCCGTGAAGTGCTGAACGGCAAGCCGTCCTCGGAACAGGCGTGAGGCCCGCGTAAAGCCTCACGCCGTGCGGGAGCCTATTCCAGAACCTGGATAACGCGGTGTGTCTGCGGCTCGACGATTACGCGGCGCTCGTTGACGACGGTGTAGCCATAGCCGTCCACGTTGGGAACGGTATGAATCTCTACCGTGTCGGGAAGCGTCGTGCCGACGGCAATGTCGCCGTCATAGACGACGGAGGGAACGCTCTGCTCCATGACATAGGTGCGGACTTCCCCTGGAAGCACGACGGTCGAACCGGTCGGCGCCGGATCGGTTACGATGACGCTGCTCTGCGCGAAGGCGGCGGAGCTTACGGTCAGCATGAGGGCGGCCGCGGCCAGCATGGTCTTGCGCATGGATATTCTCCTTTTCCTACCCAGCCATCGAGAAAACGTCGGCCGTCCTTCATGGTTCCGCCGGTGGCTCTGCTACTCCGGGTCATTCTTGCCGGATGCCGTTGATTTCCTCTCGCCTTGCTGCGCCCGTGAAAGTGGAGCGCCTGCCGATTTTACCCGGCACACCTGTAGAAAAGTGTTGACCATTTGTTAACCATGAGCATCGTTTATTCCTAAAGAACGACATAGGGGTTGTTGATTCGGAAATTCGCCGCGCTTTGTCCCTTCAGACAAAGATTAAAAATACGATAGCAACGGCCAGGACATGCATTTTCCGAAGACGATATCGATGGCGGCTCTCGCGGCCATGATAGCCGGCTGTACGTCGACAGGGGGAGTGCGTCAGCCTGTTGGGCCTGACAGTGTAGAGCCGGAAAAGGCGCTGGTCCTGCCGCCCCCTGGTGGTCCGTCGATCGTCAGCGTCGTCGAGCAAAAGCGTGGAAATGGTGTGGAGCAGACAATATCGCTCTTCACGTCCTCATCTGTTCAAGGCCAGAATTTCCTCAAAGTTCAGTTTCTTGGCGCGTCCGGGGCCAATCCCGGCGCCGGCAACGCTTCCTACAGGATGATCCGGGAAGGGGATATCGCGCGCGAGATGGCACGATCGGTTCCCGGCGTTCCGATGGCGACCTCAGCCACCTTTCTGCAGAACAGCTACGGTCCCTTCGGTTACGCCTCTGGCCACAGCCGTGCAGGCGATACCTGTCTTTACGCCTGGCAGCAGGTCCGCTCCAGCCAGTCGGCGCACACACAGGCGCGCAACTTTGGCATGATCCAGATCCGCCTGCGCCTTTGCGATGCCCGGGCTAGCGAGCGCCAGCTCCTCGGCATCGTCTACGGTTACACCGTCACGGGCACATTCGACGGCGATATCTGGAATCCCTATGGCGCTCCGCCGCCGGCCAATCCGGCGCTCGGCCAGACCGGCGCGCCGATCTATCCCGACGAGGGCGGCTATCGTGCGACCACGATGCCGATCGGTTACGAACCTGCTCCGGCCGCAGTTCGCCAGACAAGGGCCGTGGCCGTGCGCCGCGTGCAGGCGCAACCGGCACCTGCTGCACCGGTCCTGCAGCCGCCTGTCGGCCCTCGCGTGCCGCTGCCGAACGACGACACGCAGACGAATGCGATAGAGCCACCGGCAGAGGCGCCGGCGGCAGTCGAACAAACGGCAAGGCCGATCGGTGTGACCGTGCCTTCGCCTGATTGCATTGGCGATGCGGCCATGACGGCCGCCTGCCGGAAATAGCAAATACGCCCAATGCGCCGAGCGCAGCGGTTGAGCCATTTCGAAGGAACGTTCATGCGTAAGGCCGGCAGTGTTCTCATATGGGCTATGGTGTCGCTTTGCGTGATTGCTCTGATCACGCTGCCCGTCAATCTGCAGACCCAGCTCATCGCCAGCATTACCGTCGTCACGGTCATGGCGCTCATCAAGGTGCTGAAGGGAGAGGGCACATGGCGTCTCGTGGCGCTCGCCTTCGGTACGGCCATCGTGCTGCGCTATGTCTACTGGCGCACGACCAATACGCTGCCGCCGGTCAACCAGCTCGCAAACTTCATTCCCGGCCTGCTCCTCTATCTCGCTGAAATGTATAGCGTGATGATGCTGGCGCTGTCGCTCTTCATCGTCGCCACCCCGCTGCCGCCGCGTCCCTCGCGCGCCGGCAAGCTCGAGCGTTTCCCCCATGTCGATGTCTTCGTGCCGTCCTACAACGAAGATGCCGGCTTGCTTGCCAATACGCTTGCCGCCGCAAAGGCAATGGATTATCCGGCCGACAAGCTGCATGTGTGGCTGCTGGATGATGGCGGCACGCTACAGAAGCGCAATTCCGGCAAGCTGATCGAAGCGCAGACAGCCGCGGCCCGCCACGCCGAGCTCAAGCAGCTCTGCGTCGATCTTGACGTCAATTACCTGACGCGTGACCGTAACGAACACGCCAAGGCCGGCAACCTCAACAACGGCATGCAGCATTCGAGCGGCGAATTGATTGCCGTTTTCGACGCCGACCATGCGCCGGCGCGCGACTTCCTTCTGGAAACGGTCGGCTATTTCGACGACGACCCGAAGCTCTTCCTTGTCCAGACGCCGCACTTCTTCATCAATCCGGATCCGCTGGAGCGCAACCTTCGGACCTTTGAAAAGATGCCGAGCGAGAACGAAATGTTCTACGGCATCATTCAGCGCGGTCTCGACAAGTGGAACGCCGCATTCTTCTGCGGCTCGGCAGCGGTGCTGAGCCGCCGCGCGCTGCAGTCCACCAACGGTTTCAGCGGCATCAGCATCACCGAAGATTGCGAGACCGCGCTTGCCCTGCACGGCTCCGGCTGGAACAGCCTCTATCTCGACAAGCCTTTGATCGCCGGGCTGCAGCCCGCCACCTTCGCAAGTTTCATCGGTCAGCGCAGCCGCTGGGCGCAAGGCATGATGCAGATCCTGCGCTTCCGCTTTCCGCTTCTCAAGCGCGGCCTCACGCTGCCGCAGCGCTTCTGCTACATGTCCTCATCGTTGTTCTGGCTGTTCCCGTTCCCGCGCACGATCTTCTTGTTCGCGCCGCTCTTCTATCTCTTTTTCGATCTCGAGATCTTCACGGCCTCCGGCGGCGAATTCCTGGCCTATACGCTCGCCTACATGATCGTGAACCTGATGATGCAGAACTACCTCTACGGGTCGTTCCGTTGGCCGTGGATTTCCGAACTCTATGAATATGTGCAGACGGTTCACCTGTTGCCAGCTGTCGTCTCGGTCATGCTCAATCCGCGAAAGCCGACCTTCAAGGTCACCGCCAAGGACGAATCCATCGCCGTCAGCCGCTTGTCGGAAATCAGCAGGCCCTTTTTCGTCATCTTCGCGGTGCAGATCATCGCCGTCGCGATCACCATCTACAAGATCTATGCCGAACCCTATAAGGCGGATGTCACGCTCGTCGTCGGCGGCTGGAATATCATCAATCTCATCCTTGCCGGCTGCGCGCTCGGCGTGGTCTCGGAGCGTGGGGAGAGGGCGTCCTCCCGCCGCGTGCGCGTCAATCGGCGCTGCGAATTCGGCGTCGGCGACCAGTGGTACACCGCCTCGATCGAGGACGTCTCTGTCCACGGCGCGCGCCTGCACATCTTCAGCAAGCATTTTGATGCGGTGCAGGTTGGAGCGCTCGGCGAGATCCGCTTCCGCCCCTATAGCGGCGCCGATCTCGAAACCTTGCCGCTCATCGTCCGCAACATCGAACCGTCTGGCGATATCACCAATGTCGGCTGCCAGTATCAACCGAAGAGCGCGTTGGACCATCGCCTCATCGCCGATCTGATCTTCGCCAATTCGGATCAATGGACGCAGTTCCAGGCCTCGCGCCGGCGTAATCCCGGCCTCATCAGAGGCACCATCTGGTTCCTCGGCCTCTCGCTCTATCAGACGAGCCGTGGCCTGGTTTATTTCTTCCGCAGCATGCGCCCGGAACGTGAGGAGCATCGACAGCAGCAGGCGGCAAAGGCGAACGCCGGATGAGAAAACTCTTCACCGCCTCCCTTCTCCTGATCGGCACATCGGTTCTCGCTTATGCGCAGACCGCTCCCTTCGACATGTCCGGTGAGCGCCCGGCGGGTGCGCCGCCGGTCAAGCCGCGCCTGACGCTTCCGGCGCAGCCCGCGCAGCCTTCCCAGCCCGCACCGGCCCCTGTTCCCGTCGTTCCGCAGACTGTTGCTCCGCAGCCGGTACAGCCTTCCGCGCCGGCGCAGAGCCAGGCGCCCACGCCCGCAGCGCCGCCGGTTAGCGTCATTCCCGCAACCCCCGCACCAGCGCCTGCACCTCCATCGGCGCCGGCGGTGCCATCCACCCCTGTTCAGGCCCAGCCGCAGGCGGCCACCCCTGTCATCCGTCCTGCCGCGGCCGCTCCACAGGCCGGCGATTTCAGGCGCTATATCGTGCCTTTCTCCGAGCTCGGCCTTGGTGGTGAATACGACCGCAGGTCATGGTCGATCTATCTGACGACAGAGCAGGCAGCAGCGAAGGCGCGGTTCACCTTCACCTATCAGAATGCCATCGTCGTCGCTCCCGAAGCATCGCAGCTGACCGTGTTCATCAACAACCGTATTATCGGTCAGCAGCAGGTCGGTTCGCCCGACAGTCCTTCGGCAGTCAGCTTCGATGTTCCTCCGGGTCTGCTCCAGCCCGGTGCCAATCTCATCACTTTCGAGGCCAATCAGCGTCATCGCACCGATTGCAGCATCGACTCCACCTATGAGCTCTGGTCGAACATCGATCCGGCCGGTACCTATCTGAGCTTTGCCGGCCGCGACGCCAGTCAGCTTTCCGGCACGGATGCGATCCGCGCCATCGGGGTCGATGGCGCAGGCAAGACGGAATTCGATCTCGTCGTTCCGGCGATGGAACAGCCCGGCACCACCAAGCCACTCCTGCGTCTGGCGCAGGGCCTGTCGCTCCTGAGCGGCATGCCGAACCAGGTCTTTGCCTTTAGTGCCGACACTCCGCCAGCAGGTGGTCCCGGCAAGATGGCGGTTTTCGTCGGTACCGCCACCGAGCTGCGTCCGATCTTCCCCAATCTTCCGCAAGGCGCTGAAAGCGCGCCGCTTGCGGCCTTCGTCATCGACCCGCGCAGTGGTTCGCCCGTCCTGTTGATCAGCGGTCCATCCTGGCAGGCGGTTTCCACGGCGATCGATACTATCGTGTCTCCGACCGACCGCGCCCCTGAAGTCCGTCGTGACGTGCTGACCACGCAGCGCTGGAGCGCGCCTGACGCGCCGCTTCTCTTTTCTGATACGAGTATTCCGCTCTCGCAGCTCGGCTTGAAGACCATCGACTTTTCCGGCCGTCGCTTTCGCACCGGCTTCAATATCGCCGTGCCGGCTGACTTTTACGCCAATGCCTACGGCGAGGCGAAAATCCTGCTCGATGCTGCCTATTCCAGCAAAGTGCTTCCCGGCAGTCATATCGATGTCTACGTGAACGGCAACATTGCCTCCACTGTGCCGATAGCAACGACCAATGGCGGGATTTTCCGCCAGCTTCCTATCCGCGTGACCATGCGGCATTTCAAGCCAGGGCTGAATTCGATTGCCATCGAAGCAGTTCTGATGACGGATGATGATGCAGCTTGCGTCCCCGGGGCGACAGCCTCGTCGACGCCGCGATTTGCACTTTTCGATACGTCCGAATTCCATATGCCGGATTTCGCACGCGTCGGGCAGCGACCGAACCTCGCGGCCATGGCCGGCACATCCTACCCCTATGGGCGCAGTCCAGATCCGACGCCGCTGTTCATCGATCGCACCGATGCCGACACGCTGTCTGCCACCGCGACCCTGCTTGGCCAGCTCGCGATCATGGCGGGCCACCCGATCGCGATCGAAACGGTCGCCTCGCCGGGTGTGATCGGTGACCGCAACGCGATTTTCATCGGCTCGATTTCGCAGATGCCGGCAACGGCGCTCACGCAGGTCAATGTCTCAACAGCCAGCCAGGCTTCCTGGCGTCCGGTGACGGATTCCCAGCCGACCGAGATCGACAATGGCAAGGCGCTGGAAGAGTGGCGCTCGCGCATCAGCGGTGGCGCGCTGCAGGGCCGCATTGCCGCGTTCCGCGAATGGCTGCACCGAAACTTCGATATTACCGGCGCCTCGCTGCAATTCGTTCCCACTGCAGAGCAGGTGTTCACGCCGTCGAATGTGGCATCTCTGATGGTCGCTCAGGGCAAGAGCCCGGATGGTGGTGGTACGTGGACTGTCGTGACCGCGCCCTCGGCCAAGGACCTGCGCGAAGGGCTGAGTTCCCTGACCGCCCAGATGAACTGGCCGCAGATTGCTGGCCATGTCACCACCTATTCCAGCCGCACCGGCAAGATCGAGAGCGTGCCGGTCACCCGTTTCGATTTCGTACCTACCGGAGGCCTGTCGATCGCCAACTATCGCCTGATCGCTGCCAACTGGCTGTCGACGAATATTCTCTCTTATTCTTTCCTTTTGGTCGTGCTTTCGCTGCTGATCGGTCTGGTCACGTCCAGAATGCTCTCAAGGCTAGGCAGGTCGAAATGAAGGGCTGGATCGCGACGTTGCTGGCAGGCACGATGATGCTGGCTCTCGCCAGCGAGCCGGCCTTGGCGCAGCAGCCGCGAATCAGCGGCGAGGCATGGGCTGCCTACAAGGCGAAATTCCTCGACCCGAGCGGCCGCATCATCGATAACGGCAATGGCAACATCAGCCATAGCGAGGGCCAGGGCTACGGCCTGCTGCTCGCCTATCTTGCCGCGAGCCCCTCCGATTTCGAGCAGATCTGGTATTTCACCCGCACCGAATTGCTGCTGCGCAATGACGGTCTTGCCGTGTGGAAATGGGATCCGTCTGCCAGCCCGCATGTGACCGACACCAACAACGCGTCCGACGGCGATATACTGATTGCCTATGCGCTTGCGCTGGCGGGCTCTGCCTGGAACCGTACCGATTATATTACCGCGGCCACCCGCATGGCGCAGTCGACATTATCGGAGACCGTGGCCGATTTTTCCGGCCGCACCCTGCTGATGCCTGGCGCGGAAGGCTTCTCCGGCACGGATCGCGACGATGGCCCCGTTATCAACCCATCCTACTGGGTCTATGAAGCGCTTCCGGTCATGGCCGCACTTGCACCGTCCGATCAGTGGCAGAAACTGGCCGATGATGGTCTGTCGCTGCTCAAGGCCATGCAATTTGGCCCGCGCAAGCTGCCCGCCGAATGGGTGAGCCTGAAGCGACAGCCGCAGCCGGCCGACGGTTTCGAGGCAGAGTTCGGCTACAACGCGATCCGTATCCCGCTCTATCTGGCGCGAGGCGGCGTGACCGACAGGGCGTTGCTGACGCGGATCAAGGAAGGCATGACCGAAAACGGGGTGCCGGCTATAATCGACCTCACCACCGGGCGATCGAAGACGCCGCTTTCCGACCCTGGTTATGAAATTGTTAACCACGTTGTGGCCTGTGTATTGGACGGAACCAAACTACCTGCCGAAGCGCTGCAATTTGCGCCCGCCTATTATTATCCTTCAACGCTTCAGCTTCTGGGGCTGGCCTATGTCGGGGAGAAGCATCCGGAGTGTCTGTGAAATCTTCTTTCGTGGCGGTCACGGCAGCGGTCCTTGTGGCGACTCTCATCGCCGGGCTGAAGGACCGCGACGCATTGCAGGAACGTTTCGGCTTCGGTGGCAAGACTCCCGAACTCATGATGATGGGCCGTATCAAGGGGCCGGATACCCCCTCTGGTGAGCCGATCGATGTGCAGACCGTGACGGAGCGGATCCAGGCCGCGACGCAGGATAACTCTGTCGGTCAGGCCCAAAGCGCGGCTCAGACGGACCTGCCCGAGATAAGCCAAGCGCAGACAAGCCAATTGCAGCCGGGCCAAGCTCAGCCAGCCCAAGCCCCGGCAAATCAGCCACAGACAAATCAGGCCCAGCAGCCGGCTCCGGTTCCGGTCGTCCCGCAGACCGCACCACCCTCGGCTGCCTCGGGTGCCGCCACCGCCCCGGCCAATCCGCCGTCTTCTGGCACGGCGGCAAGCCAGCAGCCGGTTGTCGACGTAAGCGCCCTTCGTTATTTTGCGAGCCGCGGCGACAAGCTTCGCCTGCAGGCGGAAATCTCGCGCCTTCAGGCGCTCTATCCGAACTGGGTACCACCTGCTGATCCGCTCGCCATTCCACAAAACGGCGACCGGCAGCTCGAAAATATGTGGCGGCTTTATTCGGAGGGCCGTTATGCCGAACTGCGCAAGGCGATCGCCGATCGTCAGGTCGCCGAAAGTTGGCAGCCGCCAGCCGACCTGCTCGACCGTCTCGATGTCGCCGAATCCCGTGCGCGGCTGGTCAATGCTTCCGATCTCAAGCAATATGCGACGGTCGTCGATATTGCAGCCGAAACCCCGAGTCTGCTGACCTGCGCCGAAATAGATGTGCTCTGGCGCGTTGCCGAAGCATTCGTCGATACGAACAGGCAGCAGCGAGGGCAGGATGCATATACCTATATCCTGAAGAACTGCACCGAGCCGGCCGAGCGCGTGGCGACGATCCAGAAGGCAGCCGCTCTTCTGCCCTATGGTGCGATGCAGTCGCTGCTGTCCCTTGAAAAACCTGCCGATGCCAATGGTGTCAGAGAATTCGACAGCCTGCGCGACGATCTGGCCCGCCGCTTCGTTGCCGACGGCAATGACGATGCCAAGCTCGAGGTCGCTGCCAATTATATCTCCCGCGTTGAGAAGCTTGCCGAAGAGCAGGGGCTGCCTTCGGACGCGCTGCTGCTTGGCTGGTATCAGCTTCGCCGCAACAATGATGCGGATGCCGAAAAGTGGTTCCGCATCGCCCATGACAAGCAGGATTCCGCTGTGGCCTCGCAGGGGCTGGCGCTGGCTCTGATCGCCCGCAAGTCGCCGCAGGAAGCCGAAGACGTCATGTACAAATGGCGTGACGATTCCAAGGATGCGACCGCCACCTATCTTGCCGCGACCGCCAATCTGATGGCCTTGCAGCCGCCGGCCGATCTGAGCGAGGACGTGCTCGGTCGTATCGCCGCTGCTATCATCGAACAGAAATACGTGCCGACGGCCCAGCAGTTCGGCTGGTACGCTCGATCGTTGAACCAGTTCCAGACGGCTGCCCGGTGGTTCGAGACGGGACTGCGTTGGAAGCCGGATGACGAACCGTCCGCTTATGGCCTTGCCGTCACCCGCCAGCAATTGAACGACCGGGCCGGAGTTGCCGAGATCCAGCGTCTCTGGGCGGATCGTTCGGCCCGCATTGCCACGTTGAACGATACAGCCGCCGTTTCACGCAGCAACGCTCCGTTGCCGGCCCCCGGTTCTGCGGCTGGGTCGCAGCCGGCTGTTCAGCCTGCCGCCCCTCAGATCCAGTCTGCGCCGACCGAACGCAGTGCCGCCTTCCAGCCGGAGCCTCAGCCGCCGGCGCAATTTCAATCCCAGCAGCCGCAAGTGCAGCCCCAGCCCGTTGTGCCCGCGAGGCCCACGCGGGCCATGCAGACGGTTGCAGTCGAGCGCGGTCCGCGTCAGCTTCGCGGATGCTCCACCACCATTGATCCCGCCCGCCTCCGGCCCGGCGATGCATTGGCACGCGGCTGGTGCCTGATGGATATCAACAGGCCGATGGAAGCGGTGAAGGCTTTCGAGGCGGCGCTGGCAAGTTCAGTGCGCAAGGATCGTGAGGATGCCGCCTACGGCCAGAGCCTTGCCTATCTGCGCGCCGGCCTTTCCAATAGTGCCGCAGTCGCGGCTACCAAGGCGCCGCAGAATCGCGACCGCGCGTCCGAACTGCAGGTAGCGATCCTTGCCGATCGTGCCCTTGCCGCCTTCCAAGGCGGCCGCTATCGCGAGGCACTCATTTTTCTCGACCAGCGTGCCCAACTGCAGCAAGAGCGGGTCGATCTCATGGTCCTGCGTGGCTACAGCTACATGAATCTGAAAATGTATGGTGACGCCACGCGAGTTTTCGAAGCTGCTGCTGCTACCGGCAATCGCGATGCTACACGAGGCCTCGCGGATGTGAGGAGCATCACCCATCCCGAGGTCAACGACTAAAGCCTACGCAGTCATTCAGATCGCTTGCGACGCTCTCGGTCCTTGTCTGACGCACCGTTGCAGAGTTTTGCGCGACATGCTTTCGGTTGACGTCGCTCATGCGCTCGGCTAGTCGCGGAGGGCCCTCCGGCTTTCCGCTTCGCAAGGAACTTCCCTTTGTCCGCTTCCCACCGCGTTCTCGACAAGACTTACGATGCCTTCCTTTTTGACATGGACGGCACGTTGCTGAACTCCATCGCCGTCGTCGAGCGCGTCTGGGGCGAGTGGGCGCTTCGCCACGGTTTCGAGCCTGAGGTCCTTTTGAAGACCATCCATGGTGTTCGCGCGTCCGACGTCATCCGCCAGCTCGGTCTTCCCGGTGTCGATCCGATCGCCGAGGCAAAACTGCTTTTGAAAGAGGAGATGGAGGATTTCGAGGGCATCATCGAGATCCCGGGCTCCATCCGTTTCCTGAATGCACTGCCCTCGGATCGCTGGGGGATTGTCACGTCGGCGCCGATCGAACTCGCCCTCCGCCGCATGGCGGCAGCGGGCATTCCCATGCCGAAGATGATCGTCAGCGGCGAAGAAGTCTCGTCAGGCAAGCCGAGCCCGGAATGTTATCTGCTGGGCGCGAGCCGTCTCGGGGTCGATCCCGCCCGTTGCCTGGTGTTCGAGGATGCGGTTGCAGGTATTCTCGCCGGCGAGGCAGCCGGAGCTGACGTCGCCGTCATCACTGAGACTCATGCGACGCCTTTCGAGACGCCGCATTTCACGATCGCCAACTATACCGGCTGGCAATCGCGTGTGACGGCCGACGGCAAGCTCTCGCTCTCGGCAATGTAATCCGGCGGCAAGAATGGTCTGAGGGCAGGGCGTCAAAATTTGTAGCCGACCCCGATCATCACGACATGCTGGTCGAAGTCGCCGTCGAGCCCGAGCAGGTCGGCGCTGCCGTAGTCATTGTAGCGATATTCTAGCCGGCCGAAGACGTTGTTGGTGAAGGCATAGTCGACGCCGGCGCCGATCGTCCAGCCGGACAGCGTATCCCTGTCGCTGCCGGCAGGACCATCGATATGGGCCTGCGCACCCGTCCAGCCTGCTGCACCATAGATCAGCGCGCGATCGATCGCATAACCGAGCCGGGCGCGGACGGAGCCGGCAGTTTCGAGGCCGACTTCGAACGGGCCGACATCGGACTTGTTCCAGTTGTACGAAATGTCGCCTTCGATGCCGACGACGAAATTATTGTCGAACTGCCAGTTATAGCCGACGAAGCCGGTGATCAGCCCACCGTTCATGTCTTCGGAAAAGACGTCGAAATCGCCGTTGGCCCAGGTCGGCCCGCCGCCGACACCGGCATAGAAACCTGACCATGTGAAAACCGGTGTGATCTCGGCTGCCGGTGCGGCCGGAATAGCGTCGATGGCATCAGCCGCCATGGCCGAGCCGGCGAGGCCGGTAACAAGGAAGCCGGCAACTGTGGCGGATACGAAGCGGAGTTTCATGATTTCCCCCTGCCGGGAAGAGCCCGGCTGAAAGCTCGTTCAAGATCCGGTTGCCCGGATGAAACCGGCGCATGGCGCATCTCGGCTGCAGGCGAGCGACCTGCAAAATCATGCGTTTCTAACGCGATCTTTGGGGAAAGGTTCCGGGGAGGCGCCGGGCGTGACGACAGACAGCAACCGGCAGGGCTCAGAGCTTGACGCGATTGCCCTTGTTGTCGAGCATCTGCAATACCTGACCATCCGTCTTGATCGAGACGCAGTCGGTCTGCTTGTTGGGGAAAAGTATGCAGATCTGACCGTCTGAAATTTTATAGCCGTTCTTGTTGCCCCGACGGTATTCATAGCCATTCGAGGCTTTCCGCAAGTCGCTGGCACCCTTCAGAAGCTGACGGATTTCGTTTTCCCTGGCGTTTCGAAACCGGGCTTTTTCTGCCAATGCAACATGTGAAGAGGCCAATGTTATGATCATGCCGATGAGAAGTGAGCGGCTTGGCAGCATGTGATAAACTCCGGGCATGGTCGACAGGAAATGGAAGAGAGTGAAATGATCAGGGTTGTTCTTGCCTTAGCTTTAGCAATGCTCGCCGGTAATGCAATGGCCGTTGATCCGACAAATCCGCGGGTCAGCCGGCAGAACTCCCAGGATTGCCGACGCCTTCCCGAGCGCTGCGCCGGCGACGACCGCAACCGCAATCGCCGCGACTATTACCGCGACAACACCCGCCAGGGCTCCGGCCAATACATCTACCGCGGCGAGCGCCGCATATGGACGGATGAATCGCGCTGAGGGCACAAGGCACCCGTCAGCGACTTCAGACCTTGGTCCGTGTCGGGAGTTCAGCGACTATGGTATTCGCCGCGGCAGGAGTGGTTGGAGAACCAAGGGAAAAGAGATGCAGACATCGATCGTCGCTGAACTGCAGACCGCGCGAAGCAATGTTGCAACGCTTGGAGCAGCCGACCGCCGTGTGATTGTGGCGCGCATCCACAGTTACCTGCAGGAATACCGGGACGATATTCTCGGGCATGTGCCCGCAGACCGGTGCATGTGGATCGAGCGACTTATCGGATCGCTTTCGGTCAAGGCCCCACAGATCGCCTCGTTGAGCAACGAGGAATTTCACTCGGTTCTTTCCGAATTCGAAAAACTTCTCGCCTTGCTCGAAGACCTGACGTCCTCCTGGGACGGGCTACCCCGTACGATTCACTGAGAGATTAGCGCACACACATTTTGGACGATGATGTATTGGTTGTCGGGCGCAAGCAGGAGGAGGAGCGGTTTGTTGCCCTAAAAGATTTGAGCGGGGCACCGCTAGTGCATATGCGGCAGGAGCCGCCAGCTTGCGCCGTCCGTCCGGCTTTCAAGTTCTGTTGGTTTTTTGACTGAGATTTCAAGGGATTAAATGGTCGGGGCGACTGGACTCGAACCAGCGACCCCTTGACCCCCAGTCAAGTGCGCTACCGGGCTGCGCTACGCCCCGACCTGCCGAAACGGCTTGCTTCTGTTAGACTTTTCGGTTTTTGGACGCAAGGGAAAAATGCCGCCGTGATCATAAAACGGAACTTGTCCAAGAGAATGTCTGCTGTCGAGCTTCTTTCCTGCCCTTCGGTGCTGGACGGCATGYTCGCAATCCGCCGATGACTGCCGAAAAAAGTCTGCGCACATGCGGCAATAACCCTTGCATACGCCGGCGCAGCATGGAAATCCTTCGGCTCGTGAGCAATGCGGCGCCAAGCCGGGCCAGCACTCTGCCGAAATATTATAGATTTTCGGTTGTAGTTTTTAAGGCGCTAAATTGGCGGTAAAATATTTCCTTAATATTTCTGCCCAATATCCCTACTTAACAGAGGTGGTTTATTTCACTTGCAGCAGAATCTACCTGTGATTGAGGCTGGCGCGCGTGATATTTCCAATTTTAGATTATTTGAAAATGAAATTTGTTCGCAATTTTGCTGCTGAGCGTGTAAAGAAGGGAAATCGTGGAAAAGCATAGTTCTGGGCTTATGACGATCGACAGTAATAGACACGATTGCCGGCAGACCCTTGCCGCTGCATTTAAAACCCTCTCCGACGAGGCCGTGAAAGCGGGCTGGCCGGAAGAGGATGTTGCTCTTGCGCTTGCCGAACTTGCCGAAGCACATGTGGCCGAGGTCGGCGCCAAGGTGATCGTCGAAGGCTTTTACCAGTCGCAGGCTCTATGCCGCGAGCAGACGGCTAAAATTCCGCGCTGAATCCTGAGCGGCCTTTGAAATCTCACAGCAACAGGCCGGCTATCCTGGCCGCCGACATGAAAGACGCCTGCGCTGCGCGAGGGCTTCGCAGCCCATCCATTGCATCAAGGCAGTGCTGGAGTGCTATGCGGTATTCGCGACCGCGCTTGGCCGGCCAGCGCTTGAGATATTCGACGGCTTCCCACGCGGTTGAAACGATCAAGCTGTTGCTTGGAGATATGACCCTGACGGGCGAGGGGAAGCGTTTTTCGCTCACGGCTTTCTCATTCCATTTGAATTCCAAACGGCCCGACGCGCGAGACAAGAGATTGTTCCCGACGATCTTAATTTGCATAGTTGCTAAAATTTTGGGCCGCRCGCATAATAAAAATAAGGCTGGCAGGGAGGGCGTCGGCTGCGCAGGATGATGCGTCATGCCCTCTGAGGGAAATGCGGCGCGATGTTGAAATCGTCAGTTCATCCCCAGGATTTACCGCTCTTTTCGGAAGATATAGACCTGTTGTCGCAGGTTCTGAATCAGGTTTGCGATGACAGCGGCATTACTCCCCGCACACCGGAAGCTGACAGGATCGGCGCTGCCCTCATCCAGCTCTACAAGCAAGGCGTGAAGGACAGCGGCAAGCTGACCATCCTCGCCAAGACCTATCTCTAAGGCGTCCTGGTCAGAATGCCTCAAGCTGAGCAGGAGGGTTCCACGCTCAGTTCTGCTCGATCGAGACCCCGTCCTTGCCGATGTTCATCTCGATGCCCTGAGGCTTGCTCTCCTCGTGATAGACGTAGGCGCCAAGGCCGACGACCAGGACGACGAGCGCGCCGATGACAAGATAAAGACCGCTGTTGCGATTCAAGACAGGCTACCCCCAACACGTTGACAGGACAGCCGAAACGCCCGAGAGAGCGCTTGGTTCCGTCAGTCGTCGTTGGCTGCGTTGAGGTTTTCCGGTCGGATGCCGTCATCGTTGGATGTCCGGGCGCGCAGGCGTATGCCAGGGCCTCCCTCGTCCTGATTGCCGCTGGYGATGAAGATGATGCCGCGGGCCTCCAGCGCATTGCGCACATCGATCATGGCGCGCGTCTCTCCTGCCCATTCGCCGTTTTCCAGCGCTGTCACCGTTTCGACGGAAAGTCCTGCATGTGCAGCGAGGTCCTCGATGCTCATGCCGATCATGGCGCGAGCGCCGCGTATCTGTGTTCCTGTAATCATGCCCGAAACTTAGCGCCTTTGCCGAACTTCTCAAGTGGTTGCGAGCGGGCTGAACGCCTGTGGCGAACTTCCAGCGCAGCACAGCCCCATACGATTCCGAACAGCAGGTAGACGTGGCGCCAGTGGTCGATGTCGATGACGTTGCCGATTGTCGCGTGGCCAAGGACGGAGATCCACGCGACCATGAGGAAAGGCTGCCATGGCCGGTCGAGCAGCATGTTGCGGAAGCCGAGAGTGAGCGTCCAACACAGCATGCCGACATAGCTGACGAAGCCCAGCCAGCCGTAAGTGGTCAGCGATTTCAGCCAGATATTGTGCTCGTCTTCCGGAAACATCGTGCCGAAGACGAGCGGCCCGATACCGAGCGGCCGCTCCATCATCATCTGGAAACCGATGCGATGGCGGTCGAAACGGCCGAGATGCTCGCCGTCATATTGCTGTACGAGCTGGGCGCGGGCGGAGAAGAGCTCGCTGACCTTGGGGACCTGCAGCGCCACCACCAGCGAGGCGGCCATCAGGATGATGGCGCCAAGTGACAGGATCAGCACCCTGAGCCGGAAAGCGCCGCTGCGCTCCTTCAGCAGCATGATGAAGATCAGTATCAACACGGTGACGGCGAAAAGACCCCAGGCGGCACGCGAGAAGGAGAGGAAGATGCCGAGCGCCAGGATGAGCAGCGCTCCCGCCTTGATCGGCAAGGTTCTGAGATTCCCGGCGAGAATGCCGTGGACGAGGTAGAGCGCCGGTGGCACGAGAAAGGGACCGAAAACGTTCGGATCCTGGAAAGCGCCCTTGGCGCGGTCGTAAAGCGTGAAGACTTCCGAGCCCGGAAAGGCGTGGAAATAGCCGAGGATGCCGAGCATGGAGGTGATCACCGCCGCAAAGCTCCAGGCATTGAAGATCAGCGGCAGCCGCTTATGGCTGTCCTCGATAATGGCGGCATAAAAGATCGAGGTCAGCGCCAGGAAGGTGGAGACGGCAATATACATCGGGCCGGTCGCCAGGTCCCGCATCTGGGTGAGCGACAGCATGCCGCCTATGTTGAAAGTGAGCAGCAGTGCCAGGAGCGGCGCGGTGGTGCGGGATATCTTCAGGCCGAGGATGAACCACAGACCGACCAATCCTGCCATCCAGAGTTCATAAGGTGCCGGCTCGTCGATGACGAAGCCCGAAAGGAAGACGCCGAAAGCGACCGCCGCCGAGCCGATGAGGCGCAGCGTCAGCCGTTGCGGCTGCGCTACGCGCACAAGGGAGGCGTCGATCGTGCTCAATAGGCGTTTTCCGTGTTGAGCAGCCGGATAGGCGTCAGGAACAGGATCTTGAGGTCGAACCAGAGCGACCAGTTCTCGATGTAATAGAGGTCGTAAGCCGTGCGGAACTTGATCTTGTCGTCATTGTCCACCTCGCCGCGCCAGCCATTAATCTGCGCCCAGCCGGTGACGCCTGGCTTGACGCGGTGGCGGGCAAAATAGCCGTCGACGATATCGGCAAAGGCACGGTCGTGCGCCTGGGCGAGCACGGCATGCGGGCGCGGGCCGACCAGCGAAAGCTCGCCCTTCAGCACGTTGAAGAGCTGCGGCAATTCGTCGATCGAGGTTTTGCGAATGAAGCGCCCGACGCGGGTGACGCGGGGATCCCCCTTGGTCACGGCAGCCTTCGCGCTCGGGTCGCTCATGCTGGTGTACATGGAGCGAAACTTGAAGACGTTGATGACTTCATTGTTGAAGCCATGACGCTTCTGCATGAAGAAGACAGGTCCTTCCGACGTCATCTTCACGGCAATCGCCGTTGCCACCATGATCGGCCACAGCAGGCAGAGAGCGATGAAAGTGAAGAAGATATCGAAAGCGCGCTTTGCAACGGAATCCCAGTCGCGGATCGGCTTCTTGAAGATGTCGAGCATCGGCACGTCACCGACATGCGAATAGGCGCGCGGACGGAAACGCAGGCGATTGGCGTGAGCCGCAAGGCGGATATCGACCGGCAGCACCCAAAGCTTCTTCAGGAGCTCGAAGATGCGTGCTTCGGCAGACAGCGGCAGTGCAATGATCAGCATGTCGATGCGCGTCATCCGCACGAACTCCACGAGTTCGCTGACCGTTCCGAGCTTCGGATAGCCGGCGACCATGATCGGCGAGCGCTTCTCGCCGCGGTCGTCGAAGATGCCGCAGATGCGAATATCGTTGTCCGCCTGCTGCTCCAGCATGCGGATCAGTTCCTTGGCCGGTTCGCCGCCGCCGACGATGACGGCGCGGCGCTCCATGATGCCGTTGCGCGCCCAGTTGCGTACGCCCTGTGCCACGAGGAAGCGTTCGACAACCAGGAAAATCGCTCCTGCAGCGAGCCAGATGGCGTAGGATTCCGCAGTCGCCGCGCTAAGCCCGCGGATGAGCGAGAAAGCGCCTGAAGTCAGCAGGAAGACGACGGCAAATGCCGCGAATGCACGCGGCAGATATCGCACACGGGCTCTGAGAGCCGGAATGGAATAGGTATCGGCAAGCTGAAGCGCTACCACGGTCAAGGCCGCAACGATCGCCGCCATGACGGCCCGCATCAGGATGCCGTCGCTGCCGTCGCCGGGCGCGAAATAGAAGGCGACGAGGCCGATGACGAATTGCGTGAGGAATTCCAGCAGTCGCAACTGGCCGATAATGATTGTCGGCGAATAGGTTCCGTCACGGAACTGCTCGGCAATCTGGCGTGCATAGGGATTGATGCCAGGTGTCTCACCGGCCGCGTGCGCGGAGGTGCCGCTGCGTGTCTCCATATCGGAGACCTGCTTGCGCAGGGCTTCGACGTCGAACTGTCCGCTCTTTTCCAGCTTGTTCATGGGGCTTCATCGCTCGTTGATGTGAGCGGGATAACAGAAAGCCCCTAAGAAACATTTACGAGGCGGCCGGACTTGCCTGTGCCGCAGCGGGATTGACGAGTTCGCCGTAGAGTTTCAGCACCTCGCGGGCCATGACCGGCGCGGAGAAGATCGATTTGACCGCATCAGGAGAGGGCATGACCTTGTCGTGCCAACCAGGTACCGTCAGTGCTTCCGCCATCACCCGCGCCAGATCATCGGAATCTCCCGGTGTCACCAGCGCGGGACTATTCGCCCCGAGCACCTCCGGAATGCCGCCAACGCGCGAGGCGATGACGGTCTTGCCGGCGCCGAGCCCTTCCAGCACGATATAGGGCATGGCTTCGGCGCGGGAGGGAACGACGAGGTTCTGCGCCATGGAGAAGGCATCCTTCACGCGCATGGCGGGCAGCATGCCGATGCGCTTGCCGAGACCGCGCTCCACCATCATCTCGCGATAGCGGTCGCGTTCCGGTCCGTCACCGATCATCAGTGCCGAAAGCGGCCGGCCGAGCAGGCGCTCGGTCTTGGCGAAGGCATCGATGAAGAGATCCGGTCCCTTGAGGTCGCGCAGCATGCCGACATAAATGAAGTGCACGGCATCCGAACGGGTCGGAATGTCGGAAAAATCCCGCGCGCCGATACCGTTATAGATCAGACGGTTGGTGACCCGCGGGCGGCCCACCTTGGTCGCATAGGTCTGGCGTTCGTAGTCGCAGATGAAGACCAGTGCATCGGTAAAATATTCCTGCAGCCGCTCCATGCGCAGCACGAACTGGCCGAGCATGGAGGCGCGGGAATAATGCAGGCTTCCGCCATGCGCAGTATAGAGGCGGGCTACGCGATACCTGTTGACCCGCAGGGCTGAGCCGGCAAGCCGCGCAAGCACACCGCCCTTGGCGCCGTGCCCATGCAGCACATCCGGCCGCAAACTCCTGATTTCCTTGAACGTGTTCCAGAGAACCATCATGTCCGACGGGCTGATGGACCGCCTGATCGGAATACGTGTCAGGCCGAGCGAGAGATAGGGGCGGATATCGTCGAAGAGACGATCCTCATATTCGCCGCCGGTCGAACTGTCGCAGATGATGCCGATTTCGTGCCCCGCCCGGCTGTGTTCTTCGACCAGGTCGCGGACATGGCGGAAAATTCCGCCGACCGGCGACCGGAAGCAGTGAAGAATGCGGAGGGGCCTCTGTTCTGGCATCGGCTAGAAGAGCCGTTCACGAACATAGATCGTGTCGCCGGCGATGATCGGGCCGGAAATATTGACACGGCCCGTCAGTACCTGTCCGTTGATCTTGCGCGTGACGTCGACCATGCTCTGGTTGGCACGGCTGGAAAAGCCGCCGGCAACGGCGATGGCGTTCTGCACGGTCATGCCGGGAACATAGGCATATTGGCCGGGCTGGCCGACTTCGCCCATGATGTAGACGGAGCGATAGCGGTCGACATCGATGGTGACATCGGGGTCGCGAAGATATCCCTGCTGCAGCTTCTGCGCGATCTGGCCGGAAAGCTGCTGCAGGGTGCGGCCACGGGCAGGGACCTGGCCGATAAGCGGGAAGGCGATATAGCCGGCCTGATCCACCGTATAGGTGTTGGTCAGCGTCGCTTGATCGAAGACGGTGATGCGCAGGCGGTCGCCGCTATCGAGTGAGTAGGGCTGGATCGTCGCCTGGTTGAAGGCCTTCGGCGCCGGCCGATAGGTGGTGCAACCGCCCAATGCAGCCGTCATGGCGGCGAGGCTCATAGCCATCAATGTCTTGGGCTGGACGAAGGGCATCCGCTTGCTCACAGGAAGATAAATCGGTCGAGCCGTTATCGATCTATTAGGGTTAATGCCCGGTAAAAAAAACCGCCGATTTCCGCAAATCCTTTATCAGATCCGTCTCATCTGCGAGGGATTTGCCATTAACCGTTGAGTTACCATGGTCGTTTACGCTTGCGGCAGTTTGTATTGGAGTAATGAGTATGTCCCGCGTAGCGAGTGATCAGGATGTGGACATCGACCTCGGCCAGCTTGTGCGCGCGGTCTGGGCCCGTCGCCTGAAGATATTGACGATCACCGCATTGGGTGCGGCTGTCGCATTTGCCGGCGCCAAGATAGTTTCGCCGCAATATCGCAGCGAGACGCGCGTCCTTATAGAGCCGCGCGCTCCCGCATTCGCTAGTACACAGACCAACGACGCCAGTGCCGGRCCRCTGCTCGACGAGYTGAATATCKCSAGCCAGGTGCAGATCCTGCAGTCGGCRGAYCTCATCAARCAGGTCATCAACAATCTGAAGCTCTATAATCTGCCGGAATTCGATGCGGCTGCGAACGGGTCCGCGCTCACTGATATACTCGTGGCGCTGCACCTGAAGAAAAACCCGCTGGAAAACCCGCCGGAAGAGCGCGTCATCGACGCCTTCACGCAGCGCCTGCAGGTCTATCAGGTGCCAGGCTCGCGCGTCATCGGCATCACTTTCACCTCCAAGGATCCGAAGCTCGCCGCCAGCATTCCGAACGCCATGGCGCAGGTCTACCTGGCAATCCAGAGCGGTGCCAAGCTCGCTTCCAACACGGAGGCCACGCGCTGGCTCGAGCCGGAGATCGACAACCTGCGCCAGAAGGTGGGCGAGGCCGAGAAGAAGGTCGCCGATTACCGCACCACCCATGGTCTGCTGCAGACCAACGGCACCACGACCTTTACTGCACAGCAGCTCAACGATATCTCCATCGAGCTGACCCGCGTGCGCACCGACAAGGCGAATGCAGAGGCGAGGGCGCAGGCCGTGCGCAACGCGCTGTCTTCGGGTGAAGCCTCCGATACGCTAAGTGACATCATGTCATCGCAGTCGATCCAGCGGCTGAAGGCGACCGAATCCGGGCTGCAGTCGCAGATTTCCGATTTGCAGACGAGCCTGCTCAACAACCATCCGCGGCTGAAGAGCCTGCGCGCCCAGCTTGCCGATATACGGACGCAGATCCGGCAGGAAACGCAGAAGATCCTCGCCAGCATCGAGAACGAAACCAAGGTGGCCGATCTGCGTGCCAAGGAGCTCGAGCAGCAATCCGATACGCTGCAGGCCAACAGTGCCAGGGCGGGCGAGGATGCCGTGGGTCTCAACGCACTGGAGCGGGAGGCGAATGCCCAGCGCCAGCTTCTCGAAACCTACCTCGTTCGTTACCGCGAGGCTGCTTCCCGTGCCGACCGCAATTCCAGCCCGGCAGATGCGCGCATTGTTTCCAAGGCGATCGAACAGGTCGATCCTTATTTCCCGAAAGTGGTGCCGATCGTCGTGGTCGCGGCTGTCGCGACGCTCATCATGAGCGCAATCGTCATCATGCTCTCCGAACTCTTTAGCGGTCGTGCACTGCGTCCAGTCGAGGCCAATGTCGGGGCCACCGACGTCGAGGCCACGAATATCGCTGAGAGGGTCGAGGAGGAAGGGCAGGGCGAGGCAGCGCCTGTTCCCGCCCCGAAGCTCGTCAGGCCGAGCATGCTGACGGCAGCCATGGATGATGAGGAGGAGCCGGAAGCGGAGCCCGTAGAGGAAGCGCCTGCCGACGACAACGAATTCTCCGTTTCGTCCGTCGCGAGCTATCTGACCGACTGCCGCGCCCCCCTTGCCGTCTCCATATCTCCGAATGGTGACAATGGCTCGGCGGCAACCGTCGCCCTGGCGCGTGTGCTCGCCGATACCGGACGCCGCGTGATCCTGGTGGACATGACCGGCAGCGGCTATCCGAGCGAACTGATGGCGGAAAATCCCGAAGCACTGGGCGTTACCGATCTTCTCTGCGGTGAGGCTGCCTTCGGCGAGACGATCCATGGCGACCGTATGTCGGACGCGCATCTGATCCCGCAGGGTGTGAGCGATGTGCGCCGCGCCATGCGGGGCGTCGACAGGCTGTCGCTGCTGCTCGATGCGCTGACATCGGCCTATGATATCGTCATTGTCGAATGCGGCGCGGCTGATGTCGCCGGGGTTTCGCGGCTGACGCGCAGCAAGGAAATCGAGATCATCCTGTCGCTGCCCGAAATCGATGAGGCTGCTTTCGTCGGCCTCATGCAGGATTTCCAGAGCGCCGGTTACGAGCGCGTCGTCCTGATGTCGGGCGGCGAGGAGGCTGCCATGCGCAGCCCCGCGCGCCATGCCGCCTGATCTTCAGCCGCGCTTGGCCCGGATGTTCTGGGCGAATTTATAGAGACCGGGGCGGGCCTTGATGAAGGCCTTGCCACGGGTGATCGCCCGATGCGCGATGCCGGCAGCGACGCCGATGCCGGAGATCGGCAGGACCACATCGTGATGGTCGGTTTCGATCGGCGCCCAGGAGCGCTTGTAGGTCTGATCACCGAGGCCGAAATCGAAGAGCGCGACTCCCTTGCCGTGCAGGCTTGAAATCATTTGCCAGAAGAGGAATTCGCCGGGGCTTGCATCAGCAATCAGATCCTCGTCGATCGCGCCGAACTGGCAGATGACGTGGTCGCCCTTGCGGGAAATCCCTGACAGGGCGGCAATACGTCCCTCATAGTCGCCCTTCAGGCGGAGAGCGCGCATCTCTAGGCCGAAGTCGTCTCCATTCCGCTTGTCGATGAGGCCGTGCAGGAAGGCTTTGGTCGGCGCATCGGCAAACACGTCGGGCAGGCCGAGCGAGGCGAAGCGCGCACTTTTCAGGCGGAAGAACATGTCGAGCAGTTCGTGTTGCTCCGAGGGCGCTTCCGGCGCGATGTAGTCGAAGCCGCCGATTGCTTCCAGCCGCCGGCTTTGCGCGCGGAATTTCTTGCGCCTGCTTTTCGCGTTCAACTGCTGCAGCGTCTTTTCGAATGTATCGAGGAGCGGAAGCTGGTAGGCGTGATTCTGGTTCTGCACCATGGGCAGGCCGGCGAGCATGTTGCGGCGGCTGCGCCATTCTAGCGGGATATTCTGCAAAAGAAGCAGGTCGGCCTTGCCGGCGAGTGCCGTGCGAAGACGAGCGGCAAGCTTGTGACTGTCAAGCAAGCCGCTGTCTTCGGCAAAGGCGTCGGAGACGAGGCCGGTGTTGATGTTGCTGTGGTCGGCGCCGATGAATTTGGCGATCCGCATGCCGCGGGAGCTGACGATCTCTACCGGCAGGATGAAGGCGGTATGGGTGCCGCACCTGCCGCGCAGGATAGCGAGCGGCCGGCGGAAGGCTGCCACCCAGGAGCTGCACCAGTCATAGCTCTGATGCAGCGAGGAAAGATCATCGCGTTCCAGTCTGCGCCATTCCGCCTCAAGCGGCTCCATCGTATCGAAAAGCTCGATCTCGAGTTCGGCCATGGCGAGTTTCATGCTCAGCTGCCGCAGCCGGGAAATGCCGGCTTCGGCCTGCGCTGCAGCGTCGAACGGTTGCTCGGGAACGTCGTGCCTCTGGGTCTGCACGGGTCTTCTCCAGTCGATAAGTTGCTGGAGGGCAAGCTAGGGCGCCAAGACGTATAATTGGTTTAACCGAGGCCCGCGCCCGGGCTTTTCCGCAGATCAGGGTTATTCTGCCGTTAATCAGCTATTGCTGCTTCGGGCCGGCCATCCACTTGATGATGACCATGGCCGGCAACACCCAGAGCAGGCCGGTGAGCGCGAAGTAAAGCAGATGTCCCCACCAGGGCGCGTTGCCGAGTGTGGCGACCGCGATCGTATTCGCCACAATCGCATAGAAAAGCACGAGGATGATGATCAGGATCGTGCCGATGAATTTGCGAAGGCGGATGGGCATCGTATAACTTTCGAACGGATGGGATTGAGCCGGCGCGACGGCATGCCGCAAAGGTTCGGGGCTTGTTTTGCATCAGCCGGTGGGGCAAATCAACTGCCGGATAAAAGGAGAGATCATGGCCGTCGCGAACCTGAGCCCGGAGCAGGCGATCCGCACTGAAGTGCGCAGGCAGGACAATAACCGCCGCGCCGTGCGCATCTGGCTGGGCTTCGTGCTCTTGGCGCTCTTCTGTCTAGTGCTCGTGGGCGGTGCGACGCGGCTCACCAATTCCGGCCTGTCCATCACCGAATGGAAGCCGATTCATGGCGTCATCCCGCCGCTGAACGCTGCCGAGTGGGAAGAGGAATTCAAGCTGTACCAGCGCATTCCCGAGTTCCAGCAGCTCAACAGCGACATGACGGTCGACCAGTTCAAGGGCATCTTCTGGTGGGAATGGGCGCACCGGCTGATCGCGCGCGGCATCGGCGTCATCTTCGCGCTGCCTCTGATCTTCTTCTGGGCGACCGGCCGTATCGAAAAGCGCCTGCGCTGGCCGCTTGCCGGCATCCTCGCGCTGGGCGGCCTGCAAGGCTTCATCGGCTGGTGGATGGTCTCGTCCGGCCTCTCGGTGCGCACGGATGTCAGCCAGTACCGGCTGGCTACTCACCTGGTCATGGCCTGTCTGATCTTCGCCTCCTGCATTTGGATCATGCGCGGGCTCTCGCCGCATTCCAGCGATCCGGCTCCGACGACGAATTCCCACCGCTGGGCGGCGGCGATTGCCATATTCTCGCTCTTCCAGATCTATCTCGGCGCGCTGGTCGCCGGCCTCGATGCCGGCTTTACCTACAATACCTGGCCGCTGATGGACGGCGCCGTGGTGCCTGGCGATCTCTTCATCCAGCAGCCTTTCTGGATCAACCTCTTCGAGAACCCGAAGACCGTACAGTTCATTCACCGTCTCGGCGCCTACACGCTCTTTGCGATCGCTCTCATCAATATGGTGATTGTCCTGCGCGCGGCATCCTGGACCACCCATGCGCGCCGTGCCGTGGTGCTCTTTTCGCTAATCACGATCCAGGCCGCGATCGGTGTCACCACACTGCTGCTGGAAGTGCCGCTGCACTGGGGCCTGCTACATCAGGCAGGCGCCCTCGTGGTCTTCGGTTTTGCCGTCGCCAACTGGCGCGGCTATTACGGCGAATATCCCCGCGCCACTGCGATCGCCGAGCGCGACTGAGCCGACGCGTCTGATCATCCACCAGCCCTTTCACGCAGTCGGAGATCGCAATTCATCCGCCCTCGGGCGGGCGCCATCAGAGACCTTGGAAAGGAAAGGGCTCGGCGTCCTTGAAATCGGCTGTCGCGTCCCCCGCAAAAGTATGTGCCTGATCGGCACCGAGATCGAGCCTCTTCACCTTGCCCGTTTCCTTGGAGAAATCGATCTTCTTCAGGTCGACCCAGAACGTGTTCGGCGTCATCGCGGACTCGAAGAAATAGAGATCTCTCTTGTGGTCGAAGACGGTGCGCCAGCGCGTCGACGACAATTCCGGCTGATCCTGCGCCGATATGCCGAGCGGAACAGAGACGTTCCTGATGACACCGAAAACGCTCGCCAGCGTGCGGTCGGGTTCGCCGCTCTGGGGGATGGCCTTGATCAGGAAGGAGGCGCGGGCAAAGCGATCCGCCGCGCGGCCGGTTCCCGGAAGGAAGACCGTGCCGCCGATACCCTCCCAGTAGGTGTTGAGCGCCAGTTGCTCATCGTAGGTCGGGGAATTGGYCATCACCTGGTACTGACGGCCGTGATGGATGATCTGTTTTCCGTTTACATATTCGACAATGGCGCTGTCACCGCTGGAATCGGAGAGCGACAGATGCAGGGTCGTCAGCCTGTTTTGCCCCGGCACATTATCGGTCACGATCGTGAAGGGCTCTTTCTCCAGTGCCGCGACCGCCTCACTCACCGTCGCGAAATTGTCGAGCGCATATTGGGCCCAGGCGGCAATCGTCAGGCCCGGTTTGCTGCCGGCGTCAAATTTCGGATATTCGGATTCCGTCAGCCAGAGAAGATTGGCGACGAGGCCGGCCTCGTTCGCCCCGTCCGTGGTCGATACGTCATAGCCGGTCGCCACCACCGACCCGTATTTCGCCGTCCAGCTGATGGAATTCGGCCCGGCCTCTCCGCTGCGCGATATGCCGCGCGGCAGGATGTAGAGGTTTGTGCCGATATCGTATTTCCAGTCCATCGACCGGGCGGTAATGACATTGCCGCCTTCCCCGAGGTAGACCATGCGGGTGCAGGCATTCGCCTGGTAGGGCGTCATCACCTGAATGCCAATAAGCGTAATTGCTGCAAAACGTCCCAGAATATTCGATTGCATGATCGCAAGTCTCCCGGCTGGATCATTCAAAGAATAGGCGCCATCTGCGTCGCCTCTATCGCACGTTGCGTTTTGAATATGCACGCTTCCTGCGCTTATCTCAACTTGGGAATTGGCGTCCAAAACGCCCCCCGCCAGGTAGTCAGCCTCTCGGAAGAGTGAACGGTATCAAGGCCATGTCGTGCTAAGCTATAGGTCGGCCAATGTGTGATCTATTAGGGGGGACTCGGATGAACCGATTTCGCACATTCATAATGGCAGGCGCGCTGATCACGCTTTCTACGATCGCCTCGGGCTGCACATCGACGGCGCAATACGACTACGGCGAGGATACATCCTTCAACCCGGCTTGCGCCGGTGGTTTCCGTCCCAGCGATAATCGTCCCTGCTCGTATTGAGCCGTCAGGTTCACCAGGTTCCGACAAGGGATGAAGCTGCCAGCAATAGCCCGGTCAGGATATTCGCAAGGAACAAGCGGTAGTTCACATCCGGGCGGGCGAGGTCGATCCGCCGGACTTGCCACGCAAGGTGTGCGGCTATGACGAGCATTCCAAATGCGTAGGGCAGGGACATGCCGGATAACCAGCCACCGACCGACCAGGCAGCAATCGTCGATGCATAGAAAAGACCGATAATGCGCTTGCCGCGCTCGCCGAACAGGATCGCCGTCGATTTCAATCCGAGCCGTGTATCGTCTTTCACATCGACATAGGCATAGACGGTGTCGTAGCCGATCTGCCAGGCGATGGCTCCCGCCCACATGAGGACGGCGCCGGCGGGAATCGCGCCGGCAATTTCCGCCCAGGCCATGAGCATGCCCCAGTTGAACGCTGCGCCGAGCACTGCCTGCGGCCAATGGGTAAAGCGTTTGCAGAACGGATAGACGAACACCAACGGCAGAACGCAAAGGGCAACCAGCCGCGTATAGGGCGTCAGGAACAACAGGAGGGACGCCGCCAGGGCGAGTTCGATAGCCAGAAAGGTCATTGCCTGACCAACGCCGATCTGCCCGCTTGCCAGAGGCCGGAAACGGGTGCGCTCGACATGGCCGTCAAATTTCCGGTCGGCAATATCGTTGATCGTGGAGCCGGCGCTTCGCATCAGCAGGGCGCCGAGCGTGAAGACGGCGAGCTGCCGGACATCGGGCAGGCCATGAGCGGCCTGAAACAGAGCCGCCCAGCAAGGAAACAGCGTCAGCCAGATTCCAACCGGGCGATCGAGCCGCGCGAGCCTCGTGTAAGGTCGCCATGTGCCCGGTAACAGCCGGTCCACCCAGTCGCCCTGATGAATATCACTCAAGTCCGGGCGGTTTGACGGGTTCATCGCGTGATCCGGTTATTTTCAAAAATTCTCGATGAAAGCAGGTATTTCCTGCCTTGGACTGGCCTTTGCAGACTAGAGGTTTTCGCAGGCGTTGCAATGATCGTCCCTGCGTCAGACCGACCCATTCAGCCTGCGTGAGAAAGGATATTCAAAAGCTTGCCGCTGGGGTCGCGAATATAGAAGCGCCGTACGCCCCAGGGCTCGTCGACCGGCCCGTAGACGATCTGATGCCCGCCTGCGACCGCGCGCCGATGGACTTCGTCCAGGTCATCGACCTCGATCGAAATGTCGGGCACTGCGGTTCCCGATCCACCCTCCGTCGCAATGCCGATCTGGGTGATTGCGCGCCTGTCAGACGCAAGGGTGACGATCCAGCCATGATCCATCACGACGTCGAGATCGAACAGCTCTGAATAGAAGTTGCGCACTTCTTCGATGGAAGCGGCGGCGATATTCGGAACGATGCGCAGCACTGTCATGTTGTTCCTCCCTCGGCGTGAAGAGAAATAGCACCTGGTCGATCTGCGGAACAGTTCGGGCCTATCCGCCGAACCATTCCGCATGTCATATTCAGAGGCCTCAAATGCTCGCCTGCAGCCCATAGAGATTGGCATAAATGCCGCCGCTCTCCATAAGCCTGTCATGATTGCCTTCTTCGGCGATACCGTCGCCGGTAAGCACCAGGATACGGTCGGCATGGCGGATCGTCGAAAGCCTATGGGCGATCACGAGTGTGGTGCGCCCTTTGGCGAGCGTCAGGAACGCCTGTTGGACAGCGCGCTCGCTTTCATTGTCGAGCGCGCTCGTCGCCTCGTCGAAGATGAGGATGGCAGGGTTCTTGAGGAAGGCGCGAGCGATGGTCAGCCGCTGACGCTGACCGCCCGACAGCTTTACGCCGCGTTGGCCGATATCGGTCTGATAGCCCTGCGGCAAAGCCATGATGAATTCATGCGCATGAGCCGCGCGGGCCGCAGCTTCCACCTCTTCGTCTGTGGCATCCGGGCGACCGTAGCGAAGGTTGTCCGCCACAGTTCCGGCGAAGAGATAGACATCCTGCTGCACCACGCCGAGGTGCCGGCGCAGTGAGGCGAGCGTCACATCGCGAATATCGGTGCCGTCGATTTCGATCGAGCCGTCGGTGACATCATAAAAGCGGGGAAGCAGCGCGCAGAGCGTGCTTTTCCCCACACCGGACGGGCCGACGAGCGCAACGAATTCGCCCGGCCGGATGGTCAGCGACAGGTTGCTGAGCACCTCCGCCCCGTCATCATAGCTGAAATCGACATTTGACAGCCTGATCTCTCCCCTCGGCGTATGCAACGCGCGCGCCGAAGGACGATCCACCACGTCTGGATCGATCTCCAGGATCTCCATCGCCCGCACGAAGCCGGTGTAACCCTCCTGCCAGAGCCGGGCGAGGTTGGCCATCCGCTTGACCGGATCGACGAGGACGCCGACGCAGAGCAGGAAGGTCAGAAGATCGGCAATGGTGAGTTCCGCCGCAAGGATGCGCAATCCGCCGAGGATGACGACCAGAAGCGTGATGATCTGGGCGAAGGTCTCAGCGCCGGCGGAAAACCAGGCTTCGCTGCGGTAGCCATCGGCGCGGCTTTCGAGGAAGCGCCGGTTCAGGACAGCAAAGCGTCTCCGTTCCAGGTCCTCGTTGGCGAAGGATTGGACGACGCGGATGCCGGCCAGTGCATCCTCGACTCTTTCGTTGACGGCGGCGATCTCCTGCTTGCTCGCCTCGAGAGCGCGGTTCATGCGCCTGTTGAAGTGAAGTGCATAGGCCACTGCAAATGGCGTCAGCAGAAGGATCAGAAAGGCAAGCTGCGGATCGATGAAGAACAGGACCGTCATGGCCCCGCTATATTTCAGGAAGGCGATCAGCAGGTCTTCCGGCCCGTGATGAAAAAGCTCACCCAACCAGAAGGAGTCGCCGACGATGCGGCTCATCAATTGGCCGGTGCGGTGCCGGTCGTAGAAGCCGAAGGATAGTTTCTGGCAGTGGTCGAACAGTTCCTGCCGGATATTCGCCTCGATATGCGCACCCATCATGTGGCCGCGATAGTCGACGAAGAAGATCGCGCCTGTCTCGATCGCGACGATGGCCAGCATGACGCCACCCATGCCGAGGATCTGCCAATAGGCCGAAGCGCTATCGGTGAGCACGATGAGATGGCTCATCACGATATTGGCGCAGAGCGGCAAGGCTACTGCGGCAGCAGCGACCACGACGGCACAGGCAATATCGGCCATGAGCAGCGGAAGATGCGGCCGGAAATAGGACAGAAATTTGCGCAGGCGCAACTGGCGCCCGTTGTGGATATGCGATGCTGATGAGAGGTCGTGGTTAGGACGCCGCGGGTTTTTCCTCGCGCGTGAAAGCAAACTGGACATGAAGACGGATATCCTGAGTGTTGATCTTGTTTTTCTGGTTGCTCAGGATCGTTTTCATCAGTGCCTCCCATCGGGGTGAAACCAGGGGCTGTGCGCCTTTCAAGCGGCACGGCCTTGCTGACAGCGTGCCGCTTTTACCGCAAAACGCTGCGAAAGGCGACAGTCTTTTTGTTCTGACATGTGACAGCGACAGGCTTGGGCGGGGTCTTCGGGCCATTTCCGCTCACGGATCGGGCCCGCTGATTTCCTCCTGCAAGCGCTCGAAAGCCGTTGGAAACAGCGTCGCGGGTGGGCTGTACGGATTGGAGAAGGCGTAGATGAAGAAAAGGATGATGCCGGTAAAGATGCCGAAGATCGATAGTAGCAGCAGGTTGCGGCCATCGGGCGCGTACGGGTAGTAGCCGATCGCGGTGAAGATCACGCCCGAAACCGCGGCAAACCAGAAGATCAGGCTGATAGAGTCGGTGCCGCTGTTTTCCCTTCGGTCGCGGGATTCCGAAATCATATGTATCTCCGCGAGCATATGGCTGCGCAGGCTCTCCTGCTTGGCATTGGCAGGTACCAGTTCGAGAATCCTCAGATAAGCGTTGTTCCATTGATCCCAGGCGGCCGAAGAGAGTTCGCCCGTGCGCCCGAGTTCACGCCATTCCTGCTCGATGACGATGCGGACATAATCCTTCAGCGCCTTCTGGATTGGTCCCTGCGCCTCCGGCCCAAAACGCTCGGCATCATAGAAGACATCGCCGACCGCGTTGCTTTCCACCGTACTTTCTGTTCGCAGGGCCTGGTATTCGATCATTTCCTGCGCAAAAACGAGGGCGAGGATGAGTGCATGCAAGCTGGCGATGCGGGTGATGACCGAACTGGCCAGTTCCCTGTCCCGTCCGCCTGGGTCACCGCCCATAACCAGATGCATGATGTAGTAGGCCGCAAGCACTGTTGCGGTCGTGCCTCCAATGATGGCAATGCCGATCAGAACCGACGCCATTTAGCTCCCCTCATATGGGAGAGTGTAAGGCTTTCATATCAGACGGGCAATCATGTCGGGGACTACCGAAGCAGACTGTCGAACACAGGCATGCCGCCGATCGCCGAGGCTGCGATCAGAATGTAGCAGGTCACGCGGAAGGTGCTTTCCTTGGCGAAGCCGAACAGCTTCGAACCGCCCCAGAGGCCGGTGGCATAGGCAGGCAGCGTGACGATCGTAAGCGCAAAAACCGTGGAGACGAACAGCCCGCCGAAATAATAGCTGACGAAGCTGAAGACCGTGGAGATCGAAAAGTAGAGGATGACGTTTGAGCGCACACGCGTGAAGTTGCTTTTGCCACCAAGCCAGTAGGCGACGACAGGCGGGCCGCCGAGCTGTGCCGCGCCGCTGAAGAGACCGGCAACAAGGCCGATTGCTGCGCTGAGCGGAGCGATCGGCTTGCCATGATAGCGCCAGCCGGAGACAAGCAGCGCGAGCAGGCAGATGGCGATCGCCGAGATGATCCAGCGCAGCAAAAGCGGGTCCATGAGCGCCAAAACTGCCGTTCCCGTGGGAACACCGAGAGCGGCGCCTGCTGCCATCGTGAAGACCTCGCGCCTGTCCGCGCCGCGCCATGCTGCCGGGATCATGCCAAGCGTCGCAAGCCCGTCGATGACCAGCAGCACAGGAGAGGTGAGCTTGGGCCCGATGACGGCACCGGCAAGCGGAATGAAGATGAGCGCGGCGCCGAAACCGGAAAACCCGCGCGCAAGGCCGGCAACGAATGCGAAGATGATCAACCCGGGGATGCCATGGTCGGGCAGCGCGGCGTCAAACCAGGCGCGCAGGCCGGCCATCAGCGCTTCCAGCGTCATCGATGAGGCTCCGTATTTCGGGGGAGAGACAGGGCAGGAGGCCCTGTCTAACGCAACTGCCTGATATGCCTGATATCAGGCGCCCAGCATCAGGTCCATGTTCTGCACGGCGGCGCCCGAAGCACCCTTGCCGAGATTGTCATAGACCGCGACGAGAAGCGCCTGCGCAAGATCGTCATTGGCAAAGACGTGCAGGCGCATGCGGTTGGTGTTGTTGTAGATTTCCGGGTTGAGTTCCGGCGTGCGCTCTGACGTCTCCAAGGGGGCAACCTCCACGAAGCCCCCGATGCCGGCATAATAGTCGGCGATCGCTGCATGCAGGTCAGCACCCTTCGGCACCTTGGGCAGATGCGACAGCTGTAGCGGAACGGTGACCACCATGCCCTGCGCGAAATTGCCGACAACCGGCTGGAAGAACGGCACGCGTCCGAGTTTGGCATAGCGCTGCAGCTCGGGAAGGTGCTTGTGCTTGAAGCTCAGGCCATAGGGCATGTATTCGGGCGCATCTTCGCCCTTGGCGACGTAATCCTCGATCATCGTACGGCCGCCGCCGGTATAACCGGAAATGCCGTTGACCGTGACCGGGAAGTCGGCAGGCACGAGCCCGGCTTCGATCAGCGGGCGCAGCGTGGCGATCGGCCCCTGCGGCCAGCAACCGGGATTGGCGACGCGCTTGGCCGAGGCGATGACGCCCGCCTGCTCCTTGCTCATTTCCGGAAAGCCATAGGCCCAGCCTTCGGCGACGCGATGCGCCGTCGAGGCGTCGATAACCTTGGTACGGCCGTTTTCGATCAGGCTGACGCTTTCCTTGGCGGCATCGTCCGGCAGGCAGAGGATCGCAATATCGGCCTCGTTGAGCAGCGCTGCACGGACAGCCTTGTCCTTGCGGCTTTCGGTCGGGATCGACAGCAGCTCAAGATCGCGGCGCTCCGCCAGACGCTCGCGGATCTGCAGACCCGTCGTTCCAGCTTCGCCATCGATGAAGATCTTTGCTGCCATGATTATCCTGCACTTTCAGTGAGTTCGGATTGTTTCCGGAATCAGTTTGCCATGAAGTTGAATCAATTTGATAACAGCAGTCATCCTGCCGTCGCGCGCCGTTCGGCGTGGAGGCCCAGCATATACATTGCGACCGTCGCCCCCGCAATGGCGGTGATGTCGGCATGGTCATAGGGCGGAGAGACTTCGACGACGTCGGCACCGCGGATATCGAGCTGTTTCAGCCGCTGCAGCACGGAGAGGATCTTCGCGCTGGACGGGCCGCCGGCAACCGGCGTGCCGGTGCCGGGTGCAAAGGCCGGGTCCAGGCAGTCGATATCGAAGGTCAGATAGGCGGGCGAGCCCTTCGTATGCGAGATGATCGTCGAAGCGATATCCGATGCGCTCATCTCTTCGACCTGATGGCCATAGACCAAGTGGATGCCGAAATCCTCTGGCGCATGCGTACGGATGCCGATCTGGATGGAGCGGTCGGGATCGATGAGGCCGGCGCGGACTGCACGGGCCACGAAGGAGCCGTGGTCGATACGGCGCTCGTCGTCCAGCCACGTGTCCTGATGGGCGTCGAACTGCACGAGCGCCAGTGGGCCGTGGCGATCGACATGCGCCTTCAGCAGCGGCCAGGTGACGTAATGATCGCCGCCGAGGGTGAGCAGGAAGGCCCCTTTGTCGAGAATGGTGCTCGCCTGCCGCTCTATGGCTGCAGGCGTGTCCTGATGATTGCCGTAGTCGAGCAGGCAGTCGCCGTAGTCGATGACGGCCATTTCGGCGAAGAGATCGCGCTGAAACGGATATTGCGGATCGTTGTCGAAGATCGCCGACGCCCGGCGAATCGCCTGCGGCCCGAAACGCGTGCCCGGCCGGTTGGAGGTCGCGGCATCGAAGGGAATGCCCCAGACGACGGCATCGGCTCCTGTCAGATCCTTGGTGAAGCGGCGGCGCATGAAGGAGAGCGCGCCGGCAAAGGTCGGGTCGGAGGCGGCCGATGTCAGGCTCTGCGCCGTGAAGGCATGGTCGATGGTCTTATTCGCCATGGGAAGCTTGCTCCTCTCCGGTAAAGTCATAGGCGCGTTCTACCCGCGCAATGCGAACCTTATATTGCTTGTACCAGCGCTCACGACCGAGGCGCTGGGCGGCGAGGTGGTTCGCGACCTGCTTCCAGGCCTTCAGGCTTTCCTCGTCGGCCCAGTAGGAATTGGTGATGCCGAAGCCATCGGCATCCCGCGCGCTTTCGGCCCCAAGACAGCCCGGCTGCTGCAGCGCGAGCTCCGCCATCCGGTCTGCCATGGCGCCATAGCCATTGTCGCCCTCGGTGCGAACGGACGAGAAGGTCACGACGTAGTAGGGCGGTTCGGGCGTGGTGGCGAAGCGTGAGGGTTTGGCAGAGGGCATGATCGGATTCCTTGTCTCTGAAGGAAGGGGTAGGCGAGCTTCCTGCAGATTTCAAGGAATCACATTTCAAGCCAGGCGGCGGATCTTCTCCGCCGCCCTTTGGCATCAGCCGCGAGCGCGGATGCGCCATAGTGCAAACAGTGTGATGATACCCATTGCCGTGCAATAGCCGGCGAGTGGCCATGCCGTATTGCCGTCCAACAGCAGCACAAAGAGCGTGCCGATGCAGCCGACAATCAGGCTCTCGACACAGAAGTAGAGTGCAACCGCCGTTCCGGCTGTTTGGCCAAAGGCCGCCAACGCCCCGTTTGCCGTAACCGCGGTCGTCAGCACGATGCCGACGGCGATCACCCACATCGGCAAGACGAAGCTGGCGAACGAGGGGGCAAGCAGCACCTCGCCGAGGCCGAGAAGCAACGCGCCGACAAGAAGCAGGCCCATGCCGCGGGCAAGGCTGCCGACCATTCCCCATCGCGCGACGAAGCGGCCGGCAAAGCGTGCGGATAGGATCATCACCGCTGCCGCCGTGGCGAAGGAAAGGCTGAAGGCGAGACCCGAAAAGCCGGCATGATCGATCAACACCCGAGGTGCGGTGGAAAAGAACACGAAGAAGGCGCCCATCGCCGCACTGAAGCCTGTCGTGTAGGTCCAGAAATGCGCATTCGTCAGGATTGAACGCATGTTGATCGTTGCTGCGACTGATGCCGCAGGCCTGGTTTCGTGCCAACCTCTCAGGGCGTTGAGGACCGACGCAAGCATCAGTCCGCCGAGCAACAGGAAGATGGCGCGCCACCCGGCATGGTCGGCAATCACGGCGCCGGCGATCGGTCCGAGCGCCGGCACGAAGGAGAGGATCGCGCCAAGCAGGCTGTAGATGACGGCGCCTTCCGGCCTCGCTGCGTAGACATCGCGCACTGTTGCGAAGGTCGCCACAAGTGCCGCCGACGCGCCGGCCGCCTGAAGCAGGCGCAGCACGACGAACAGTGCGGCCGACGAAGTGGCTGCGAGCAACAGCGAAGAGATCGCAAACAGCAGCGCGCCGCCAAGCAGCACCGGACGCCGGCCGATCCGGTCCGACAGGGGTCCGAAGAGCATCTGGCCGGCGCCGAGAATGAGCATGTAGAGACTGAGGGTCAGTTGAACGACTGTCGCCGATGTGCCGAGTGCTTCGGGCATCGTCGGAACGACGGGGAGGTAGATGTCCATGGCAAGCGAGGCCAGGATATCGAAGGGCGCCAGAAGCAGCACCGCTGCCGGCAGGGAGCAAGTCCAGTTCCTGTTTTGGGAAGGCATAGGTATTCATCCGCTCGAATGAGTTCATCCGGCGGCGATCTGCCTTCTCATCGCAGTCTCGATTGATTGGACAGATGCCGCAACAACTTCAAAAGGTTGCTGCGGCCCATCTGTCTGCGGACGGGGTGGCTCCCATGTCAGGTCCTGTCTTGTCCGGTCTGAAATCTGACGTGGCTTTAACAGCCGGCAGTACCGGCGACAATAGGCGAGTGGCGCGTTGACTTCGCAAACCGCTTCCAAGAAGCTGCGCCGACTAAACCAGGAAGGAGCCACGAGCAATGTTCGACCACATTTCAATCGGGGTAAAAAGCCTCGATAGATCGCGCCAGTTTTACGATGCGGCACTGGCGGCGCTCGGCTATGAACGGCTGTCGAATTTCGACGGAACGATGGGATACGGCACCGAGAGGCCTGCCTTCTGGGTGAGTGAAGTGGAGCGCCCAGTGCCGGCCGATCGCGGCTCGGGGCTGCATTTCTGCTTCGTCGCCACGAGTGAGGAGGCCGTCAACGCCTTCTATGCCGCAGCACTTGCCAATGGTGGCGAGGACAATGGCGCACCGGGCATCCGCCTGGACTATAGCCAGTTCTATTATGCCGCCTTCATCATCGATCCTGATGGATATCGGCTGGAAGCCTTCTTCAACAAGCCGGAATAAAGAAAAGGCCGGGCGAAAACCCGGCCTTTCCATGAAAGCATGTCTGAAAGCGACTAGCGCTTCGAGAACTGGAACGAACGGCGGGCCTTGGCCTTACCGTACTTCTTACGTTCGACGACGCGGCTGTCGCGGGTCAGGAAGCCACCCTTCTTCAGGACCGAGCGCAGGCCCGGTTCGAAGTAGGTGAGGGCCTTGGACAGACCGTGGCGAACAGCACCGGCCTGGCCGGAGAGACCGCCGCCTGCGACGGTTGCAATGATGTCGAACTGGCCGTCGCGGGCAGCAGCAACGATCGGCTGGCGCAGGATCATCTGCAGAACCGGACGTGCGAAATATTCCGCGAATTCCTTGCCGTTGACGATGATCTTGCCGGAGCCCGGCTTGACCCATACGCGGGCAACGGCGTTCTTGCGCTTGCCGGTCGCGTAGGAACGGCCAAGCGAGTCGACCTTGCGGACGTGAGCCGGAGCAGCAGCTGCTACTTCAGTCGACGTGCCGAGATCCTTCAGGGAGGAAAGGTCAGCCATTTATCAGGCGCTCCTTACGTTCTTCTTGTTCAGCGAGGCGACGTCGAGGACGGACGGCTGCTGTGCTTCGTGGGGATGGTTCGGGCCGGCGTATACACGCAGGTTCTTCATCTGGCGACGGCCGAGCGGGCCGCGGGGAACCATGCGCTCAACAGCCTTCTCGAGGACGCGCTCCGGGAAGCGGCCTTCGATGATCTGGCGAGCAGTACGCTCCTTGATGCCGCCGGCATAACCGGTGTGCCAGTAGTAAACCTTGTCGGAATACTTCTTGCCGGTGAAAACGACCTTGTCAGCGTTGATGACGATAACATTGTCGCCGTCGTCAACGTGAGGCGTGAAAGTTGCCTTGTGCTTGCCACGCAGACGCATAGCGATAACGGAAGCGAGACGGCCAACGACGAGCCCTTCGGCGTCGATGACGACCCACTTCTTCTCCACCTCTGCAGGCTTCTGGGAGAAGGTTGCCATAGTTGTTACTCTCTCTTGGATCCCCGTGCCCGAAGGCGATGGGGCGTTTCTTGTTGCTTGGCTTGGCTGCTCGAAAGACAGACCAAAAAAGAAAACAGCCCCGAAAGGCTGCATTTCCGGCGCGGCTTATAGCGGCAATCGATTAGCCGGTCAATACAGGCCATTCTGGCGGCCGGAAAAATAGCATAGAAAAAACAATAGGTTAAATGTGAGGTATAATGATACCTCACATTAGTGCGCTCGAAAACAGGAAGTTTCGCATCCGGAAAGTCACGCACTGTCGTATTCGGCTCGAAATCGCCCCACCCTTGTGGCACAAGGACGGATACAGACAGCACAGGAACATGCCATGGCCGAGATCGTATCCTTCCGCAAGGACAACAACAATTCGGGCGAGGGCGCCCTCGTGCTTCGCCAGCTTTCCGGCAGCATATTGCGCCTGACGCTCAACAATCCACCGGCCAATGCGCTCTCTATATCAGTCATGGAAACGCTGATGGGCGAGTTGCAGGGTGCGGCAGATGACCAGGACGTACGCATCGTCGTCATCGCCTCGACAGGAAATGTCTTTTCCGCCGGTCATGACCTGAAGGAATTGACTGCGCACCGCGCCGACGAGGACGACGGCGTCGCCTTCTTCGAAGAAACCTTTGCGCTGGCCGCGGATCTGATGCTCGAGATCAGTCGTTTGCCGAAGCCGGTCATCGCCGAGATCGATGGGCTCGCGACGGCAGCAGGCTGCCAGCTCGTCGCAAGCTGCGATCTTGCGATCTGCACGGATACGTCCACCTTCTGCACGCCGGGCGTCAATATCGGGCTTTTCTGCTCGACGCCGGCCGTCGCCGTTTCGCGCGCCGCCCACCGCAAGCAGGCGATGGAGATGCTGCTGACGGGCGAGACGATCGACGCCTCGACGGCAAAGGATTTCGGTCTGGTCAACCGCATTGTACCGAAGCAGTACCTCACCCAGGTGGTCAGCAAATACGCATCCGTCATTGCCTCGAAGTCGCCGGAGGCGTTGAGGATCGGCAAGGAAGCCTTTTACAGACAGCTCGAAATGCCGATCGCGGAAGCCTACGACTACACCGCAAGCGTGATGGTCGACAGCATGCTGACCGGCGATGCGCAGGAGGGGATCGGTGCCTTTCTTGCAAAGCGCACGCCCGAATGGAAGGGTGAATGATCAGGCGAGCTTCAGGATCAGCCCGCCGAGCGCGATGATGATGCCGGCGAGATAGCGCCAGACACTGGCCTTTTCCTTCAGCACCAGAACCGAGATGACAAGTGCGAACAGGATGGCGGTTTCCCGCAGCGCCGCCACCGTCGCGACCGGGGCCTTCGTCATCGCCCAGAGTGCCAGGCCATAGGAGGCGATCGAGCCCGTGCCGCCGATCAACCCGCGCCACCAGTTTCGCCTGACGTGAGTGGCGACAGTTATGAGGCCGCGCTGCGAAATCGCCCAGGCAAAGAGGAGAACCGGCGGCAGAAGCGACATCCACAGCGTGTAGGAAATCGCATTGCCGGAAAGCCGGGCGCCGATGCCGTCCACATAGGTATAGGTGGCGATGACGCAGGCGTTGATCAGCGCCAGCATAATCGCGTGACGGCTGCCGTGGCGGGCTTCGAAGGCCAGGGTGAGGATGCCGGCGCAGATCGTCATGGTTCCGGCAAGCGCTCCACCCGTCAGATGCTCTCCGAGGATGAAGCCGCTGGTGGCGACGATGAGCAGGGGCGCTGCGCCGCGCATCAGCGGATAGACGAGGCCGATATCGCCCGCCCTGTAGGCGGCGGCCACCAGCTGGAAATAGGCAAATTGCAGGATCGCGGAAGCGCCGATGAAGGGCCACGCCTGGGGCTGCGGCAGGGGAAGCAACGGCAGGAATGGCAGCGAGGCAACAGCGCCGCCTGCAGAGATCAGCGCCGCATCAAGTGACTTGTCCTTGCCGGCTTTGATGATGGCATTCCATGTCGCGTGCAGAAGCGCACCGAAAAGGACAAGAAGAATAACGTCGAGGGGCAAGGTGAATGATCCGGGAGCACTGCAGCAAAATATGGGAAACCATCACAGCTTTCCCGTTTGAGCCCGCCTTGAAATAACAACCTGTGTTTGCGCGATTTGATCTGCAAGGTGTACTCCACACGGTCCAAATTCAATAGCATGGATCAATGAAGCGAACAATTGCCCATTGATGTGGCAATTTCTGCGTGCGCTCGAAATACGTTCAATTCCGCTTATCTCACACAACTATGAGATGTTACTAATGGACACATGAACATATCGTGATCAAATTATGTATGAAAGGTGAAATTCAGCCATGGCGAGAGAATGTCGACAATCCTATGCTGCTGAAATGTAGACATTATTCTATAACTTTGAAATGGTTATAAATTTACAATCAAAGCGAGTTTCTTGAGATATTTTGTATCTACAGATTGAACGACGAGTCCTTTCGCAGATGCGAAAGGATCGATAATATTCAAAATTCCGAATGAATGCTCGCTTAGAGATTATAGTGTGGAATGAAGAACATCCCGTCCAGGTTGTCTATGTTCTGGCAGTTCAGCACCCGGCACTTGGGGTTGTCCTTTGAGGGAATGCTCGTCCATTCCGCATAGTCGGTCGCATCACAGTAATTGCTGTTTCGGACATAGCGGTCGTAGAGAGGAAGGCCGCGGGGTGAAGTGTAGCGAAAGATGACTGCGCCTTGATTATGGATCGCTGCGCGCACGCTCTGGCAGCTCATGGTGAGCGGATTGTAGCGCGAGATCGCAAGCGCCGGCGAGGCGGCGAGCACAAGCGCGAGGGTAACGGCGATTTTTTTCATGGCACAATTTCTCCCTTAGATTTCCGGCACCTATATATACGCGCAAACGGGCCGCCGGTTTCAATGAATCGCGACTGTGAGATCCAGTTCCAGGAGACAGCAGATATGAACCATGATGCCTATGCCGACGACTATCTCTCCGGTATTCTGAAATCCGTCAAAACCATCGCGCTGACGGGGGCTTCGCCCAATCCGGCCCGGCCGAGCAATGGTGTCATGGGCTATCTCCTGTCGCGCGGCTACAAGGTCATTCCCGTTAATCCGGGGCAGGCGGGCAAGCAGATCCACGGGCAGACTGTTTACGCACGTCTTGCCGACATCCCCGAACCGGTCGACATGGTCGAGGTCTTCCGCGCATCCGAATATCTTGACGGGGTGGTGGACGAGGCATTGGCACTTGATCCCCGCCCGCAGGTCGTGTGGGCACAGCTTGGCGTGAGCGACGATGCAGCCGCCGCCAAGGCCGAAGCCGGCGGTATCAAGGTCGTCATGAACCGCTGCCCGGCAATCGAGTATCCGCGTCTTTTCGGCTGACGCTGTCAGGCAGAACGGATTTTCTCCGGAACGCGCCGCGGTTGAAAAAGATCGCGGTTAACTTTCATGTTCGAGCGGCTATGATCGCGCCCGTCAACAATTGTACGGGAGGACGACATGGCCAAAAACGATCCGGGATTCAACACGCTGGCGATCCATGCGGGCGCGCAGCCCGATCCGGCGACCGGCGCGCGGATTACACCGATCTACCAGACCACGGCCTTCGTCTTCAACGATTCCGACCACGCCGCAGCCCTCTTCGGCCTGCAGCAATTCGGCAATATCTACACCCGCATCATGAACCCGACGCAGGCGGTCCTGGAAGAACGCGTCGCAGCCCTTGAAGGCGGCACGGCAGCGCTCGCAGTCGCCTCCGGTCATGCAGCGCAGATGGTCGTTTTCCACACGCTGATGCGCCCCGGCGAAAATTTCGTCGCCGCCCGCCGCCTCTATGGCGGATCGATCAATCAGTTCGGCCATGCCTTCGAGAATTTCGGCTGGCAGGTACGCTGGGCCGACCCTGAGAACCCCAGTGATTTCGAGAGCAGGATCGACGACAAGACGCGAGCGATCTTCATTGAAAGCCTTGCCAATCCGGGCGGTACCTTCGTCGATATCGCCGCGATTGCCGAAATCGCCCATCGTCACGACCTGCCGCTGATCGTCGACAACACCATGGCGACACCCTATCTCATTCGACCAATCGAGCACGGTGCGGATATTGTCGTGCATTCGCTGACCAAGTTCCTCGGCGGCCACGGCAATTCCATGGGCGGCATCATCGTCGATGGCGGCACCTTCGACTGGTCGAAGACCGGCAATTACCCGATGCTCTCCAGCCCGCGGCCGGAATATAACGGCGTCGTGCTGCACCAGACTTTCGGCAATTTTGYCTTCGCGATCGCCTGCCGTGTGCTCGGCCTGCGCGACCTCGGCCCGGCCATCTCGCCTTTCAACGCTTTCCTGATCCTGACCGGGATCGAGACGCTGCCGCTGCGCATGCAGCGTCATAGCGACAATGCGATTGATGTTGCCAAATGGCTCAAGGCCCATTCCAAGATCGCCTGGGTGAATTATTCCGGCCTCGAAGATGACCCGAACCACGCCCTGCAGCAGCGCTATTCACCCAAGGGCGCCGGCTCGGTCTTCACCTTCGGCGTCAAGGGCGGCTACGAGGCTGGCAAGGCGCTGGTCGAGGGGTTGGAACTCTTCTCGCATCTCGCCAATATCGGCGATACACGCTCCCTCGTGATCCATCCGGCCTCCACCACGCACCGGCAGCTGACCGACGAGCAGAGGGTCGCCGCAGGCGCCGGACCGGACGTGGTGCGCCTCTCCGTTGGCATCGAGGACGTGAAGGACATCATCGCCGACCTCGAGCAGTCGCTGTCGAAGATCTGAGCGTCCCTCGCAACGCTTGTATTTTTGCAGACTACGTTTGTCGGGATACAACCATGGGATCAGCGTCCGAGTGGAATAGACTCGGACGCGGCTTTCGTCCGATCGGACGAAAATCGCGGACCATTTAGAGCCCCAAGCCAAACTGGTTCGGCTGCGAAAAGTCTTTTATTCCGACTTTCGGCCAATCGCATCTCCTGTCGAACTGGAGTTTAGAGACGGTGCGGTGGCAAGTCGGGTCTGTCCTGAACGCATAACCTGGAAGGGAGACGTAGTGACTTGCCGACGTCCCGAACAACAGGCAAATCGTCAGTGCGACACAAAAAGGCTTCATGGTTGCCTCCCTTGTGGGATTAGGGGACGCATTTTCACATAGAGCAACGCTCTCGGACATATATCAATTTGTGCTAATACGTCAGCTGGGCGACACGCCAGGCGAAGAAGACGGAGTGTCCTCCGCAGCAAAGGTTTGCAATTTTGCAGCCTGCGTTTGTTGGGATACAGCCATAGGATCAGCGTGCGATTCGAATAGAGTCGGGGCGATGGTCGGCGAGTTTTTGACTCTGCCGATGTCGCTCTTTTTGTGCTTAATCTTTGCCGCGAAGGACACTGAAGGAAAGGCTGACCATGGCAAACGCGATCTCCTTCGATATCGGCGGCGTCGAACCGGAAGTCGGCGCTCCCGCAGCCGAACGCATCATTTCGGGTAATCCGCAATTTCGCACCTGGAATCTCGAGGAGGCCGAGGGCGGCCTCTACGCCGGCATCTGGGAGGCAACACCCGGCAAGTGGCGGATCGTCTACGAGGAGTGGGAATATTTCAGCCTGCTTTCCGGCTATTCGATCGTGACCGAGGATGGCGGTGAGCCGGTCCATCTCAGGGCCGGCGACCGCCTTGTCCTGAGGCCGGGCTTTAAAGGAACCTGGGAAGTCGTTGAAACGACTCGCAAGGATTATGTGATCAAGGTTTGAGCGCCGGGCCGGATAGAAGGTTTTTGATCCTTCTTATTAAGAGTGCCTACATCATCAAATGCTAAAGCTCATCTGCAGCGCATTGCGGACATGATGTCTCCTGCCGTCACCAAAGACATGCCCTTGCAATTCATCTTTTTGGGATTTGCATGTCGTCGAATCTTGCGCGTAGACGCGGTCGGTCTCAGACGTCTTCCATCATTGCGACAACCGTATGCTTCCTTGTCGTCGCTCTCGCGCTGACAGGCCTCATGGCCCATGTCGTCGTCGCGATGACACGATCTGCAAACGAGATCGACGATGCCAGGGCCACGCGCGCCGCCAGCGCGGCGATCGCAGCTCTTGTCAATCGCTTGAGCGCGACAACCACGGATAACGCCGTATGGGATGATGCCTATAAGGCGATCTCGTCTCCAGGCGCGGCGGACTGGGCCTATGAAAACTGGGGTAAAACAACCGCGGATTACCCGCTCTATGACGGCGCGGTCGTAATCGGCCCCGATCAATCTTCGATCGTCTCCGCATATGCCAAAGGTAAGCCTTTCCAGCCGAGCGCCTTTTTCGGCGAGGGCTTTTTCCAGCAGATCAACAAGGCTGCCGATGCCGGACAGGCGCCGGTGGTCAATTTCATCCGGACCGAAACGGGCATCGCGCTAATCGTATCGCAGGCAATCCAGCCTTTCACCGCAGAAGGCGACCTTCCGAAGCTGAGTGTGCTGAGCCTCTACAAGGATCTCACGCCGGAAGTTCTCGACATTCTTTCGGGCGAACACGAACTCGACGGATTGCACCTTGCGACCGCGCCGGAGCCAGGCCTGCTGAACACACCCATCACGGACATGCAGGGCGGTGTCATCGGCCATCTTGTGTGGCCGAGCAAAGCGCCTGGCAGCGCCGTGTTTCACCAGGTCTATCCCTACATATCGGCCGCCATCATTATCCTTGTGATGTTCTTGGGGGGCGTTCTTCTGGTGGGCGCTTCCGAGGCGCGGCGCCTGCGCCAATTGGCACAAGCAGCGATTTTCGAAGCGAACCACGATAGCCTGAGCGGCCTGTTGAACAGGCAAGGGCTTCTCTCACTGCTGGAAGAAGTGCAGGGCACTGATCTTGCGCAGCCCCGGCTCTATCTGGTCGATCTCGATGGGTTCAAGGCTGTCAACGACGCATGGGGGCATGCGGTCGGCGATGACCTTATCCGGATCGTTTCGAACGCCCTGGTCGCCTGCCACCCTGAAGTCGTCGCTGCGGCCCGATTGGGAGGCGACGAGTTTGCGCTGGTGCAGATTGGGTCTGCCGCGCCTGGAGAGATAGAAGCGACTATTCTGGCGCTGTTCGCCGAGCCCTTGAAAATCGATGGGCGGACGATCGAAGTTGGCGCAAGCATCGGCACTGCCGCGCTTGACGGAGACTTATCGCCCTTGGAGCTTCTCCGCAGGGCGGATATGGCGCTTTACCGCGCCAAGGAAAATGGCAGGGGCCGAGCGATCGAATACGACCCGGAGCTCGATCGAGAGCGCCAGAAGGTCGCCGAAATGGAAGCTCTGTTGAAGAGCGCCATCAGCGACGGTGTGATCGAAGCCTTTTTCCAGCCTCTCGTCTCTGCTGCGACAGGCGCTGTCACGGGCCTTGAAGCACTGGCGCGCTGGCGAACCCCGACAGGAAACATAAGCCCGGAGATTTTCATCCCGCTCGCCGAAAGGTGCGGTCTCATCGATGCGCTAGGCACCCTCATGCTGAAAACATCGATCGAGCATGCCAAGAACTGGCCCGGCCTGGCATTGTCGGTCAACGTTTCACCGGTCCAGCTCTGCAATCCGGAATTCGCCGCCGAAGTGATCTCGCTCCTGCAGGGCCTCGATTTCGATCCGAAGCGCCTGACATTGGAGATCACCGAAGGTGTTCTCATGACAAATCCGGACCAGGCCCGCCGGTCGATAGATCATCTCAAACAGGTTGGCATAAAATTCGCGCTTGATGACTTTGGCTGCGGCTATGCGAGCATCGGCGCGTTGCGGCAGTTCGGCTTTGATCGAATGAAGATCGACCGTTCGCTCGTATCCGCCCTCGACCAAAGCTCGAATGGTGCCGATGTACTTCGGGCAACCATCTCCCTGGCGACCGCGCTACAGATTCCGGTCACCGCGGAAGGCATCGAAAATGCGCACCAGGCTGAGATCCTGCGGGAGGCGGGCTGCGATCAACTGCAAGGCTATCTGATCGGAAAACCGATGTCGGCACTCGACATATCCAGCAAGCTCCGGGAGCATGCAGCGTGATGCCAGGCAGATCGCGCCAGCGCTCTGGCTGCCGTTCGGCTTGGGAGCAATTCGACGTCTGAAAGCGACATTTTCAGGCATTGCTGCGGCAATCGACCGCAGCCCTGCGGCAATAGGGCCGCACCTCCTTCGGTAAGGCCCTGTTAACGCGCGATTCATTCGGAAGGTCAGTGCCTTCAGCGGCTTATGCACAGCTTTGCATGTCGCGGCGCCTGCCTCCGGCTGTCATCAAACTGTAATAATAGACGCCTAGCCCGCCTTCCCGTGACGAGGAAATTCAGCGCTCTCGACAATGGACACCCCCTCCATGGCGCCGGACCTCGTCGTCCTCTAGTTCCATCAGGGAAGAGTCGCAAATGCTCACCAAGAAACTTCTTTCGGCCTGCCTCGGCGCTGGCCTGGTTGCCGCTCTGGCAGTCTCGGCCTCCGCCGCTGACATTACCGGCGCTGGCTCCACCTTCGTCTATCCGGTCCTTTCGAAGTGGTCCGCGGACTACAACAAGGAAACCGGTGACAAGCTGAACTACCAGTCGATCGGTTCGGGCGGTGGTATCGCCCAGATCAAGGCTGCCACGGTTGACTTCGGCGCTTCCGATGCCCCGCTCAAGCCGGAAGACCTGACGGCTGGCGGCTTCGGCCAGTTCCCGCTGGTTGTCGGCGGCATCGTTCCCGTCATCAACGTCAAGGGGATCAAGTCAGGCGAATTGAAGCTTTCGGGCAAGGTTCTCGCCGACATCTACCTCGGCAACGTCACCAAGTGGAACGACAAGGCAATCGCCGACCTGAACCCGGGCCTGAAGCTGCCCGACAGCCAGATCGCTGTTGTTCACCGTTCAGACGGCTCGGGCACGTCCTTCAACTGGACGAACTTCTTCTCGAAGGTAAACCCGGACTGGAAGTCGAAGGTTGGTGAAGGCACCGCGGTCAACTGGCCGGTCGGTATCGGCGGCAAGGGCAACGAAGGCGTTGCCGCATACGTCACCCGCGTCAAGGACTCCATCGGCTACGTCGAATACGCCTACGCCCTGCAGAACAAGCTGCCCTTCGTTCTGGTTCAGAACGCTGCCGGTCAGTATCCGAAGCCGAATGCCGAGAGCTTCTCGGCTGCCGCTGCAAGCGCAGAATGGGGCAAGGCCCAGGACTTTTACCTGATCATGACTAACKCTCCGGGCGAAAAGGCCTGGCCGATCACGGCAACCACCTGGGCCATCATGTACAAGGAGCCGAAGGACGCCGAGCGCTCCAAGGCTGCTTTCTCCTTCTTCAAGTGGGCTCTCGAAAAGGGCCAGAAGGAAGCGTCTTCGCTCGACTACGTTCCGCTTCCGGACACGCTCGTGAAGCAGATCGAAGACTACTGGACGGCTTCTTTCAAGAGCTGATCCTGACGAAACTGCGGTCGGGGCGGGAAGCTTTGCTTTCCGCCCCAAATGCCTTTGACACCCCCTCAAAGCAGCAGAGCGTACGGATATGAGCGAAGCATTGGCATCGCTGCCCGCCGACATCGCGGGCGTGAAGCGCCGCGACGGCGCCGCAGGCGATCGTATTTTCTTTTGGATAGTTTTGGGCTGCGGCCTGTTTGTTCTCTTCGCCCTGCTGGCAGCGGCGGTCTCCATGGCCATGGGCGGGCTTCTCGCCTTCCGCACGTTCGGCTTCGGCTTTCTGACCGGCACTGAATGGGACCCGGTTGCCGAGCGGTTCGCGGGTCTCGTGCCGATCTACGGCACGCTGGTGACCTCGGCGCTCGCCATGATCATCGGTGTTCCCGTCAGCCTCGGTATTGCGGTGTTCATCACCGAAGTTGCGCCGCGCTCCGTTCGCGGCCCGATCGGCGGCGCTGTCGAGCTTCTCGCCGGTATCCCCTCGATCATCTACGGCATGTGGGGTCTCTTCACCTTCGCGCCCTTCATGTCGGATTACATCCAGCCGGTGCTGATCGACTGGCTTGGCCCGATCCCGCTGATCGGCGCGCTGTTTTCGGGGGCTCCGCTCGGCATCGGCATGCTGACCTCGGGCATCGTGCTGGCGATCATGATCATCCCCTTCATCTCCTCCGTCATGCGCGACGTCTTCCTCGTCGTCCCCGCACAGCTGAAGGAATCGGCCTATGCGCTGGGCTCGACCAAGTGGGAAGTGGTGCGCGACATCGTCATTCCGCATACCCGCACAGCCGTCGTCGGCGGCATATTCCTCGGCCTCGGCCGTGCGCTCGGCGAGACCATGGCGGTCACCTTCGTTCTCGGCAACACCCACAATATCGCTGTGTCGCTGATGGAGCCTGGCACCTCGATTGCCGCAACGCTTGCCAACGAGTTTGCAGAGGCTTCGGATGACCTCTACCGGTCGTCGCTCGCAGCACTCGGCCTGATCCTCTTCGTTGTCACCTTCATTGTCCTGGCTGCTGCCAAGCTGATGCTGGTGCGTATGGCAAAGCAGAGGGGAGAGTAATCATGGCTACCTATTCCGGTTCGCTCTACCGTCGGCGCCAGCTCAGCAGCGCCATCGCTCTGACGCTCTGCGGCATCGCCACCGTGCTTGGCCTCGTCTTCCTTGTCTGGATACTCTGGACAACGCTGATCCACGGCCTGTCCGCCCTGAGCCCCACGCTTTTGACCGAAATGACGCCGCCGCCTGGTGAAGATGGCGGCGGTCTTGCCAACGCCTTCATGGGCAGCCTGCTGATGGTCGTGCTTGCTGTTGTCATCGGCACGCCGATCGGGGTGCTCGCCGGCACCTACCTGTCGGAATTCGCCCGCGGCAAGAAGCTCGGCGAGGTCATTCGCTTCGTCAACGACATCCTGCTCTCGGCGCCCTCAATCATCATCGGCCTGTTCGTCTATGAGCTGGTTGTTCGCCCAACGGCACGTTTCTCCGGCTTTGCCGGCGGCATCGCGCTGGCTTTCATCTTTCTGCCGGTCGTGGTGCGCACGACCGACGAGATGCTGCGGCTGGTTCCTGACGTGATGCGCGAGGCAGCCCTGTCGCTCGGCATCCCGCGCTGGAAGGTCACGGTCAACGTCCTCTATCGCGCCGCGTCGACCGGCATCCTCACCGGTATCCTTCTGGCGATCGCCCGCATTTCCGGTGAGACCGCGCCGTTGCTGTTCACGGCTCTGAACAATCAGTACTGGAGCCTCGATATGTCGCAGCCGATGGCGAACATCCCCGTGGTCATTTTCCAGTTCGCCATGAGCCCCTATGAGCAATGGCAGAATCTTGCGTGGGCCGGTGCCTTCGTGATGACGGCCGTCGTTCTAATCCTGAGCGTCGTATCGCGCTCCGTTCTGAACCGAAAAGGTGGGAAATGATGCTTCAGTCCCAAGACACTTTCGACGCCGCCAGCAAGTCGGAAAAGCCGATGGCCAAAGACAAGATCGCTCTCGAGAAAGTCAATTTCTATTACGGCGACGCCCACGCCATCAAGGATGTGAGCCTGAGCTTCCCTGAGCGCCAGGTTTCGGCCCTGATCGGTCCGTCGGGATGCGGCAAGTCCACGCTGCTGCGCATCCTGAACCGTATCTACATGCTGTATCCGAAGATGCGCGCCACCGGCTCGATCAAGCTCGACGGCAAGAATATCCTCGACCCGAGCTTCTCGATGAACGAGCTGCGCGCCCGCGTCGGCATGGTCTTCCAGAAGCCTGTGCCGTTCCCGATGTCGATCTATGACAACATCGCCTATGGCATTCGCCACCACGAGCGCCTCAACAAGGCCGACATGGATATCCGCGTCGAACAGGCGTTGCGGCAGGCCGCCCTCTGGGATGAAGTCAAGGACAAGCTGAAGGGCAGCGGTCTCGGCCTTTCCGGCGGCCAGCAGCAGCGTCTTTGCATTGCCCGCGGGGTAGCACTGCGTCCGGAAGTTCTGCTGCTCGACGAGCCGACCTCGGCCCTTGACCCGATCTCGACTGCCAAGGTGGAAGAGCTGGTCGCGCAGTTGAAGGGCGAATTCACGATCGTCATCGTTACCCACAACATGCAGCAGGCAAGCCGCATCTCCGACAACACCGCCTTCATGTATCTCGGCGAGCTGATCGAATATGGCCCGACCACGCAGATCTTCCAGTCGCCGAAGGTCAAGCGTACGGAAGATTATATCACCGGCCGCTACGGCTGATACGACATTCCCTCTGCGGAAACGAAAACGGCCGGCATGCGATGAGCATGGCGGCCGTTTCTTTCGTGATATCGGAAAAATGGCTTACCAGGCGAGATCCAGGCGGTCGAGGCCGTGGAAATGATAGACGTCCTTGACGACGGGCGTCTTCGCAAGCTTGAGCCCCGGCAGGCGCTTGAACAGGATCGGCAGCACGACATTGAGCTCCAGCCGCGCCAGCGGCGCGCCGATGCAGAAGTGGATGCCGGCGCCGAACGAAAGATTGGGCGCCTCGTTGCGGTCGGGCTTGAAGGCGAGGGGATCGCTGAATTTCGCCGGATCGAGATTGGCGGCCGCCAGGATCATGCTCACCTTGTCGCCGCGCCTGAACTCTATGCCGTCGATCTCGGCAGGTTCCAGCGCCCATCGCTGGAAGATGTGGACCGGCGCGCAGATGCGCAGCGATTCCTCGACGGTACGCTCGGTGGCGGTTTCGTCACGGAAAAGCTCGGCCGGATCGTAGTCGCTGTCCAGAATGACGCGCACCGAATTGCCGATCTGGTGGACCGTTGCCTCATGGCCGGCGTTGAGCAGCACGATGGTCGTCGAGACGAGCTCGTCTTCCGTCAGGTACTGGCCCTTGTGCTCGGTATGGATCATATGGGTCAGCAGGTCGTCGCGCGGTTCGGCCCGGCGCTCGGCAATGACCGTCTTCACATAGTCGGAAAATTCCCGTGCCGCCTGCTCGGCGGCATCTTCGTCCGCGCGGGTGCGCCCGAACATGTACATGCGCACATAGGCATGCGACCATTTGAGGAGCTGCGGCCCCATGTCTTCGGGAATGCCGATCATGCGGGCGATCATCGTCACCGGGATGATATCTGCGAAGGCGGAAAGAAGCTCCACCTCACTCTTGTCGGCAAAGCCGTCGATCAGCCGGTTGGCGAGTTCTTCCAGCTCCGGCTTCATCTTCTCGACATGGCGCGAGACGAAGGCGCGGTTGACGAGCGTACGCAGCCGCGTGTGTTCCGGCGGCTCCAGCTCCAGCAGAGAATAGCGCTCCGCGAGATCGAAGGCGGCGATATGCGGTTCGGGCTCGGGAAGGCCGAGCTCCTCGCGGCTGGCAATATGCAGGATCTGCCGGCCGAAACGGCGGTCGCGCAGCAGCCCGTTTACATGATCATAGCCGGTGACGAACCACTGCTTCTGCTGTTCCCAGTAGAAGGTGGGACAATGGGCATGGAGCGCGGCATAGACCGCGTTCGGGTTGCCGTAGAAGGCCGGATCGCTGCCGTCGAGCGAGACATGGCGGGTTGCGGGATCGATCTTGAGAAAGGGCGGTATCATCATGGGCAGAGGCTTAGCGGATTTGCCGTGCCTCGGAAAGATGGGCGCTTGGAGCTATTCCAGTAATGTAGTGCAGTGGTTTTGCGCCCGGAATTGCGCAAAAACAAATGCTCTAGCCTGCGCGGGAGAGCACGCCCATGCGGCGAAGCGCTTCCACCTGATCGTCGACGGTCGGCACGAGCTCGCCGGCATGGGAGTTGGGCTCGCCTGGCGCGGGCGCTGCCGTTTCTTCCTCGCCAAAGACGACCGTGCAGTTGCGGCCGGCGGCCTTTGCAGCATAGAGAGCCCGGTCGGCAGCCGAGACCAGCCGGTCGATATTGGCCTCGATCGCCGAGGAAAGCGCGATGCCGACGCTGACGGTGGCGGGGATCAGTGCCTCGCCTGTGCTGACGGGTAAGCGGCAGAATTCGGCGCGGATCGATTCCGCCAGCGCTTCCGCCTCGGTTTGGTCGCGCACGGTTACGAAGGCTGCGAATTCTTCGCCGCCCATGCGGCCGAAGATATTGTTCGGGATATACTGGCGGGCAAGGCGGGCAAAGGCGGTCAGGACGGCATCGCCGGATTGATGGCCGAAGCGGTCGTTGACGCGCTTGAAATGGTCGAGGTCGAAAAGGATGACACCGACCTGATGCTGCTCGTCATGTGCCTTTTCCTGGATCTTGTCGAAATAGCCGAGCAGGCCGCGGCGGTTCAGCACGCCGGTCAGGGCGTCCGTCAGCGTCAGAACGCGCAAATGGCGTTCCGACCGTTCCATGATGAGGCGGCAGGTAAGCGCAAACGCGATGGTGAGCAGGAAGGCGCTCGCCATGGCGGCCGCACCGCTGAAATTCGTTGCCTGCGCATCCGAAGGCAGGATCAGCGCCATTGCGATGGCCACGCCGAAGCACAGGAAGGCCTGCAGCACGAAGACGGCCATCAGGAAGACGCGCGTGCGTTCACGGCGGATATCACCGGCGGCAACCGCCATGCCGAGCGCAGTGGCGCCGGTCGCCGAAGCGAGATTGTAAAGAATGACCCGGTTGGAATAATCTTCGTTGATCCAGGGCAGGAAGACGCCCGCGAGCCAGATCGCCGGCGGCAGCAGCGCCCACCATTCCATTTTCTTGCGGTCGAGGGCCAGGAAGCCGGCAACCCAGGCGCTCTGTCCGAGCAAGGCGATGGCATTGCCGATTTCGATGGAAAGCAGGTTGGGGATTTCGCCGCGGGCTGCAACGAGTGCAAAACCGATGCCGCTGAACAGGAAGCCGAGCCCCCAAAAAAGGTAGGCGGCGCTTTTCCGGTTGTGGCGCCAGGCCACGAACAGAACCAGAGCCAGCGTAAGGGCTTCGGAACACCAGATGGACAGACCTGTAGTGACATTGAACACGGCAGCAACCCCTTGAATAGTGGCCGCATCCTTGCCGAAGAAGCTCGCTGTTTGATTAATGACGGGAGGCTAGAGTCGGCAATCTGGCCGATATCTGCCGGTAAGCTTTCCGCCCGGTAAATGACCGCGACTTTCCTCGAGCGCGGTAAGCCTTCCTTCATCCTGTCATAGAGAAAAGCTGTGAGAGCGAAAGGGCTGGCCTCGCCGTTAACAGGCGTTTGGGAGAAACCGGATAGGGAAATGTCAAAGCCATATCTCGCGCGCCCTTCTTAACGTTATCCTTATGCGTGTCTTGAAGAGGGGGGCGGGGACACTCTATGTAGGGATAAGGCATTTTTCTTTGATTCCCGGCCTTCGCCGGAAAGACGTTAAAAGGACGCACATGAGAAACCCAGTCGATACCGCTATGGCACTCGTGCCGATGGTTGTGGAACAGACCAATCGCGGTGAACGCTCCTACGACATCTATTCCCGCCTGCTCAAGGAACGCATCATCTTCCTGACGGGCCCTGTCGAGGACCATATGGCGACACTCGTCTGCGCCCAGCTTCTCTTCCTCGAGGCCGAAAATCCGAAGAAGGAAATCGCGCTCTACATCAATTCGCCGGGTGGCGTCGTCACTGCCGGTATGGCGATCTACGACACGATGCAGTTCATCAAGCCGGCCGTATCGACGCTCTGCGTCGGCCAGGCCGCTTCCATGGGCTCGCTGCTTCTGGCCGCCGGTCACAAGGACATGCGTTTCGCCACGCCGAATTCCCGCATCATGGTTCACCAGCCCTCGGGTGGTTTCCAGGGTCAGGCATCGGATATCGAGCGTCATGCCCGCGACATCATCAAGATGAAGCGCCGCCTCAACGAGGTCTATGTGAAGCACACCGGCCGTACGTACGAGGAGGTCGAAAAGACCCTCGATCGCGACCATTTCATGGATGCTGACGAGGCCCAGACCTGGGGCGTCATCGACAAGGTTCTGACCTCGCGCATCGAAATGGAAGGCGATCAGGCCTAGTAATTAATAGGGATGGTATTTTCGCCGCCACAGTTCTATCCCATTTGTGATTGAACAAGGGGTTTCATCTGGCGGCGGAGACGCTAATAGTAACTATTAATGCTATGTTGAATTTTTGTGACATAGCATTCGGCATTCGAAGGGGAATTCGTTGCCGCCGGTACCCGGACATGATTGATTGGGCCCGGTTCGTACCCCCTGAAGCCCTTGTCGGCAGAAACTCCGGGTAGGGAGCGCCGTCAGGGAGCTGATTGAGTGGACCGCGATTTCGCGTTCGAAATGCGGCGTGCTGGAAGGAAAGTGATATGAGCAAGGTCAGCGGCAGCAACGGCGGCGACAGTAAGAACACCCTCTATTGTTCTTTCTGCGGAAAGAGCCAGCATGAAGTCCGGAAGCTTATTGCCGGACCGACCGTGTTTATCTGCGATGAATGCGTCGAATTGTGCATGGACATCATCCGCGAGGAGAACAAGTCCTCGATGGTCAAGTCCCGTGACGGCGTTCCCACGCCCCAGGACATCATCAAGGTCCTCGACGAATATGTCATCGGCCAGCGTCAGGCGAAGAAAATCCTGTCGGTCGCCGTTCACAACCACTACAAGCGTCTCGCACATGCCTCGAAGAATGGCGATGTCGAGCTGGCGAAGTCGAACATCATGCTGGTCGGCCCGACCGGCTGCGGCAAGACCTATCTTGCCCAGACGCTCGCCCGCATCATCGACGTTCCCTTCACGATGGCCGACGCGACCACGCTGACGGAAGCCGGCTATGTCGGTGAAGACGTCGAAAACATCATCCTGAAGCTTCTGCAGGCTGCGGACTATAATGTCGAGCGCGCTCAGCGCGGCATCGTCTACATCGACGAAGTCGACAAGATCTCCCGCAAGTCCGACAACCCGTCCATCACCCGTGACGTATCGGGCGAGGGCGTGCAGCAGGCGCTTCTGAAGATCATGGAAGGCACGGTTGCCTCGGTACCGCCGCAGGGCGGCCGCAAGCATCCTCAGCAGGAATTCCTGCAGGTCGACACGACGAACATCCTGTTCATCTGCGGCGGTGCTTTCGCCGGTCTCGACAAGATCATCTCTGCCCGTGGCGAGAAGACTTCGATCGGCTTTGGTGCAACTGTCAAGGCACCGGACGACCGCCGCGTCGGCGAAGTGCTGCGCGAACTGGAGCCGGAAGATCTGGTCAAGTTCGGCCTCATCCCGGAATTCATCGGTCGTCTGCCGGTTCTGGCAACGCTTGAGGACCTCGATGAGGACGCGCTGATCCAGATCCTGTCCGAACCGAAGAACGCGCTGATCAAGCAGTACCAGCGCCTGTTCGAGATGGAAGACGTCGAACTCACCTTCCACGAGGACGCATTGCGTGAAATCGCCCGCAAGGCGATCATCCGCAAGACCGGCGCTCGCGGCCTGCGTTCGATCATGGAAAAGATCCTGCTCGATACGATGTTCGAACTGCCGGCGCTGGAAGGCGTGCGCGAGGTCGTCATCTCGGAAGAGGTCGCCCGCGGCTCGGCCCGCCCGCTGTATATCTACGCCGACCGCCAGGACGAGAAGGCAAACGTCTCGGCCTGAAGCTTGGGTTAAAAACCGCTATTTTAAGGGGCTTGCCTTGTGCAGGCCCCTTTCTATTTGAAAACCTATGCCAGGCGCTGATAATAGTTGCGGGCAAGGTTGAAAACAGCCTTGGCCGATATTGCGCAAAGGATGACCCTTGGCAATGATGCTGTGATTCCGTAGCGTGTTGCTGGTGTTGTTATTTTAGGCCGTTCGGAAATGGTCAGCGTCGCTCCAGATAGGCGCTTCATTGTGTTGGCGTTCCATGTAATAAAGCTGTCACAACCGTGGAACGCGGGCGTTAACGTGGCTTGAAAAGCGTAGTCAGAACCTCCACTTGTAACAGCAAGTGAGAGTGCCGGCCGGTCCCAAGCGGCCGCGCCAAAGAGCCCGGTAACGGGACGATGGAAAGGAATAAAAATGACGAAGAAAACGTCTGTAGCGAGCAGCACCGCTTATCCTGTTCTCCCCCTGCGCGACATCGTGGTTTTCCCCCATATGATCGTGCCGCTGTTCGTCGGGCGGGAAAAGTCGATCCGCGCGCTCGAAGAGGTCATGGGTTCCGACAAGCAGATCATGCTGGTCACCCAGATCAACGCCAGCGATGACGATCCGGATCCGTCTGCGATCCACCGCGTCGGTACGGTTGCCAACGTGCTGCAGCTCCTGAAGCTTCCTGACGGCACGGTGAAGGTTCTGGTCGAAGGCCGCGCACGCGCCGAGATCGATACCTATACGAGCCGCGAAGATTTCTACGAAGCCCTCGGCCATGTGCTCGAAGAGCCGCATGACGATCCGGTCGAGCTGGAAGCCCTGTCGCGTTCGGTCGTGTCGGAATTCGAGAGCTACGTGAAGCTCAACAAGAAGATTTCGCCCGAGGTTGTCGGTGCGGCAAGCCAGATCGACGACTATTCAAAGCTCGCCGATACGGTCGCCTCGCACCTCTCGATCAAGATCACCGAGAAGCAGGAGATGCTGGAGACCACCAGCGTCAAGGCCCGCCTCGAAAAGGCGCTCGGCTTCATGGAAGGCGAGATCTCGGTCCTGCAGGTCGAAAAGCGCATCCGTTCGCGCGTCAAGCGCCAGATGGAGAAGACCCAGCGCGAATACTACCTGAATGAACAGATGAAGGCGATCCAGAAGGAACTCGGCGACGGCGAGGAAGGCCGCGACGAGATGAGCGAACTGGAAGAGCGCATCGCGAAGACGAAGCTGTCCAAGGAAGCCCGTGAAAAGGCTGATGCGGAGCTGAAGAAGCTGCGCCAGATGAGCCCGATGTCGGCTGAAGCCACCGTCGTGCGCAACTATCTGGATTGGCTGCTCGGTATCCCCTGGGGCAAGAAGTCGAAGATCAAGGCCGATCTCAACAATGCCGAGAAGATCCTCGAAGCCGATCATTTCGGTCTTGAGAAGGTCAAGGAGCGCATCGTCGAGTATCTGGCTGTTCAGGCCCGCGCCACCAAGATCAAGGGTCCGATCCTGTGCCTCGTCGGCCCTCCGGGCGTCGGCAAGACCTCGCTCGCCCAGTCGATCGCCAAGGCAACCGGCCGTGAATATGTTCGTATGGCTCTTGGCGGCGTTCGTGACGAAGCTGAAATCCGCGGTCACCGCCGCACCTATATCGGCTCGATGCCCGGCAAGGTCATCCAGTCGATGAAGAAGGCGAAGAAGTCCAACCCGCTGTTCCTGCTCGACGAAATCGACAAGCTCGGCCAGGACTATCGCGGTGATCCTTCTTCGGCTCTGCTGGAAGTGCTCGACCCGGCGCAGAACTCGACCTTCATGGATCACTACCTGGAAGTCGAATACGATCTGTCGGACGTGATGTTCATCACGACGGCGAATACGCTGAACATCCCGGCTCCGCTGATGGACCGCATGGAGATCATCCGTATCGCCGGCTATACCGAAGACGAAAAGCGCGAGATCGCCAAGCGGCACCTGCTGCCGAAGGCCATCAAGGAACATGCGCTGCAGCCGAACGAATTCTCGGTCAGCGACGATGCCCTGATGGCGATCAGCCAGCAGTACACCCGCGAAGCCGGTGTGCGTAACTTCGAACGCGAATTGATGAAGCTCGCCCGCAAGGCGGTCACCGAGATCATCAAGGGCAAGACGAAGTCGGTTCACGTCACGGCCGCGAACATCGACGACTATCTCGGCGTTCCGCGCTTCCGCCACGGCGAAGCTGAACGCGAAGATCAGGTCGGTGTTGTCACGGGTCTTGCCTGGACGGAAGTCGGCGGTGAGTTGCTGACGATCGAAGGCGTCATGATGCCCGGTAAGGGCCGCATGACCGTCACCGGCAACCTGAAGGAAGTCATGAAGGAATCGATTTCGGCAGCGGCTTCTTACGTCCGCTCGCGCGCCGTCGATTTCGGCATCGAACCACCGCGCTTCGACAAGAGCGACATCCACGTGCACGTGCCGGAAGGTGCAACGCCGAAGGATGGTCCGTCTGCCGGCGTCGCGATGGCAACCGCGATCGTCTCGATCATGACCGGCATTCCGGTCAACAAGGATGTGGCAATGACGGGTGAGATCACCCTGCGCGGCCGCGTCCTGCCGATCGGTGGCCTGAAGGAAAAGCTGCTTGCGGCTCTGCGCGGCGGCATCAAGAAGGTGCTGATTCCGGAAGAGAACGCCAAGGACTTGGCCGAAATTCCTGACAACGTGAAGAACAGCATGGAGATCATTCCGGTCTCCCGTATGGGCGAGGTGATCAAGCACGCGCTGGTCCGTCGTCCCGAGCCGATCGAATGGGATGGCACGGTTGAAACGCCCGTCATCGCGACTGTCGAAGGGCTCGATGACGCAGGTGCAGCCATAGCTCATTGAGCTTTGGCGGCCACATTTACGCCCAATTGTTGCAAATCGTGAAAAAGGCCGGCGGAAACGCCGGCCTTTTTTGTGAAAACGTCATGTAGACGCTTGCTTTTCCTTGATTTGCAGGGTTTTTGGGTTCTCGGCGGGCCTGATGAAAGCGATTTCTGCGCCTAGCTTACAGATTGAGTTGTTTCAAACCATTTAGAAAGGGGTGGAAACATGAACAAGAATGAACTCGTGTCCGCAGTAGCCGAAAAGGCTGGACTGACGAAGTCTGATGCAGCATCTGCCGTCGACGCAGTTTTCGACGTTGTACAGGCTGAACTGAAGAGCAAGGGCGACGTTCGCCTCGCTGGCTTCGGCAGCTTCACGGTTTCCCATCGCGCTGCCACGAAGGGCCGTAACCCTTCGACCGGCGCCGAAGTCGACATTCCGGCACGCAACGTGCCGAAGTTCACGCCCGGCAAGGGCCTGAAGGACGCCGTCAACGGCTGATACGAGATAGTCCGCCGGCCGTAAACGAGAACGGCCGCGCAGGATTTTGAGGGGTTCGGCATCGCCGGACCCCTTTTTGTTTTCGGCGCTTGCCGCACGCGCCGGTTTGTTTTACGACGCTCGTGTTCTCAGGGCGGGGTGAAAGTCCCCACCGGCGGTAAGGGTTTCGGCCCGAGCCCGCGAGCGCCTTCCGAAGCTTCGGTCAAGGAAGGGTCAGCAGATCCGGTGTGATTCCGGAGCCGACGGTTAAAGTCCGGATGAAAGAGAATGAGCATGGCCGTGCGGGGCAGGGGACTGCCGCGTCTGCGTGCCGTCGCCTCATGCGTCCTGATTTATGTTTGGTCCCTGTACTGGATGGAAGACATGAATCAGAATTCCCTAGCCGTCTCGCATTCCCGCGCCTTCGCCGGCGCTGCCTTCATGGTGGCCGGAGGCGTTGCCTTCTCGCTTCTCAATGTCGTCACCCAATGGCTGACCATGACGCTTGCCTTTCCGGCGGCTTCTGCAGCCTTCTGGCAATATGGCTTCGCCTTTCTCTTTTCCTTGCCCTTCTTGCGCAAGGCCGGCCTATCGGCGATGCGCACCAGCTATCCCTGGCGGCATGTCGTGCGCGTTGCCTTTGCCGCGCTCGGCGTCGAAGCCTGGGTCTCCGGTCTCGCCTCGGTGCCGATCTGGCAGGCGATCGCGCTTGTGATGACGTCGCCCTTCTTTATCATTCTCGGCGCACGCCTGTTCCTCGGTGAGCGCGTCGGGCCTGCTCGCTGGATGGCAACGGGTGTCGGCTTTGTCGGCGCGATGATCATCCTCCAGCCATGGTCGGACAGCTTCACCTGGGCCGCCCTCCTGCCTGTCCTCTCGGCGCTTCTCTGGGGTGCTTCGTCGCTCATCACAAAGAGCCTTACGGGCATCGAGAAACCGGAGACGATCACCGTCTGGCTGCTGGTGCTGCTCGCGCCGATCAATGGCAGCCTGGCACTTGCGTCGGGCCTCGCCGTGCCGACAGGCGCAACGCTTGCGCTCTTCCTCCTGGCCGGCCTTCTGACAGTCGTGGCGCAATATCTGCTGACGCTCGCCTACGCCAGCGCCGATGCCGCTTATGTGCAGCCCTTCGATGACCTGAAACTGCCGCTGAACGTACTCGCCGGCTGGCTTTTCTTTGGCTATGCGCCGGCTGGTTATCTGTGGCTGGGCGCCGCGCTCATTCTCGCCGCCTCGCTCTTCATCATGCGCAGTGAGATGCGTCGCGAACGGCAGGCTGCCTGACGCAAACTGTACAAAATGTCGCAGCCTGTCATGTCTCTGTCATGGCAGTCCCGCAAAAACCCTCTGTTCGATTTTTTCGGCATTGGGGGATTTTTCAATGACATTGTCTTCGCGCAAGGCAGCGCTCGCTGCCGTGCTTCTTGCATCCGTTGCGGTCCCGGCAGCAGCGGAACCGGTTTTCAACCGCATCGCCTCTTTCCCGGTCGCAACAAATCTGCCGGCCGACAAGGACAAGCTTTCGGCCACCTCAGCCGAAATCATCACCGCTTCGCAGGATGGCAACACGCTGATCTACAGCGACAGCCCGCTCGGCGCGATCGGCTTCATCGACATCACCGATGCCAAGGCACCCAAGGCCGGTGGCGCGCTGATGATGGACGGTGAGCCGACCTCGGTTACGACAGCAGCCGGCAAGGCGCTCGTCGCCGTCAACACCGGCGAAAGCAAGCAGAAGCCGTCGGGCCGTCTGGCAATTGTCGATATCGCTTCGAAGAAGATCGACGCGACCTGTGACCTCGGCGGCCAGCCCGATTCGATCGCCCTCAACAAGGACAGGACGCTCGGGACAATCGCGATCGAAAACGAACGCGATGAAGAGGTCAACGACGGCAAGATCCCGCAGATGCCGGCAGGCGACCTCGTCGTCTTCCAGGTCAAGACCGACGGCACCGTCGATTGCGGCACGATCAAGCACGTTGCGCTCACCGGTCTTGCAGGCGTTGCCCCTGAAGACCCGGAGCCGGAATTCGTTTCCTTCAACAGCCAGAACGAAATTGCGCTTACGCTGCAGGAAAATAACGAGATCATTATTCTCGACGGCACGACCGGCACGGTGAAGACGCATTTCACCGCCGGCAGCGTCGACCTCTCCGGCATCGACACCAAGCGCGACGGTGCCCTGAAGTTCACCGGCGAGAAGAAGGGCGTCCCGCGTGAGCCCGACGCGGTCAAGTGGCTGGACGACAACCGTCTCGTCGTTGCCAACGAAGGCGACTATGAAGGCGGCTCGCGTGGCTTCACCATTTTCGACAAGACCGGCAAGGTTCTCTTCGAATCCGGCAGTTCCTTCGAGCGCGCCGTTGCCGCTCTCGGCCATTATCCGGAAAGCCGCTCTTCGTCGAAGGGCGTCGAGCCGGAAGGTCTCGAAGCGGCCAGGTTCGGTGATGACAACCTGTTCTTCCTTCTTGCCGAACGCGCTTCCGTCGTCGGTGTCTACAAGGACACGGGTGCCGATCCGGAACTGCTGCAGATCCTGCCGTCGGGCATTTCTCCGGAAGGCGCAATCGCCATTCCCCAGCGTAACCTGTTCGCTACTGCCAACGAGCTTGACCTCGGCAAGGACGGTGGTGCGCGTTCGCACGTCATGATCTACGAGCGCGGCGAAGGCGAGAAGGCCTATCCGCATATCGTCTCCGCAGAGAAGGACGGCAACCCGATCGGCTTTGCAGCTCTTTCGGGCCTCGCCGCCGTTCCGGGCAAGCCGGGCATGCTCTACGCCGTCAGCGACAGCGTCCTCGGTTCGCAGCCGACGATCTACACGATCGACGCCACCAAGAAGCCGGCCGTCATCACCGATGCCCTCATCGTCAAGCGTGACGGCGCTCCGGCCCAGAAACTCGACATCGAAGGCATCGCCGTTGCTGCCGATGGTTCTTTCTGGCTCGCTTCGGAAGGTTATACCGAGCGCCTGGTGCCGCACGCGCTCTATAACGTCACAGCCAAGGGCGACATCAAGGCCGAGATCGCCCTTCCGAAGGAACTGCTGGCCAACGAAATCCGCTATGGCTTCGAAGGTGTCACGATCATCGGCACCGGCGATGACGCAACGCTGTGGATGGCCGTTCAGCGCGAATGGAACGATGACGAGAAGGGTTTTGTGAAGCTCGTTTCCTATAACCCGAAGAAGAAGGAATGGGGCGGCGTACGCTACCCGCTGGACAAGAGCGAGAGTGGCTGGGTCGGTCTTTCCGAAATCACGGCTCAGGGAGACAGCGTCTACATTATCGAGCGTGACAATCTCGTCGGTGACGCGGCCAAGCTGAAGAAGCTCTACAAGGTCGCAATCTCCGACCTGAAGCCGGGCAAGCTCGGCGGCGAACTGCCTGTCGTCAAGAAGACGGAAGCCCATGACTTCATCGGCGACCTGAGGTCGGCCACCAACGGCTACGTTCTCGACAAGCTGGAAGGTTTCGCCTTCGACGCGTCGGGCAAGGCCTTTGCAGTGACCGACAATGACGGTGTCAGCGATTCTTCGGGCGAAACCCTGTTCTTCCCGGTCAACCTGTCCGCCACGAACTGAGTTCACATTCCGCGAAATGGAGAGGCCGGGCTTTGCCTGGCCTTTTCCTTGGCCCGACCATGCTGACGGCGTGACCGGGTTAGGCCATGAATTTGGGCAGTGCGGCGGCCAATGCGTCGACCGCAAGACGGATCCTGAGCGGCAGGTGCGGCGTCTGCAGCCACAGCGCATGGCAGTCGTAGAGAAATTCCGGCTGACCTGGCAGCAGCACTTCGAGCGTCCCGGCCTGCACGCGCTCGCGGATGAGCCAGTAGGGTAGCCAGGCAAGCCCCATGCCGGCTGTCGCTGCATCTGCAATTGCATCGAGATCATCGAGCCGCAATCGGCCGCTCGGCCGAACTTCTATTGGAGCCTGGTCTCCATCCGGGAAGAGCCATGGGCTGAAGCGCGCGGAGCGCGCGTAGATGATTGCATCGTGCTTGCCGATATCTTCGACAGTCTCCGGTCTGCCATGAGCATCGAGATAGCTCGCCGAGGCGCAGACCACCATGCGCTGGCGCGCGACCCGCCGCGCGATAATCCCTGACCTGTCAGCGAGTTCCCCGGTACGGATCGCGAGATCGTAGCCGTCATCGGCGAGATCGGTAATGGGGTCGCTGAGCGATAGATCGAGTTCGAGGCTCGGATACCGCCCTGCAAGCTCGAGCAGAACCGGAAGCACGCAATGCCGGCCGAAATGCGCGGGCATGGTGACGCGCAGCTTTCCGCATGGTTCGGAAAGATGGTCGAACGCGAGCGCGTCCGCGGCTTCGGTCTCGGCGAGGATCACGCGGCAGCGCTCGTAATAGGCGCGTCCAAAATCCGTAAGGCTCTGGCGGCGCGTTGTCCGGGTGATAAGGCTGACTCCCAATCGCTCCTCAAGAAAGCGGATATGCTTGCCGACCATCGGACCGGAGAGGCCGAGTGCTGCTGCCGCTGCCGCAAACGAGCCCAGATCAACGGCCTTTACGAAGACGGTCATGCTGGTAAGGCGATCCATATTGCAAACTCACAGTTTCTTCTGTCTTTCTCAGAGCTCAATTTATCTCCACCAATCCAATTGGCATAGATCATTCAGTCCGATTGTTTTGGAGTTGATGGGAAATGGCACGCATAATCCGCTTTCATGAATTTGGCGGTCCTGACGTTCTCCGCATTGAGGATATGGATATTCCAGCCCCTGGACCGGGACAGGTTCAGATCCGCGTCAGGGCTCTTGGGATCAACCGAGCTGAGGCCCTGCTGAGATCCGGCACCTATATCGAAACCGCGCCACTGCCGTCGGGGCTTGGCCTCGAGGCGGCAGGCATCATCGAGGCGGTAGGGGAGGGCGTGGATGGCTTTGCGCCCGGCGACGCTGTCAGCATCATCCCGCCGATCTCGATGGTCCGCTCGCCGGCTTATGGAGAACTGGTCACATTTCCCGCCGCATCTGTTGTCAGGCACCCGCCGACACTTTCCTGGGAGGAGGCTGCCGCTCTCTGGATGCCGTATCTGACCGCTTACGGCGCCCTCATCGATATCGCCCGACTATCAAGGGGGGAGTTCGTCGCTGTTACCGCTGCATCGAGCAGCGTAGGTCTTGCCGCAATCCAGATCGCCAACGTGATCGGCGCCACGCCGATTGCGATTACGAGAACCTCTTCAAAGCGTCAGGCATTGGAGGAGGCCGGTGCCGCGCATGTGATCGCCTCGCAGGAGGAGGACTTGCAAGCGCGGCTAAGGGAGATCGCCGGAGAAGGAGGTGTTCGGGTCGTCCTCGACGCCGTGGCCGGACCTATCTTCGAGCCGTTGACGGCGGCGATGTCCTCGAGCGGCATTCTTATCGAATATGGTGGACTAAGCCCGCAGCCAACACCGTTTCCTTTGCCTGCCGTGCTCGGCAAATGCCTGCTGCTGCGCGGCTATCTTGTCCATGAGATCATTCGTGATCCGATACGGCTTCAGGCCGCAAAGACCTTTATTTTCGATGGGCTCGCGTCCGGCGCGCTGAAGCCTCTCATAGCAAAGACGTTCCCCTTCGAGCAGATCGTCGAAGCGCATCGGTTCCTGGAAACGAATGAGCAGTTCGGCAAGATCGTCGTGACGGTCTGATGCGGTCCTGCTGGGAACATGTCTCAATCCCGGCCTGCAAGTTGCTGGCCGGGATTGATGGTCTGCAGGGCCTACCAGCGCTGATGCACATGCGGAGCGATCAGCCGCCCGTAAATCTCCCGGGTCGCGGCCATGACATCAGCCGACAACGGCGCCAGATCGGCGGCGGCAGCGTTCGCCCTGGCCTGCTCGGCATTGCGCGCGCCGGGAATGACGACGGTGACAGCCTCTGCCATCAGGATCCAGCGCAGCGCAAAGGCTGCCATGCCGGCGCCTGCTGGAACGAGCTTGCGCACTTCCTCGACCGCCTGCAGGCCGACCTCGAAGGGCACGCCCGCAAAGGTTTCGCCGACATCGAAGGCCTCGCCGTTGCGGTTGAAGTTGCGGTGATCGTCGCTGGCGAACTTGGTGTCGCGGGTGATCTTGCCGGAGAGGAGGCCGCTTGCGAGCGGCACACGGGCGATGATTGCCACGTTCTTGCGGCGGGCCTCACCGAAGAACAGGTGGTCGGGACGCTGGCGGAAGATATTGTAGATGATCTGGATGCTGACGACGCCAGGATATTCGATCGCCTTCAAGGCTTCCTCGACCTTTTCGACGCTGACGCCATAGCCCTTGATCTTGCCTGCCTTCTGCAGATCGTCGAGGACAGCGAAAACCTCGGGGCGATAGAACACTTCCGTCGGAGGGCAGTGGAGCTGTACGAGGTCGAGGCTGTCCACTTGCAGATTCTTCAGGCTGCGGTCGATGAAGCCTTCGAGATTGGCCTTGTTGTAGCCCTCAGCGACATGCGGGTTGAGACGGCGGCCGGCCTTGGTCGCGACCATCGGGCGCTCGCCGCCACGCGCCTTCAGCACGTCGGCGATGATCTTCTCGGAGCGGCCATCACCGTAGACGTCAGCGGTATCGATGAAGGTCATGCCGGCATCGAGTGCGGCATTCAGCGCAGCGCGGCCGTCCGCTTCGCTGACATCGCCCCAGGAACCGCCGATCTGCCAGGCGCCGAAGCCGACATCGGTAACGGTGAAGGGCAGGCGGCCGAAAGCATGATGTTTCATGAAAAATCCTCCGTTCGTGATGAAAGGCCCTCGCAGTAGCAGCTGCCGGATAGAGCGGCAATCGCCGATACCGCTTGGATCGCCTGCTGCGATGAAATACCCTTGCCCAAGACGGCTTCAACTGCGCACGACGGAAGAACGGAAAGAACATGGATATCAAGACTGCGGGCGCACGCCCCTCCACCAAAGGCCGGGCCGACTATTTTACCGGTTCCGTACGGCTGGATCCGCTTGTCGATGCGCCGGATCCCGCCCGCGTGCAGGCCACGCACGTGACCTTCGAACCCGGCGCGCGCACGACTTGGCACACGCATCCCTTGGGGCAGACGCTGATCGTTACGTCAGGCAGGGGGCTTGCGCAGACCTGGGGTGGAGACATCAGGGAAATCCGTGCCGGCGATGTGGTCTGGTTCGCGCCGGGCGAGAAGCACTGGCATGGGGCGAGTGAGGAGACTGGCATGAGCCATATTGCCATCCAGGAAGCGTTGAACGGCAGCGTGGCAGACTGGCTGGAGCAGGTCAGTGACGAGCAGTATGCTGGCAAGGCCTGAGGGTAGCGGTGGCCGTGCAGTATGATTCGGAGATTGGGCGGGTGCCGTCGCGTGGCCGGTAACAGCTCACGACACGCCTATGCTTCTCAGCCTGTGGAAAAGTTCCTCGACAGGCGTAAGTGGTCGCGAAGGCAATGCAATGGCCTGCAGGCGGGGCAGGGAGCGCCCGCGTCACGAACGCGAATTTGCCGGTTCTGCGGGAGATTGGCGAAGCGGTTCCGAAACAATTTCAGCACTGTCATGGTTTTGTCTCCAAACCTGCTTGACACTAAAAGGCGAACCCCTTAGTTAGCCGCTCATCCCAACGGCCAGCCCGTTCGGAGAGGGTGCTCAGGCACCGGATTGCTTGAAAGAATGCGGGTGTAGCTCAGTCGGTTAGAGTGCCGGCCTGTCACGCCGGAGGTCGCGGGTTCGAGCCCCGTCACTCGCGCCATTTCAAGCAGGCGTCAAATTGACGCTGTCTGTCCGGTTTCGTGATATCCTCACGGTCCGAAAGGTCCAATGCGCGGGTGTAGCTCAGTCGGTTAGAGTGCCGGCCTGTCACGCCGGAGGTCGCGGGTTCGAGCCCCGTCACTCGCGCCATTTATCTTCAAAAAGCCATGCAGTTTCCGAGGGTCAGCCATGCGGCCTTCCGCGACATTTGCGGATTTGTCGCGACATCGTTGCATCTGCTTGATAATGTCCGTCTCACGCTGTTCGAATAGCTTCTGTAAAAGTCTTGCGCCGGGGCTCCGGCTGCGCTAACCACGGCTTGTTGCAACGCACGTTCGCTTGCCGGGCATTTGCCCAGTTGCGCCGCCCGGCGCCGCCCGCAAGCAGGGATGAACATGATGACTGAACTGCTCAGTTCCTATATTCCGATCGCTATTTTCATCGGTATCGCGCTCGTTATCGGCCTGGCGCTGCTCATTGCGCCGTTTGCCGTTGCATTCAAGGCGCCCGATTCGGAAAAGCTTTCGGCCTACGAATGCGGCTTCAACGCATTCGATGACGCTCGCATGAAGTTCGACATCCGCTTCTACCTCGTGTCGATTCTCTTCATCATCTTCGATCTTGAAGTCGCCTTCCTCTTCCCGTGGGCCGTTTCCTTCGGTGCCATCGGCTGGTTCGGCTTCTGGTCCATGATGGTCTTCCTCTTCGTGCTGACCATTGGCTTTATCTATGAATGGAAGAAGGGAGCCCTGGAATGGGAGTAGCCCCCGCTGGCAATCAGACGCTCGTAGCGCCGCAGCCGAAGGGGATCATCGATCCCTCGACCGGCAAGCCGATCGGCAGCAACGACGCGTTTTTTGGCGAGATCAATAATGAGCTCGCCGACAAGGGTTTCCTCGTCACGTCGACCGACGAGCTGATCAACTGGGCTCGTACCGGCTCGCTGATGTGGATGACCTTCGGTCTCGCCTGCTGCGCCGTCGAGATGATGCAGCTGTCCATGCCGCGTTACGACGTCGAGCGCTTCGGCTTTGCACCGCGTGCTTCGCCGCGCCAGTCGGACGTCATGATCGTTGCCGGCACGCTGACCAACAAGATGGCGCCTGCGCTTCGCAAGGTCTATGACCAGATGCCTGAGCCGCGTTACGTCATCTCGATGGGCTCCTGCGCCAACGGCGGCGGCTACTATCACTATTCCTATTCGGTTGTTCGTGGTTGCGACCGCGTCGTGCCGATCGACATCTATGTGCCGGGCTGTCCCCCCACAGCCGAAGCGCTGCTTTACGGCGTGCTTCTGCTGCAGAAGAAGATCCGCCGCACCGGCACGATCGAACGCTAAGGGCAAGGACAGGACATTATGAGCGAAGCCCTCACTGAGCTTTCGTCGTACCTTTCGGAAGCGCGCGGCAACCTGATTGCCGCCTCGCAGCTCAAGTATGGTGAGCTGACGCTGACGACGACCGGCGACAATCTGATTCCGCTGCTGACGTTCCTGCGCGACGATGCCAAGTGCGGCTTCGTCAACCTGACGGACATCTGCGGTGTGGACTGGCCGCAGCGCGAACTGCGCTTCGACGTCGTCTATCATATTCTGTCGCCCAAGAAGAACCTGCGCATCCGCGTGAAGGTGGCAACAGACGAAGATACGCCGGTTCCGTCCGCCTGCGCCGTCTATCCGGGCGCCGACTGGTTCGAGCGCGAGACCTGGGACATGTACGGCGTGCTCTTCACCGGCCATCCGGACCTGCGCCGTATCCTGACCGATTACGGTTTCGAAGGCCATCCGCTGCGCAAGGACTTCCCGACGACAGGTTTCGTCGAAGTTCGCTACGACGATGCGGCAAAGCGCGTCGTTTACGAGCCGGTGGAACTGAAGCAGGAGTTCCGAAACTTTGACTTTCTGTCGCCCTGGGAAGGCACCGAATACGTGCTGCCCGGCGATGAAAAAGCGAAGCAATAATTCAAGGCGGCTGGTGGGCCTGTTCCCGCCATTCACCAACTATCTGAGAACGCGAGCCTGATCGCCATGACAGAACATAATGTCCGCAACTTCAACATCAATTTCGGACCGCAGCATCCGGCGGCGCACGGCGTGCTTCGTCTTGTCTTGGAGCTTGACGGCGAAATTGTGGAGCGCGTCGACCCGCATATCGGTCTTCTCCATCGCGGCACCGAAAAGCTGATCGAAACCAAGACCTACCTGCAGGCCGTTCCCTACTTCGATCGCCTCGATTACGTGGCGCCGATGAACCAGGAACATGCCTATGCACTGGCGGTTGAAAGGCTGCTCGGCATCGAGATCCCGATTCGCGGCCAGCTCATCCGCGTCCTCTACTCGGAAATCGGCCGTATCCTGTCGCATCTCCTGAACGTTACGACTCAGGCCATGGACGTCGGTGCGCTGACGCCGCCGCTCTGGGGTTTCGAAGAGCGCGAAAAGCTGATGGTGTTCTATGAGCGCGCCAGCGGCTCCCGCATGCATGCCGCTTATTTCCGTCCGGGCGGTGTTCACCAGGACCTGCCGGAACAGCTCGTGCAGGATATCGGCAAGTGGTGCGACGAGTTCCCGGGCAAGCTCGACGATATCGACGATCTTCTCACCGGCAACCGCATCTTCAAGCAGCGTAACGTCGATATCGGCGTCGTCTCGCTGGAAGATTGCTGGGCCTGGGGCTTCTCGGGCGTCATGGTGCGCGGTTCGGGCGCTGCCTGGGATCTGCGTCGTGCGCAGCCCTACGAATGCTATTCGGATCTCGAATTCGACATCCCGGTCGGCAAGAACGGCGACAACTACGATCGTTACCTGATCCGCATGATCGAGATGCGCGAATCGGTGAAGATCATGAAGCAGTGCGTCAATCGCCTGCTCGGTGATGCCAAGGCGGGACCCTTCTCCTCGATCGACGGCAAGGTCGTTCCGCCGAAGCGCGGCGAAATGAAGCGTTCGATGGAAGCGCTCATCCACCACTTCAAGCTCTATACCGAAGGCTATCACGTGCCGGCCGGCGAGGTTTACGCTGCCGTCGAAGCGCCGAAGGGCGAATTCGGCGTCTATCTCGTCTCCGACGGCACCAACAAGCCCTATCGCTGCAAGATCCGCGCCCCGGGTTATGCGCATCTGCAGGCGATGGACTTCATGTGCCGTGGCCACCAGCTTGCCGACGTCGCGGCTGTTCTCGGCTCGCTCGACATCGTGTTCGGTGAGGTAGACCGCTAATGCAGGCTCTGCCGCTCGCAGCAGCATTTCTTCTTTCGGCCTCCGCTGCCTTTGCGCAGGATGCCGGAAAGCTCGGCACACCGCTGGGCCATGAGGAGGCGCAGTCGCCGGCAGAGCAGTCGTCCATGGGCGAGCTTTTGTCCAAGGGCTATCAAATCAAGGCCGCCGTGCCGAACGGCGGCAAGTTCGTGGTATTTATGCAAAAAGACCAGTCGGCCTACGCCTGTGAAATGCAGTCTTTGACTGCTTCGCGGTGTGGAACGCTAAACTGACAAGGCGTGAGGAAGAATGTCCGTTCGTCGATTAGCCGAAGATCAATTCCAGCCGTCCGCATTCGCTTTCAGCGACGACAATGCGGTCTGGGCGGAAAAGACGATTCAGAAATATCCTGCAGGCCGTCAGCAGTCCGCGGTCATTCCGCTGTTGATGCGGGCGCAGGAACAGGATGGTTGGGTCACCCGCCCGGCGATCGAAAAGATCGCCGACATGCTGGACATGGCCTATATCCGTGTTCTCGAAGTCGCGACCTTCTACACCCAGTTCCAGCTTCATCCGGTCGGCACGCGTGCTCACGTTCAGGTCTGCGGCACGACGCCCTGCATGCTGCGCGGCTCGGAAAAGCTGATGGGCGTATGCCGCAACAAGATCCACCAGCACCCGTTCGAGCGCAATGCTGAAGGCACGCTCTCGTGGGAAGAGGTCGAATGTCTCGGGGCCTGCGTCAACGCACCGATGGTGATGATCGGCAAGGATACCTATGAGGACCTGACGCCCGAGCGCCTCGAAGAGATCATTGATACGTTCGCGGCCGGCAATGGCACGAGCGTCAAGGTTGGCCCGCAGATCGACCGCCACCTGTCCTCGCCCGAAGGTGGCCCGACGACCCTACTGGGTGATGTTACCGTCACCCGCACCTGGGTTGACAAAGCCGCAACGACCGCACCGGCAGACGGGGCCACCGTTCCGCCCTCCGAGGCTGCGCGCCCGAAGAGCACCGATGCCGAGACCAATGCGGCGCTGAAGACGCCGGCAACGGCACCGAAGGCATCCGCCAAGAATGCCAAGGCTGCCGAAGTTCAGCCGCTTTCCGGCACGGCCGCTTCCGAGCCGGCGCCGAAACCTGCTGCTGAAGCTGTTGTAAAGCCTTCGCTGACCGACAAGAATCGTCCGGCCGGCATCGAAAAGCCGGCAGCGCCGGACGATCTCAAGATGATCTCGGGCGTCGGTCCGAAGATCGAGGCAACGTTGCATGAAATCGGCATCTTCACCTTCGCGCAGATCGCGGGCTGGAAGAAGGCCGAACGTGAATGGGTCGATGGTTTCCTGAATTTCCGCGGCCGCATCGAGCGTGACGACTGGGTCAAGCAGGCCAAGGCGCTCGCCAAGGGCGGTGAAGCGGAATATATCAAGGTCTTCGGCAAGAAGCCGCGGTAAGAGGTGTGAGACATGTTAGAAGATAAAGACCGCATCTTTACCAACATCTACGGCCTCAAGGACAAATCCCTGAAAGGCGCGATGAGCCGCGGCCATTGGGATGGCACCAAGCAGATCCTCGAAAAGGGGCGCGACTGGATCATCGACGAGATGAAGGCTTCCGGCCTTCGCGGCCGTGGTGGCGCAGGCTTCCCGACCGGCCTCAAGTGGTCCTTCATGCCGAAGCAGAGCGACGGCCGTCCACACTACCTCGTCGTCAATGCCGACGAATCGGAGCCCGGCACCTGCAAGGACCGCGATATCATGCGCAACGATCCGCATACGCTGATCGAAGGCTGTGTGGTCGCGAGCTTCGCAATGGGCGCCAATGCCGCCTATATCTATGTTCGCGGCGAATATATCCGCGAGCGCGAAGCCCTGCAGGCGGCAATCGACGAATGCTACGATGCCGGCCTTCTCGGCAAGAACAACAAGCTCGGCTGGGACATGGACATCTATGTCCATCATGGCGCTGGTGCTTATATCTGCGGTGAGGAAACCGCGCTGCTCGAAAGTCTTGAAGGCAAGAAGGGCCAGCCGCGTCTTAAGCCACCATTCCCGGCAAACATGGGTCTCTACGGCTGCCCGACGACGGTCAACAACGTCGAATCGATCGCCGTCGCCCCGACCATCCTGCGCCGTGGTGCCGGCTGGTTCTCGGCGATCGGCCGTCCCAACAATGTCGGCACCAAGCTCTTCATGCTCTCCGGTCACGTCAACAAGCCGTGCACCGTCGAAGAGAGCATGGGCATCACCTTCCGCGAACTGGTCGACAAGCATGCCGGCGGCATCCGCGGCGGCTGGGACAACCTGCTTGCCGTCATCCCGGGCGGCGCATCGTGCCCGATCGTTCCGGCCAAGGACATTATCGACTGCCCGATGGACTTCGATGGCCTGCGCGCCGTCGGTTCCTCCTTCGGTACGGCCGCCTCGATCGTCATGGACAAGTCCACCGACGTCATCAAGGCGATCGCTCGTATCTCGGCCTTCTTCAAGCATGAGAGCTGCGGCCAGTGCACGCCGTGCCGCGAAGGCACCGGCTGGATGTGGCGCGTGATGGAGCGCATGGCGCGTGGCAACGCCCAGAAGCGCGAAATCGACATGCTGTTCCAGGTCACCAAGCAGATCGAAGGCCACACCATCTGCGCGCTCGGCGACGCAGCCGCATGGCCGGTGCAGGGTCTGATCCGTAACTTCCGTCCGGAAATCGAAGCGCGCATCGACCAGTATACGGCCAATGCTCTCGATCACGGTGCGGTTCTGGAGGCGGCTGAGTAAGCGCATGACATCAGAGGCATCCGACGGCAAGATGAATGAAGGGGCAGCCGATTTTGCGGCTGACTTCGGCCGTCTTGCTGCCGGCATGCTGGAAAATGCGCGTGCTTTCCCCGTTCATCCGTTGATGGCGCATCCGGCTGCGGCATTTGCCGCTGCCACCGCGATCGGCTTCGGCATTTCCACGCAGATGGCCGGCGTTTTCTTCGGTGCGCTGAAGGGCGCGCTTGAAACGGCGAACCTGGCGGCCGCAGCGCTTGATGAAACGCCGCCGGACGAAGAAGCACCCGAGATGGATATCCGTCCGGAAAATATTCGCCCGGCAGAAACGGCTGCACCGGTTCGCAAGGCTGCAAAGCCGAAGCTGACGGTGGTTTCCAGCAAGGCCCCGGCAACGGAAGCGGCGAAGCCGACGGTTGCCAAGGCGAAGCCCGCCGCAAGGTCCAGGAAGGCTGACGATCTGAAACTGATCGCCGGGATCGGCCCGAAACTGGAGCAGGTGCTGAACAAGAGAGGCATCCGCACCTTTGCCGATGTCGCGGCATGGAACGATCAGGACGTTGCGAACCTGGACGCCGAACTCGGCGTCGACGGCCGGATCCTGCGTGACGACTGGGTCGGCCAGGCCAAGGTGCTGGCGACACGGGGCCGCAGGAAGAAGTAGGTTTCCGGCCTCGGGCAATGGCCGGCGGAATGGCATATCGATCGGCGGGGCAGGGGCCTCGGGTCGCAATGCCGATGGCGGGTTTCGGGTCTCGGAGCCGGCGAAAAGAGAATTTGGGCAATACCAGCGCCAGGACGGACGAAATGTCTGCCTTGGCAATATGGATGTTGCAAAAATAGGTTTGTTTGCCGGTATCCGGCGAATGGGAAACAGGACTGAGTGACGATGGCAAAACTGAAGATTGACGGCAACGAGATCGAAGTTCCGGATCATTACACGCTGATTCAGGCGTGCGAAGAAGCCGGCGCTGAAGTTCCGCGCTTCTGCTTCCATGAGCGTCTGTCGGTTGCCGGCAATTGCCGCATGTGCCTCGTCGAGGTCAAGGGCGGTCCGCCGAAGCCGCAGGCTTCCTGCGCCATGGGCGTGCGCGATATCCGCGGCGGCCCGAACGGCGAACTGCCTGAAGTCTTCACCAACACGCCAATGGTCAAGAAGGCCCGTGAAGGCGTGATGGAATTCCTGCTGATCAATCATCCACTGGATTGCCCGATCTGTGACCAGGGCGGCGAATGCGACCTGCAGGACCAGGCCATGGCCTTCGGTATCGACACCTCGCGCTATCAGGAAGACAAGCGCGCCGTCGAAGACAAGTACATTGGCCCGCTCGTCAAGACGGTCATGAACCGCTGCATTCACTGCACGCGTTGCGTCCGCTTCACGACGGAAGTGGCCGGCATTTCCGAGCTTGGCCTGATCGGCCGCGGCGAGGACGCCGAGATCACCACCTATCTCGAGCAGGCCATGACCTCCGAGCTGCAGGGCAACGTCGTTGATCTTTGCCCGGTCGGCGCTCTGACCTCCAAGCCCTTCGCCTTCACGGCCCGTCCGTGGGAACTGAACAAGACTGAATCGATCGACGTCATGGACGCCGTCGGCTCGGCGATCCGCGTTGATACTCGCGGCCGCGAAGTCATGCGCATCCTGCCGCGAATCAATGAGGCGGTGAATGAAGAGTGGATCTCCGACAAGACCCGTCATGTCTGGGACGGCCTGAAGACGCAGCGCCTCGACCGGCCCTACGTCCGCAAGGACGGTCGCCTGCAGCCGGCGAGCTGGGGCGAAGCCTTCGGCGCCATCAAGTCGGCCGTTTCGACAACCTCCGGCGACAAGATCGGCGCGATTGCCGGCGATCTCGCCTCGGTCGAAGAAATGTATGCGCTCTCCGAACTGGTAAAGTCGCTGGGTTCAGAGAACCTCGACTGTCGCCAGGATGGGGCGGCACTTGATCCGTCGCTCGGCCGCGCAAGCTACCTCTTCAACCCGACCATCGCGGGCATTGAACAGGCTGACGCGCTGCTTATCATCGGCGCCAATCCGCGCTTCGAAGCGGCTATCCTCAACGCCCGCATCCGCAAGCGTTACCGTCGCGGCGGTTTCCCGATCGGCGTGATCGGTGAGGGCGGCGAGATGCGTTACAAGTATGATTATCTCGGCGCAGGCCCCGATACGCTGAAGGACATTCTCGACGGCGGCCACGCCTTCGCCGAAGTCCTCTCCAAGGCTTCCAAGCCGATGATCATCATCGGCCAGGGTGCGCTGACCCGCACGGATGGTGCTGGCGTTCTCGCAACCGCCGCCAAGCTCGCTGTCAATGTCGGCGCAATCGCCGAAGGCTGGAACGGCTTTGCTGTGCTGCACACCGCAGCATCGCGCGTCGGCGGCCTCGACCTCGGTTTCGTGCCGGGTGCCAAGGGCGTCAATGCCGCCGAGATGCTGAAGACCATGGACGTGCTCTTCCTGCTCGGCGCCGATGAACTCGATTTCTCGGCGAAGGCTGCGAAGTTCACTGTCTATATCGGCTCGCATGGCGACAACGGTGCGCATGGCGCCGACGTCATCCTGCCGGCCGCCGCCTATACGGAAAAGTCCGGCACCTGGGTCAACACCGAAGGCCGCGCCCAGATGGGCAACCGCGCCGGTTTCGCACCAGGCGACGCGCGCGAAGACTGGGCGATCATCCGAGCCCTTTCTGACGTGCTCGGCAAGAAGCTCCCGTTTGATTCTCTCGGCGAATTGCGCGGCAAGCTCTATGCGGCATTCCCGCATTTTGCGGCCATCGACGAGATCGCCGAAGGCGATAGCGCCCAAATTGCCGCACTGGCGAAAAAAGCCGGTAAGATGAACAAATCCGGGTTTGCGTCGCCGGTCAAAGACTTCTATTTGACGAACCCGATAGCGCGCGCCTCGGCTGTCATGGCCGAGTGCTCGGCGTTGGCCCGCAACAATTTCAAAGTCGCGGCAGAGTAAGGGCAGGAACTCATGGATTCTTTCTTCTCGACCTATGTCTGGCCGGCGATCATCATGATCGGTCAGTCACTGCTGCTGCTCGTCTGCCTGCTGGTCTTCATCGCTTACGTCCTTCTTGCCGACCGCAAGATCTGGGCCGCCGTCCAGCTGCGCCGCGGCCCGAACGTCGTCGGTCCTTTCGGTCTGTTCCAGTCCTTCGCCGACCTCTTGAAGTTCGTCTTCAAGGAACCGGTCATTCCGGCCGGCGCCAACAAGGCGGTCTTCCTTCTTGCCCCGCTCGTCACCGTGCTTCTGGCGCTGTCGACCTGGGCGGTCGTGCCGCTCGCAGATGGCTGGGTCATTGCCAACATCAATGTCGGCATCCTCTATATCTTTGCGATCTCTTCGCTCGAAGTGTACGGCATCATCATGGGTGGCTGGGCTTCGAACTCGAAGTACCCGTTCCTCGGTGCGCTGCGCTCCGCAGCGCAGATGGTGTCCTACGAAGTCTCGATCGGCTTCGTCATCGTCACTGTCCTTCTCTGCGTCGGTTCGCTGAACCTGACTGACATCGTCAACGCCCAGCGCACCGGTCTCGGCACCATGATCGGCCTGCCGAACTCGTTCCTCGACTGGCACTGGCTGGCGCTGTTCCCGATGTTCGTCGTCTTCTTCATCTCCGCACTTGCCGAGACGAACCGCCCGCCCTTCGACCTTCCGGAAGCAGAATCCGAACTCGTCGCCGGCTTCATGGTCGAATACGGCTCGGCTCCGTACATGATGTTCATGCTCGGCGAATATGCGGCCGTCGTCCTGATGTGCTCGCTGACGACCATCCTCTTCCTGGGGGGGTGGCTGCCGCCGGTCGATTTCTGGCTCATCAACTGGGTGCCGGGCATCATCTGGTTCATGCTGAAGGCATGCCTGGTGTTCTTCATGTTCGCCATGGTCAAGGCTTTCGTGCCCCGTTACCGCTACGACCAGCTCATGCGTCTCGGCTGGAAGGTCTTCCTGCCGCTGTCGCTCGCCATGGTCATCATCGTTGCATTCGTGCTGAAACTGACGGGATGGGCAGGCTGATGTCCAACCTCGTTTCCGGCAAAATTGGAGAATAAGATGGGAAGCCTGTCCGCCTCCATCAACTCGCTCTTCCTGAAGGAATTCGTCGGCGCATTCTTCCTGTCGATGCGCTACTTCTTCAAGCAGAAGGCGACGATCAACTATCCCTTCGAAAAGGGTCCGGTCAGCCCGCGCTTCCGCGGCGAGCATGCTCTGCGCCGTTACCCGAACGGTGAAGAGCGCTGCATCGCCTGCAAGCTGTGCGAAGCGATCTGTCCCGCTCAGGCGATCACCATCGAAGCCGGCCCGCGCCGCAATGACGGCACACGCCGTACGGTGCGCTACGACATCGACATGGTGAAGTGCATCTATTGCGGCTTCTGCCAAGAGGCTTGCCCCGTCGATGCGATCGTCGAAGGCCCGAATTTCGAATTCGCCACCGAGACCCGTGAAGAGCTCTACTTCGACAAGCAGAGGCTTCTCGAAAACGGCGACCGGTGGGAGCGTGAAATCGCCCGCAACATGGCGATCGACGCGCCCTATCGTTGATTGAAATTTGAAATGCCGCGGGAAGGGTGCTCAACGCCCGCCGCGGTCAACATGCACCGGGGCTTTGCTGGCGAATGCTGTGCGAAGTCCTATCGGGCAGGGAAACTCCCGGCTGCCCGGGGGAAGATGAAAAAGGCACCAACATGGGTCTGCAGGCTCTATTTTTCTATCTTTTCGCCTTTGTCGCGATAGCGTCGGCGTTCATGGTCATCTGGGCGAAGAACCCGGTTCACTCGGTTCTGTTCCTGATCCTGGTGTTCTTCAATGCAGCCGGTCTCTTCCTGCTGCTGGGTGCAGAATTCCTGGCGATGATCCTGCTCGTCGTCTATGTGGGCGCGGTCGCGGTTCTCTTCCTCTTCGTGGTGATGATGCTTGACATCGACTTCACCGAGCTTCGCGCCGGTGTTCTCGAATATGCGCCGATCGGCGCGCTGATCGGTCTCATCCTCGCAGCCGAACTCATCGTCGTCGTCGGCGGCAGCGCGATCTCGCCCGAGATTGCCAAGACCGTCGCCATGCCGATCCCGGCGCTGACCGAACGCACCAATACGGCGGCACTCGGCGACGTGCTCTATACGAACTACGTCTACTTCTTCGAGATCGCCGGTCTGGTCCTGCTGGTCGCCATGATCGGCGCGATCGTGCTGACGCTGAAGCATCGCACCAATATCAAGCGGCAGAATATCGCCCGCCAGGTTGCCCGCACGCCTGCCACCGCCGTCGAGGTGATCAAGGTTAAGCCGGGCCAGGGCGTAAGCTGAGCCGAGAGGTCAAGGAACAAAGAACATGGTCATCGGACTTTCCCATTATCTCACGGTCAGCGCCATCCTCTTCACGATCGGCATCTTCGGCATCTTCCTGAACCGGAAGAACATCATCGTCATCCTGATGTCGGTCGAATTGATCCTGCTGGCGGTCAACATCAACATGGTCGCCTTCTCGTCGTTCCTCAACGACATCGTCGGCCAGGTGTTCGCACTGTTCATTCTGACCGTTGCTGCTGCTGAAGCGGCGATCGGTCTTGCAATTCTCGTTGTCTTCTACCGCAACCGCGGTTCGATCGCGGTCGAAGACGTCAATATGATGAAGGGCTGAGCGGCTCATGTTCCTCTATAAGGCTATCGTCTTCCTTCCCCTGATCGGCGCGATCATCGCTGGCCTCTTCGGCCGTGCGATCGGCGCCAAGGCGTCGGAATATGTCACCAGCGGCCTGATGATCATCGCCGCCATCCTGTCCTGGGTCGTCTTCTTCACGGTTGCGCTCGGCCATCCCGAGGGCGTGATCAAGGTCGAGGTTCTGCGCTGGATCCAGTCTGGTGGCATCGACGTCTCCTGGTCGCTGCGCGTCGATACGCTGACCTCGGTCATGCTGATCGTCGTCAATACTGTTTCGACACTCGTGCACATCTACTCGATCGGTTACATGCATACCGATCCGCACCGTCCGCGTTTCTTCGCCTATCTCTCGCTCTTCACCTTCGCCATGCTCATGCTGGTGACGTCCGACAACCTCGCCCAGATGTTCTTCGGCTGGGAAGGCGTTGGTCTGGCCTCGTATCTGCTGATCGGCTTCTGGTATAAGAAGCCTTCGGCATCGGCTGCTGCAATGAAGGCCTTCATCGTCAACCGCGTCGGCGACTTCGGTTTCGTGCTCGGTATTGCCACCGTCTTTGTGCTGTTCGGCTCGATCAACCTCGACACGATCTTCGCCAATGCTTCGACCTTCGCTCCGGCTGAAGGCGGCGGTGAAGCCGGCGAGGTGATCCTGAACCTCTTCGGCATGCATCTCGACAAGGCTCATGCGCTGACCGGCGCCTGCCTGCTGCTCTTCATGGGCGCGATGGGTAAGTCGGCGCAGTTCCTGCTGCACACCTGGCTGCCGGACGCCATGGAAGGCCCGACGCCGGTTTCCGCACTCATCCATGCCGCAACCATGGTGACCGCCGGCGTCTTCCTCGTCGCCCGCATGTCGCCGATCTTCGAACTCTCGCATGATGCGCTCGTCGTCGTGACGATCATCGGCGCGATCACCGCATTCTTCGCGGCGACCGTCGGCCTCGTGCAGAACGACATCAAGCGCGTCATCGCTTACTCGACCTGCTCGCAGCTCGGTTACATGTTCGTCGCTCTCGGCGTCGGTGCCTATGGCGCGGCAATCTTCCACCTCTTCACGCATGCCTTCTTCAAGGCTCTACTCTTCCTCTGCGCCGGTTCGGTTATCCACGCCGTCGACGGTGAGCAGGACATGCGCTACATGGGTGGACTGCGTCCGCACATCAAGGTGACGTTCTGGATGATGATGATCGGCACGCTGGCAATTACCGGTGTCGGCATTCCCTTCACCCCGATCGGCTTTGCCGGCTTCTTCTCCAAGGACGTCATCATCGAGGCCGCCTATGCGTCGCACTCGCCGGTCGCGGGCTTCGCCTTCACACTGCTGGTCATCGCTGCTCTCTTCACGAGCTTCTATTCCTGGCGTCTGATCTTCATGACCTTCTTCGGTAAGCCGCGTGCTTCCCACGAAGTCATGCATCACGTCCACGAATCGCCGCAGGTCATGCTGGTGCCGCTCTACATCCTCGCCATCGGCGCGGTTGTTGCCGGCTTCCTCTTCGAAGGCCGCTTCTACGGCGAGGAATATGCGGAGTTCTGGAAGGGTGCGCTCTTCACCGGCGCTGAAAACGAACTGGTGGAAGAGTTCCATCACGTCCCGGCCTGGGTCGGTCTCAGCCCCTTCATTGCCATGCTGCTCGGCTTCGTGATCGCCTGGTACATGTACATCAAGTCGCCCTCGACGCCGCGCAAGCTCGCCGAGCAGCATCGTGTGCTTTACCAGTTCCTGCTCAACAAATGGTACTTCGACGAGCTCTACGACTTCCTCTTCGTCCGCACTGCCAAGGCGCTTGGCAACTTCCTGTGGAAGAAGGGTGACGTCGGTGTCATCGATACCTACGGTCCGAACGGCGTCGCTGCTCGCGTGGTCAACGTGACCGATCGCGTCGTGCGCCTGCAGACCGGTTACCTCTATCACTATGCCTTCGCGATGCTGATCGGCATTGCGGCGCTCGTTACCTGGATGATGCTCGGGAGTTCCTTCTGATGACCGATTGGCCTATTCTTTCAACGGTCACCTTCCTGCCGCTCGTCGGCGTGGTGCTCCTGTTGCTGATGAACGGCGAAACCGAGAACGGTCGCAAGAACGTGCTGTGGATCTCGTTGATCACCACGGTCTTCACCTTCATCGTCTCGCTCTTCATCTGGATCGGTTTCGATAACGCCAATCCGGGCTTCCAGATGATCGAGCAGCATAGCTGGCTCGGCACCGGCATCGGCTACCATGTCGGCGTCGACGGCATCTCCATGCTGTTCATCATCCTCTCGACCTTCCTGATGCCCTTCTGCGTGCTCGCAAGCTGGCTCTCGATCGAGAAGCGATTGAAGGAATACATGATCGCCTTCCTCATCCTCGAAGTGATGATGGTCGGTGTCTTCGTCTCGCTTGATATCGTTCTCTTCTACGTCTTCTTCGAAGGCGGCCTCATCCCGATGTTCCTGATCATCGGCGTCTGGGGTGGCGCGAACCGCGTCTATGCGAGCTACAAGTTCTTCCTCTACACGCTGCTCGGCTCGGTGCTGATGTTGCTCGCCATCATGGCCATGTACTGGCAGGCCGGCACGACCGATATCGCCCAGCTTCTGGACTACAAGTTCCCGCCGGCAATGCAGACCTGGCTGTGGCTTGCCTTCTTCGCCTCCTTCGCGGTGAAGATGCCGATGTGGCCGGTCCACACCTGGCTCCCCGACGCACACGTCCAGGCGCCGACGGCCGGCTCCGTCATCCTGGCAGGCGTGCTCCTGAAGCTCGGTGGCTACGGCCTGATCCGCTTCTCGATCGGTATGTTCCCGGTCGCATCAGATCATTTCGCGCCGCTGGTCTTCGCGCTCTCTGTCATCGCCATCATCTACACTTCGCTGGTCGCGATGATGCAGGACGACATCAAGAAGCTGATCGCCTATTCCTCGGTTGCTCACATGGGCTACGTGACGATGGGCATCTTCGCTGCCAACGCGCAGGGCCTGCAGGGTTCGATCTTCCAGATGCTGTCGCACGGCATCGTCTCTGGTGCACTCTTCCTCTGCGTCGGCGTCGTCTATGACCGCACCCACACCCGTGAGATCGCGGCCTACGGCGGCCTGGTCAACAACATGCCGAAATACGCCGTCGCACTCATGGTCTTCACCATGGCAAACGTCGGCCTTCCGGGCACGTCGGGCTTCATCGGCGAATTCTTGACGCTGATCGGCGTCTTCCGCGCCAATACCTGGGTTGCGCTCTTTGCCGCCACTGGCGTCATCCTTTCGGCCGCCTACGCGCTCTGGCTCTATCGCCGGGTGATCTTTGGCGCGCTGGAGAAGGAAAAGCTGAAGGCTCTGCTCGACCTTTCACCGCGTGAACAGATCATCCTTTACCCGATGATTGCGCTCACCATCTTCTTCGGTGTCTATCCGGCTCCGGTCTTCGATGCGACCGCAGCTTCCGTGGACCATCTGATCAACAGCTATTCGGCCGCAGTGCAGGCAGCGCAGAATGTTGCGCTGTCCATGAAATGACGGGACTTTAGGACATGACTGCTGAAACAATCTCCCTGAGCCTGTACCTGTCCGCGCCGGAAATCATCCTCGCGATCGGTGCTCTCGTCCTGCTCATGATCGGCGTCTTTGCGGGTGAGCGGTCCGGTCCGCTTGTCAGCACGCTGGCAATGATCGTGATTGCCATCTCTGGCCTTTGGCTGATCTTCATCCCTGGTGACGGCCTTGCCTATGGCGGGGTCTATGTCGCCGACGGCTTCGCCCGCTTTATGAAGGTTCTGGCACTGATCGGCTCCCTCGTGGCGCTGTTCATGTCGATGGGTAATGCGCGGGAAAACCAGCTCGACAAGTTCGAGTTCCCGGTTCTCCTGGTGCTCTGCACGCTCGGCATCATGCTGATGATCTCGGCCAACGATCTGATCGCGCTCTACCTCGGCCTCGAACTGCAGTCGCTCGCGATCTACGTCATCGCCGCGATCAACCGCGATAGCCTGAAGTCGACCGAAGCCGGTTTGAAGTACTTCGTTCTCGGCGCGCTCTCCTCGGGCATGCTGCTCTACGGCATGTCGCTGGTTTACGGTTTCACCGGCCATACGCATTTTGCTGACGTTGCCCAGGCGCTGACGGTGGAAGGCGCGCGGTCGCTCGGCCTCGTCTTCGGCCTCGTCTTCATCCTCGCCGGCATCGCCTTCAAGATCTCGGCCGTTCCCTTCCATATGTGGACGCCGGACGTTTATGAAGGCGCGCCGACCCCGGTCACCGCCTTCCTGGCGAGTGCACCGAAGGTCGCTGCGATGGCGATGATGACCCGCATTGTCATCACCGCCTTCCAGCCGGTGCTGACCGACTGGCAGCAGGTCGTCGTCTTCATATCGATTGCCTCCATGCTGCTCGGTTCGTTCGCTGCCATCGGCCAGAAGAACATCAAGCGACTGATGGCCTATTCCTCGATCGGTCACATGGGGTACGCGCTGGTTGGCCTCGCAGCCGGAAACCAGACGGGCGTCACCGGCGTCATGCTCTATATGGCGATCTACATGGTCATGACCCTCGGCTCCTTCGCGATCATCATGTCGATGCGCCGCAAGGATGGCACCGTCGTCGAGAACGTCAGCGATCTCGCCGGCTTGTCCGCAACGAACCCCTTCATGGCGGTGGTGCTGACCGCGCTGATGTTCTCGCTTGCCGGTATCCCGCCGCTTGCCGGCTTCTTCGCGAAGTACTTCGTCTTCGTTGCCGCCATCGAGGCCAAGCTCTATGCGCTCGCCGTCATCGGTGTTCTTGCGTCCGTCGTCGGCGCTTACTACTACCTGCGCGTCATCAAGCTGATGTGGTTCGATGAGGCGACCGGTGAATTCGCTCGCGTCTCCGGATCGCTGCGTCTCGTCTTCGGTCTTTCCGGCCTCTTCGTTGCGGCCTATGTTCTCATCGGTGGTCCGATCGGCGGCGCGGCCGAGCTTGCTGCGGCGACGCTCTTCTGATGGCTTCCGACAAGCAGCGCCGGATATCGCTCGGCGATATCAGGCACGAGGCCTTGTCGGATACTGCGTCGACCAACACGGAATGCCTTGCCCGGGCTCGGGCAGGGGACAGCGGTCTGCTCTGGGTGACCGCTGAACGACAGACCGGCGGCCGGGGCCGCCGGGGCCGTCCCTGGGTTTCAGAGCGCGGCAATCTCTATGCCTCGCTTCTCCTCATCGATCCGGCCCCAATGGAGCGCCTTGCCTCCCTGCCGCTGGCAATCGCGGTTGCCGTGCACCACGCGATCCGCAGTGTCTTGCCGCCAGGTGCCGAGCCGCTGGAGGTGAAGTGGCCGAATGATATCCTGATCGGACGCAAGAAGACCTGCGGCATCCTCGTGGAAGGCGAACGGCTGGCGGACGGCCGCCACGCCGTCGTGATTGGCATCGGCATCAATGTATCGGTCATGCCCGACAATCCCATCTATCCCGTCACCTGCCTGCGCGATCAGGGAAGTGCGGCTTCGCCCGAAGAGCTCTTCGCCCATCTCTTTGCATCCATGGCCGAGACGCTGGATATCTGGGATGGAGGGCAAGGTATTGCCGAGGTCACGGCCCGATGGCGCGCTGTCGCGTGCGGTATTGGCGAAAAGATAACCGTTAATCTGCCGGACAGGTCGATTTCCGGATATTTCGCCGGAATAGATGATAATGGCCTGTTGATGCTCGATACCGGCACGGGCAGGATGATGCCGATTGCGGCCGGCGATGTATTCTTTGGATAGTGGAAAAAACAAACATTATGGCGAAACAGGACGAACTGGTATTTCTGCCCCTGGGCGGCGTCGGAGAGATTGGCATGAATCTCGCGCTGTACGGCTACGGCCCGGCGGATCATCGCCAGTGGATCATGGTGGATTGCGGCGTCACCTTTCCGGGCCCGGATCTGCCGGGTGTCGATCTCGTCCTGCCGGATATCCGCTTCCTCGCCAATGAGCGAAAGAACCTCAAGGCGATCATCATCACCCACGCTCATGAGGATCACTACGGAGCGCTCGCCGATCTCTGGCCGGGCCTCAATGTTCCGGTCTATGCCTCGCCCTTCACGGCGGGCCTGCTGGAAGCCAAGCGCAATTTCGAGAAGGACGCGATCGGCGAGGTGCCGGTGACCATTTTCAAGGCCGGCGACAAGATCAATGCCGGCCCCTTCAGCATCGAGGGCGTGGCTGTCAATCATTCGATCCCCGAGCCGATGTCGCTGATGATCCGCACGCCGCTCGGCAATGTCATCCACACGGGCGACTGGAAGATCGACCACGAACCTTCGCTCGGGCCGCTGACCGACGAGACGCGCTTCCGCCAATTGGGTGATGAAGGCGTGCTGGCGCTACTCTGCGACTCCACCAATGCACTGCGCGACGGCGTTTCGCCTTCGGAGAAGGATGTCTCCGAAAGCCTGCGCAAGATCATCGAGAATGCCGAGGGACGTGTGGCGATCACCACCTTCTCCTCGAACGTCGGCCGTATCCGCACTGTCGCTGAAGCCGCCGAAGCCGCTGGCCGTGAAGTGCTGCTGCTCGGAAGCTCGCTGAAGCGCGTGTGCGATGTTGCCCAGGATATCGGCCTGCTGGAAGGCGTAAAACCCTTCATCTCCGAGGAGGATTACGGCTTCATCCCGCGTGACAAGGTCGTGGTCATCCTCACCGGCAGCCAGGGCGAGCCCCGCGCTGCCCTCGCCAAGCTTTCCCGCGATGAGATGCGCAATGTAGCCTTTGCCGCCGGCGACATCGTCGTCTTCTCCTCGCGCGCCATTCCCGGCAATGAGAAGGCGATCCAGGACATCAAGAATGGCCTCGTCGAGCAGGGGGTCCATATCATCACCGACACGGAGGCGCTGGTCCATGTGTCAGGCCATCCGCGCCGCAACGAGTTGCAGAAGATGTACGAGTGGACGCGGCCGAAGGTCGTCGTGCCCGTGCATGGCGAGGCAACGCATCTGACGGCACACAAGGAACTGGCAGAACAGTCCGGCATTCCGACTGTGCCGCGCGTGCGCAATGGCGATGTGCTGCGACTTGCGCCAGGACCGGTCGAGGTGATCGATGAAGCGCCTCATGGCCGCATCTACAAGGACGGGTCACTGATCGGCGACTTCGACGAAATGGGCATCGGCGAGCGCAAGAAGCTCGCCTATGTCGGCCATGTCGCCGTCAGCATCGTGCTCGACAATCGCTACGACATTATCGGCGAGCCCGATCTCGTGGCGATTGGCCTGCCTGCCTATGACGACGAGGGGGAGGATATGGAAGATACCCTTTTCGATGCGGCAATCAGCGCGATCGAGAGCATTCCGCGCGCCCGCCGCAAGGACATCGACATGGTGCAGGAGGCCGCGCGCCGTGCCGTACGCGCCGCTGCCAACAATGCCTGGGGCAAGAAGCCTGTCGTCACCGTCTTCATCACCAGGGTCTGAGTGATGCTCGGCCGGGTGAACCATATCGCCATCGCCGTGCCCGACCTGGCTACCGCGGCTGCAAGCTATCGCGACACGCTGGGCGCGGCGATCTCCGAGCCGCAATCCCTGCCGGAGCATGGTGTCACGGTGGTTTTCGTCGAGCTGCCGAACACCAAGGTGGAACTGCTGGAACCACTAGGCGAGACCTCGCCGATCGCAGCCTTCCTGGAAAAGAACCCCTCCGGCGGCATGCACCATATTTGCTACGAGGTAGACGATATCCTTGCTGCCCGCGACCGGCTCACAGCATCCGGCGCCAGGGTGCTTGGCAATGGTGAGCCGAAGATCGGCGCTCACGGCAAGCCGGTGCTTTTCCTCCATCCGAAGGACTTCTTCGGCACGTTAATCGAGCTGGAACAGGTCTGAAGCTCTGCGTCAGAGTGACCTAAGCAGTCTGCTCCCTTTGAACTGGCCGCCATTCCGGCTTATAAGCAGCCAAAACCTGCCGCCAAGGCACCATATCGACGGGAACCAAAATGTTTCAGGCCTTCCTCCAGGGGTTCGCAGTTTATTTCATCATCTGGTGGATCACGCTTTTCGCCGTGCTGCCGATCGGCCTGCGCACCCAGGCGGAGGACAATGATGTTGTGCTGGGCACCGTGCCAAGCGCTCCGACCCGTTTCCGCCCGGCCTTCGTCTTTTCGCTGACGACGCTCGTTTCCGGCGCAATTTACGGCTTCTGGTATATCTGTTCGACCTATTTCGGCTTCGGCTTCGATGCGCTTCCACAAATAGGGCCTAGCTTCTATTAGGAATGGCTTTTGCTCAATCTTTGAGCAGATGTAAATGCAACCGCGAAAAATCTGTCATACGCACGTCATGCAAGTGAGGCAAAGAGCTTGCGTAACGGRAGGCGGGCTTACCTAACGAAAGTCAGGCCTGATTTTGTGAGTTGTGGGAAGCCGAAAAAGCAAAAAAAAACAAGGCTAAAAGCCTTGTTTTAATTATCGCGTGATCCTTAACCGTTACCGGGGCAGCGACAAGCGCGCCTAAGATCTGATCCTCCCAAGACTTGACCGCGAGTTCGGCAAGAATTTAACCTTCCTGCCTGTTTTGTGAGCTAAAACTAGCTCAAAGATTGTGCTTTGTCATTAGGTTTTTTTGCATTTTTGCTACAGTCACGCAAAATTTTTCTGTTGACAAGATTTACCTTCAAGCCCTTATAAATACGCGCTTTTTCACGTCTACTGAATTTGTAGGCGCTAACATGCGTCAGCGGGAGGCGGCTCACGTCGGTCGCGGGTTTCTTTCCCGCCGCGAAGCGGCTATGAACGCTCCCATCTTTAACAAAGACCGTCGATTCCGCTTGGGTAAGCGGCGTCTCAACTGTACCGGAATCCGCCATGCGTCTGTCCCGCTTCTTCGTCCCCATCCTCAAGGAAAATCCCAAGGAGGCGGAAATCGTCTCCCATCGGCTGATGTTGCGCGCCGGCATGATCCGCCAGCAATCGCAGGGCATCTACTCCTGGCTGCCGCTGGGCAAGAAGGTGCTGGACAAGGTCAACAACATCATCCGCGAAGAGCAGAACCGCGCGGGCGCCATAGAGCTTTCGATGCCGACGTTGCAGTCGGCCGAGCTCTGGCAGGAGAGTGGCCGTTACGACGCCTATGGCAAGGAGATGCTGCGCATCAAGGACCGCCAGGACCGTCCGATGCTCTACGGCCCGACGAACGAAGAAATGGTCACGGATATTTTCCGGTCTTCGGTCAAGTCCTACAAGGACTTGCCGCTCAATCTCTATCACATCCAGCTAAAGTTCCGTGACGAGATCCGTCCGCGCTTCGGCACGATGCGTTCACGCGAGTTCATGATGAAGGACGCCTATTCCTTCGACCTGACACGCGAAGGTGCGGAACATTCCTACAACAAGATGTTCGCCGCCTATCTGCGCACCTTCGATCGTCTCGGCCTGCGCGCCATTCCGATGCGCGCCGATACCGGCCCGATCGGCGGCAATCTCAGCCATGAATTCATCATTCTAGCTGATACCGGCGAGTCCGAAGTTTTCTGCCACAAGGATTTCGTCAATTTCGACATTCCCGCTGAAAGCACCGATTTCGACAGTGTCGAAGGCCTGAAGGGAGTTTTCGACAAGTGGACGTCGCTTTATGCCGCGACTTCGGAAATGCACGATGAGGCGGCCTTCAACGCCATTCCGGAAGGCGAGCGTCTTTCTGCACGGGGTATCGAGGTCGGCCATATTTTCTACTTCGGTACCAAGTATTCCGAGCCGATGGGTGCAAAGGTGCAGGGTCCTGACGGTAAGGAACACTTCGTTCACATGGGTTCCTACGGTATTGGCCCGACACGCCTTGTTCCCGCCATCATCGAAGCATCGCATGATGAGAACGGAATCATCTGGCCGGAGTCGGTCGCACCCTTCGATGTCGTGGTCATCAACATGAAGGCCGGTGACGAGGCCTGCGACGGCACCTGCGAGCTGATCTACGCGGCGCTGACCAAGGCGGGCAAGGACGTGCTTTATGACGACACGGATGACCGTGCCGGTACCAAATTCGCGACCGCCGACCTGATCGGCGTGCCATACCAGATCATTGCCGGTCCGCGGGCGGTCGCGAACGGCGAGGTGGAAGTGAAGGACCGCAAAACCGGCGCCCGCGAAACGATGACCATCGAAGCGGCGATCAACAGGTTCGTGGCCTAGGAAAGACGGAGGCGAAATGGCAGAGGCAGCAGTGGACCGGAGTTTCAAATCCGGCTTGGGTCCGGCTGGCAAGCCATTCTCCACCTTCGAACGCCTTGTGGCGTGGCGCTATCTGCGCGCCCGCCGCAAGGAGGCGTTCATCTCGGTCATTGCCGGCTTCTCCTTCGTCGGCATCATGCTGGGCGTTGCGACGCTGATCATCGTCATGGCCGTCATGAACGGGTTCCGCACGGAACTGGTCTCCCGCATCCTCGGCATCAACGGCCACATGATCATCCAGCCGGTCGACGGTCCCTTCACCGACTACGCCGATCTCGTGAAGAAATTCGAAGCCGTACCCGGCGTCAAGATGGCGCTGCCATTGGTGGAAGGCCAGGTGCTGGCTTCCTCGCAGACCGGCGGCAGCACAGGTGCGCTGGTGCGTGGAACGCGGGCTGAAGATCTGACCAAGCTGAAGACGGTTTCCGACAACATCAAGTCCGGCGACATGGTGGGATTTGCCGCTGGCGATGGCGTTCTCGTCGGAAGCCGTATGGCCGATCAGCTCGGACTGCGCGTCGGAGACCTGATTACGCTCACGTCACCGGAGGGTGATGTGACGCCGATGGGCGTCAATCCGCGCATCAAATCCTACAAGATTTCCGGGATCTTCGAGATCGGCATGTCGGAATATGATGCTTCGATCATCTACATGCCGCTCGAGGAATCGCAGCTTTATTTCAATGCCGACGGGCTGGTGCAGTCGATCGAGCTCTTCGTCAACAATCCCGACGATATCGACAATCTGAGGCCGAAAGTCGAGGAAGCAGCCGGCCGGCAGATCGCCATCACCGACTGGCGCCAGCGCAACCAGACCTTTTTCTCCGCCTTGCAGGTAGAGCGGAACGTGATGTTCATGATCCTGACGCTGATCGTGCTCGTCGCTGCGCTCAACATCATCTCCGGTCTCATCATGCTGGTGAAGGACAAGGGCAGCGATATCGCGATCCTGCGCACCATGGGCGCAAGTTCAGGCGCCATCATGCGGATCTTCTTCATGACGGGGGCTGCTATCGGCATTGTCGGCACGATCGCCGGCGTGCTGCTCGGCGTGTTCGTCTGCATCAACATCGAATCCATCCGTCAGTTTTTCTCCTGGGTTTCGGGCACGGTGCTCTTCGATCCGCAGCTCTATTTCCTCAGCCAGCTGCCGGCGGAAATGGATGTGAGTGAAACGATCTCCGTCGTCGTCATGGCGCTGACGCTCTCTTTCATCGCGACGATCTTCCCGGCCTGGCGCGCCTCCCGCCTCGACCCCGTCCAGGCCCTCCGCTACGAATAAGGCCCGATTCAAGGTCATGCACGATCCAAGGCCCAATCCAAGGAATGCCGCATTCATGAAACGCAACGTCGTTCTCAAGCTTTCGGGCGTCGAACGCCATTACGGACAGGGCGAAACGCTGCTGACCATTCTCAAGGGTGCGGATTTCACTCTGTCGAGCGGTGAGATGGTGGCGCTGGTGGCGCCGTCAGGCACCGGCAAGTCGACGCTTTTGCATGTCGCAGGGCTGCTGGAGCATCCTGACGGCGGCGAGGTAGTGGTCAACGGCCGCCCCTGTGATGGCCTTTCCGATGACAAGCGCACCGCCATCCGCCGCGGCGAGATCGGCTTTGTTTACCAGTTCCATCACCTGCTGCCGGAATTCTCTGCACAGGAGAACATCATGATGCCGCAGCTCATCGCCGGCCTCTCATGGAAGGAAGCGAGCGAACGGGCAAAGATGCTTCTTGATTACATGCGCATCGGCCATCGCGGCGTGCATCGCCCGGGCGAGCTTTCCGGCGGTGAACAGCAGCGCGTGGCAATCGCGCGCGCCGTTGCCAATGCGCCGAGCCTGCTTCTGGCCGACGAGCCGACCGGCAATCTCGACCCGGAAACCGCCAGCTATGTCTTCGACGCTCTTGAGGCGCTGGTGCGACAGTCCGGCCTTGCCGCGCTGATCGCCACCCACAACCACGAGCTCGCCCGGCGCATGGACCGGCGCGTGACGATCGCCGACGGCAAGGTCGTGGATTTCTGATTCTCAGGGGATAATCAGCCCGCCGCGATAATCGAGCTCATAGGCCTTCAGGCCGTCCACGAGAATAAATTCGTGGCCGCGGAAATGTGTGCAATCGCCTTCGCTACTATCGACATAGTGTCCCAGCGCGTGATCGAGAACCATTCCGCCGAGAAAGCGGCCTTGCCTGTAGAGCTGTGATAGCGCGGCGCAGATGACAGTGCCGGCAATGGTCAAGTCGATGATTCCCGGTTCGATGATGCGCCCGAAATAGTTCATCGCCCACACCGGCTTTTCCTCCAGCCACACCACTTCCTGGCCGGCAAAGTCCGTACCGCCAAAATAGCTGTCGAGATAACGCCAGATGCCGCGCTTGTAACCGATATCGTGGGCACCGATCCGATAGGACGGCTGCGACTTGGCGCCGGCGACATATGTCTGCGATTTGGCTTCGACAATGAAGCTATTGAGTTCCAGAACGTCCATAGTCCCTCTGCTCCGATGTTAACCATGTCCCGCAGAAGCGGGGGGTAAACCTGTTGACAATAGAACATACATGGAACAAATTAAAAACATAAGAGCAAAGGAGAGCCAAATGACTGACATGATCCGTGATATCGCAGCATTCACCTCCATCGCAATGTTCGTTGCCAGCTTCTCGCTGATTGTCATGGCAATGTAAGATTTCAGGGGACCGCATGGCTGCCATGCGGTCCTGAAGCGGGACTTTTTCTGGACAGAATCGCCTTCAATGCCGACAATGCGCATTCTTCATTGATGCAGTTGGAAGGGCATGTCATGGCGGATGCGGAACAGGGTGCGATCGGCGAAACGCCGGGCTTCGTCCATCTGAGGGTGCATTCCGCCTATTCACTTCTCGAAGGCGCATTGCCTCTCAAGAAGATCCTGTACAAGGCGGCCGGCGATAATCAGCCGGCGATTGCCATCACAGATACCAACAATCTCTTCGTCGCCCTGGAGTTTTCCCAGAAGGCGATGGATGACGGGTTGCAGCCGATCATCGGCTGTCAGGTGTCGATCGACATGGAAGACGGCCTCGAAACCGAAAAGCGGGGAGGCCAGCAGGCGCTGGTCAAGCTGCCGTCCATCGTGCTTCTGTCTGCGACGGATGCGGGCTATGAACGGCTGGTCGATCTCGTCAGCCGTGCCTATCTCGGCGGCGAAGGCAATTCGACAATACATATCCGTGCCTCATGGCTGGATGAGATCGGGACGGAAGGTCTGATAGCGCTGACGGGCGCCTCGACCGGGCCGATCGACATGCCGCTCAAGGACGGCCACGCCGCCGCGGCGGAGACGCGGCTGCTGACGCTGAAGCGCATCTTCGGCGACCGGCTCTATGTCGAGCTGCAGCGCCATGGCACTTACGACAAGCGGCACGAACAGAAGATCATCGGCCTTGCCTACAAGCATGATCTTCCGCTGGTCGCGACCAATGAAGCCTTCTTCCCGACGCGCGACGATTATGACGCCCACGACGCGCTGATGGCGGTCGCCCACAACGCCATTGTCTCCGACGACAGCCGTTTCCGACTCTCCCCGGATCACTACCTGAAGAGCCGCGCGGAGATGGAAAAGCTCTTCGCCGATCTGCCGGAAGCGCTGGAGAATACGGTCGAGATCGCTCGACGCTGCTCCTTCATTCTGAAGACCCGCAAGCCGATCCTGCCGCGCTTCACCGGCGCCACCGCCGATCCTGAAGAGGCCGAACGCGCCGAGGCGCTGGAGCTTCGCCGGCAGGCGGAAGAGGGGCTCGACATGCGCCTCGCCGAGCTTGGGATGTCGGCAGGTTACGAAGAGAAGGATTACCGCGAGCGGCTGGAATTCGAATTGAGCGTCATCGAGCGCATGAAGTTCCCCGGCTACTTCCTGATCGTTGCCGACTTCATCAAATGGGCCAAGCAGCATGACATTCCGGTCGGCCCGGGCCGCGGCTCGGGTGCAGGCTCGCTGGTCGCCTATGCGCTGACGATCACCGACGTCGATCCGCTACGCTTCTCACTGCTCTTCGAGCGCTTCCTCAATCCGGAACGCGTTTCGATGCCGGACTTCGATATCGACTTCTGCCAGGATCGCCGTGAAGAGGTGATCCGCTACGTGCAGCAGAAGTATGGTCGCGAGCAGGTGGCGCAGATAATCACCTTCGGTTCGCTGCAGGCACGCGCCGCCCTTCGCGACGTCGGCCGCGTCTTGGAAATGCCCTACGGCCAGGTCGACAAGATCTGCAAGCTCGTGCCGAACAATCCGGCAAACCCCACGCCGCTTTCCAAGGCGATCGAGGAAGAGCCGAAGCTGCAGGAAGAGGCCGCCAAAGAGCCTGTCGTCGCCCGCCTGCTCGATATCGCCCAGAAGATCGAAGGCCTCTATCGCCACGCCTCGACCCACGCCGCCGGTATCGTGATCGGCGATCGCCCGCTGTCGAAACTCGTGCCGATGTATCGCGATCCGCGATCGGACATGCCGGTCACGCAGTTCAACATGAAGTGGGTGGAGCAGGCCGGCCTCGTGAAGTTCGACTTCCTCGGCCTGAAGACGCTGACCGTGCTCAAGGTCGCCGTCGATTTCTGCAGGAAGCGCGGCATCGAGGTCGATCTCGCCAAGATCCCGCTCGACGACAAGAAGACCTACGAGATGCTGTCGCGCGGCGAGACCGTCGGCGTGTTCCAGGTGGAAAGCGCCGGCATGCGCAAGGCGCTGATCGGAATGAAGCCGGACTGCATCGAGGATATCATCGCGCTGGTCGCGCTCTATCGTCCGGGTCCGATGGAAAACATCCCGACCTACAATGCCCGCAAGCATGGCGATGAAGAGCTGGAATCGATCCATCCGACGATCGACCATCTGCTCAAGGAAACGCAGGGCGTTATCGTCTACCAGGAACAGGTGATGCAGATCGCCCAGGTCCTATCGGGCTATTCGCTTGGCGAAGCCGATCTTCTGCGCCGCGCCATGGGTAAGAAGATCAAGGCCGAAATGGACCAGCAGCGCGAGCGCTTCGTCGTCGGCGCGGTCAAGAACGGCGTGTCGAAGCCGCAGGCCGACAATATCTTTGAACTCTTGGCGAAGTTCGCAAACTACGGCTTCAACAAGTCGCATGCCGCCGCCTACGCCATCGTCTCCTACCAGACGGCCTTTATGAAGGCGCATTATCCGGTCGAGTTCCTGGCCGCGTCGATGACGCTCGATATGTCGAACACGGAAAAGGTCAACGACTTCCGCCAGGATGCCAAGCGCCTGGGCATCGAGGTGATCGCGCCCTCCGTCCAGACCTCCTTCCGCCAGTTCGAGACCGGCGATAACCGCATCTATTACGCGCTTGCGGCCCTCAAGGGCGTCGGCGAATCTGCGGTGGATCACATCGTCGAAATGCGCGGCGACAAACCTTTTGCCAGCATCGAGGATTTCTGCTTGCGCATCGATCCGCGCCAGGTAAACCGCCGCGTGCTGGAAAGCCTCATCTATGCCGGCGCCTTCGACTGCTTCAATCTGGATCGCGCCCAGCTTTCGGCTGGTCTCGACCGTGTGCTCGGCTATGCGCAGCGCGCCCAGGAAAACAAGCTCAGCGGCCAGTCCGATATCTTCGGCGGAGCGCTCTCTTCAGGTCCGGAAAAGATCGCCTTGCCGCCGTTCTCGCCCTGGCTCGCCTCCGAGCGGCTGCTCAAGGAATTCCAGGTCCTGGGCTTCTACTTGACTGCCCATCCGCTCGACAGCTACAACAACATCCTGCAGAAGATGCGCGTGCAGACTTTCGCGGATTTCTCCACGGCGGTGAAGCAGGGTGCTGCGAACGGGCGCTTGGCAGGGACGGTGATTTCCAAGCAGGAGCGCAAGACGCGCACCGGCAACAAGATGGGCATCATCGTCTTTTCGGATTCCTCGGGTCAGTACGAAGCCGTCCTCTTCTCCGAAATGCTGAACCAGTATCGTGACGTGCTGGAGCCCGGAAAATCCTTCGTCATTACCGCTATTGGCGAAGAGCGGCCGGAAGGCGTCAGCCTGCGTCTGCAGACCGTCCAGTCGCTGGAGGAAAAATCGCTGCAGATGCAGAAGGCGCTGCGCGTCTATGTGCGCGATTCCGGCCCGCTGCGCGCCGTTGCTGCGCATCTGAACGCCAGGGGCGATGGCCTGGTCTCCTTCATCGTGATCAAGGAGGAGGGCAAGCGCGAGGTCGAAGTCGTACTGCAGGACAAATACCGCATCACGCCGGAGATCGCCGCCGCATTGCGGGCCGCTCCCGGCATCGTCGACGTCGAACTCGTCTAATGAAAAGGGCGACCGGCATGCGCCGGCCGCCCTTGTTTGTCAGCCGGTTTGCGGCCGGCCGGACAGACCGGAGCAGCGCCACCTGCCGAAGCCCATGATTGCCGTACCGATCAGCGTGCCTCCGACCGGCACCAGAAGTGCGGTGCGCAGCGCGTCCAGCCGTTCGGATGGGCTTTCGCCGTCGCCGAGCGCCAGAGTGCCGACAGCGCTGACGGCGGAAAGGCCGAGTGCCGCACCGAACTGGAAGGACGTATTCACCAGCCCGCTCGCCAGTCCCTGTTCGTGTTCGGCAATGCCGTCGGTTGCGATGATCGTCAGCGGCCCATAGCCGAGCGAGAAGGCGAGGCCGAGCAGGATTGTCGAGGGCAGCATCGCCGCATAGGTCCAGTCGAGCCCCATGTCGAGGAAGAGCGCGTAGCCTGCGACGGCAAGGGCGAAGCCGCCGAGCACGACACGTCCATTACCGAAGCGCTCCACGAGCAAGGGCGTCAGCAGCGGTGCGAGGATGGCATCCATGCCAATGACGATGAGGGCGAGGCTGGTTTCGAAGGCGGACCAACCGAGCAGTTCCTGCAGGTAGAGCGAGACGATGAACTGGAAGCCGAAGAAGGCGCCGGTGAAGAGCATCGCTCCGAGGTTGGATTGCAGCAATGCCGATGACCGGAAGATCCCGAGGCGGACCAGCGGCGCCCGCGAATTGCGTTCGATGAGGATGAAGGCGACCCAGAGCACAGCACTCGCCCCTGCTGCTGCCAGTGTCCAGGTGAGGTCGCTCGTCGCATGCTCGAGCCGGGTCAGCGCGTAGGCGGCGAGCAGCATGGCGCCGGTCAGGGTGACCGCGCCGGCAACATCGAACCTCTGGCGCGGGGCTGTAACCTCCTTGTCCTCCGCGATCAGCTTCATACCGGCAACCAGCAGGATGGCGGAGAAGATCACCGGCGCGAAGAACACCCATCGCCAGCCGATTGCGGATAGAAGCCCGCCGATGACGAGGCCGAGGGAGAAGCCGGCCGATGCAGTGCCGGCATAGATCAGCACCGCCCGGTTGCGCTGCGGTCCCTCGGGAAAACTGCCATTGATGAGTGCAAGGCCGGCAGGTGTCATGAAGGCGGCGGCTGCACCCGTCACGAAGCGGGCCGTCAGCAGCATCCATCCTTCGCTCGCAAAGCCTCCGAGGCCGGAGAAGAGCAGGAAGACGGTCAGCGCCGTCAGGAAGACCTTGCGCTTCCCGTACATATCCGCGACGCGCCCGCCGAGCAGCATCAGCCCGGCATAGGCAAGCACATAGGCAGAAACCACGGCGCTGAGCGTCGTGGTCGAAAGACCGAGGTCGGCCCGGATCGAGGGCAGCGCGACATTGAGCATGGCCGCATCGACGCCTTCGAGAAAGATCGCGCCGCAGAGTACCGCGAGCATGCCGGCGGCACCGGCGCTCATTCTTCCACGCTCCGCTGTCAGGGGAGGACTTGTAGACATCATGGATTCCTTGTCGGTAGAGGGCAGGGAAGAGCGAAGATGGTTACATATTGATCCTCGGTTCCCTATTGTAACCAAGGAAAAGGTAGGGCATTGTTCGAACCCATGGAAGAAGGCACTTCAAACTCACCGAGTGACTGCTGCAGCACCGACCGCGATTACGACATCCATCAATGGGATGCGCGACAGGAGTGCGAGGTGCGCCAGATTCTGGATCGCATCGCCGATAAATGGTCGCTGCTGGTCATCGCCCTGCTGGAAAAGCGCACTTTGCGCTTTACTGAATTGCGCAGGAGCATCGACGGCATCAGCCAGCGCATGTTGACAACGACACTGCGTCAGCTCGAGCGAGACGGTCTGATCGAGCGAACGGTCTATCCCGTGGTGCCTCCAAGGGTCGAATATGCGCTGACGGAGCTCGGTTGCACGTTGCATGACACGATCAAGGCGCTTGTCGTCTGGACCGAGACCAACCAGACAAAGATCATCGCGGCCCGCCGAAGCTACGACGAGCGTGCCAGCGAGAAGCCTTGGTAGGTCTCAGCTCTCGCGCGTGATGGTGATGAATTCCGTGCCGTCACCGGTTTCTGGACCGACCCCTGTATCTGATATTGTCAGCGTCGAGCCGGGCGAGATCAGCGCATCGATCCGGTGGCGGGTCTCTTCAGACATTGAGATGCGGCTGAGTGCTCTGGCGATTGGACGGCCGCTGATGATGGAGCTTTCCTGGTTGGCGATGCCGAGCCGCTTCACCGTTTCGCGGGAAAGATTGTTTTCCAGCGTCACGCCCAGCCAATCCGCCGTGCCGGCTGCCTCATCGACTGAATGCAGCGAGAAGAAATGCGTGCCGAGAGCAAGGGCCGGATCGGCGATGGTAATGGGTGCTTCGAAGAGCGGCTTGAAATCCTTCCGCACCATGATGACGCCATTCGGTGGTTCGCCCCGGCCTGCCGCTGCGTAAACTTCCCTGAGGAGAGTATCCGTGATCAGGCCCTTGTCACGAGCAAATTCCTTTGGCCGCAGCGCTTTGAAAGCATTGATGGCCTGAACGGTCGCGGGACCGGCCAGCCCGTCCGGCTCGCCGGCGGCAAAGCCGAGCTGGTTCAGCAGGGTCTGGATATCGACGACATTTTCACGCAGCGTCCGGCGCGTCATCAGGATGCTGATCGGCGAGGTCTCGGCAGCCGGTGCCTGCAGCTGAAACTGCGGTATCGGCAGGGCAGCCGTCGTCTCGTTCATGGCGACCTGCACCTGCGTCTTCGCATCACCGATGGCAGGCCGCAGTTCCACGTCCGTAAGCAGGGGCGCCGGTTCGGGCCGGTCGGGGCGGAACAGGGTCGGATGGTCGATAGGCTCCGGTGTCAGCTCGCTGTCGGTGATAACGACCGGCACGCCCATCTCGGTCATCTTGTAGAGCGATTTCGCAAAGGCGCCGGGCATACGAACGCAGCCGTGCGAGGCCGGATAACGCGGCACGGAGTTGGACTCGTGCAGCGCAATGCCGGACCATGTCAGCCGCTGCATGAAGGGCATCGGCGCGTTCGAATAGATATTGGATTCGTGGTACTTCTGCTTCTCGATGACGGAGAAGATGCCGCTCGGCGTCGTGTGCCCGTCCTTGCCGCTCGAGATCTTTGAAGTCGCCACGACCTCCGCACCGTCATAGACCGCCAGCGACTGCTTATCCTTGGACACGAATATCTGCAGCGTGCGCGCATCGGCAGCAAAAGCCGGATCGACGAGAGCGGTCGCCGACAGCAACCCGATAAGAACACCTACACGCACAGACATGACGCAATACACCACATGCACAAAAACGACGGGATTTAAGCATGCGAAGTTTAACGAAGGCTTGAATACGCGGCCGCGCTTTGATCACAAGATTGTGGGATATTCAATTTTATGCAAATCTAAAATACTGGAAGTCTTGGGGGAGACTTGGAAATGCATGTCGATATTGTTTCTGCGTTCGATGATCTGCATGCCCTGAAGGATAATTGGAACGCGGTCTATGCCGCCGATCCGGAAGGGCATTATTTCCTGTCCTGGCACTGGATCGTCCGGTGGCTGGAGCAGCGCTCGCGATGGTTCGTTCTTGCCGCCAAGCGACAGAAGGAGGACGACCGCTATGTCGCTTTCCTGCCCATTCAACTTCATGTCGATTTCGAGGAAGGGCAGGGCCTCGGCAATATCGTGCGGCTGGGGGGCACCCCCTATGCCGGCTATAACGGCCTTCTCACATTCTCTGACGATGCAAGGGCAGCACTCGCCGCCTTCGCTGATTGCCTGATGACATTCAATTGGAAGCATCTCGATCTCGACGATGTCTATGTGTCCAGCGAGAGGCTGAAGATTTTTCTGGCGGCTTTTCCTGCCTCGGAATTCTCGAAGCGTAAGGTTCCACGCAGGCCGCATATCACGGCTGACGGTGAGAACATCGATCATGATGTCTATGTCTACGTGCCGCTTGGCGAGAGTTTCGAAACCTTCCTGGAAGAGCGCATCGGCCCCAAGACGCGGCGCAATGCGCGAAAGGCGCTGCGCGATCTGGTCGTACTGGAAAACGAGCTGCGCATTACCCATGTCACCCCGGAGTCGATGGAGCGCGACCTCGACATCTTCTACGACATGTGGAACGTCCAATGGGGTGAACGCCAGCCGCGCTACGGCAAATTCATCCTCGACAACAGCCGGCATATGTTGCCGGCCTGTATCAAGGACGGTTCGGTTTTCATGCCGATCCTCTGGCACCGGGATAAGCCGGTGGCTACCTTCATCATGTTCCTGGATCCCTATCGCAAGTCGATGATGTGCTTCCTCGGGAGCCGTGACCTGAGCTTTAGCCACTCAATCAGCCCCGGCTTCATGCTCCATTGCTACAATATGCGGTGGGGCATCGAGAACGGATACCGGATATACGATCTCGGTACCGGCAACTATGGCTACAAGGATCTTTTCGGTTCCGAGCACCACATCGTTGAGAAGCTGCAGGTCTCTACGCTTTCGGGCCAAAATATCGGCGATCGGCTCGATCCGCACTCGCTCGATCTAGCCATGCATCAGGCAGTGTATTTCGTCAGAAACGACAACCCGAATGCTGCCGAACTCTGCTGCCGGCAGATTCTTGCCGCCGACAACGCCTATGGGCCGGCAATCGCTTTGCTGGCGAAGATCGAGGCGACGCACCCGCCAAAGCCAATCGCCGACCCTGCCGCCCATTTCGCCGCCGCTGCCGAACGGCACCGTGCCGGTAATCTTGCCACGGCGGAGGCTGGCTACCGCGAAGTGATTGCCGTCGTGCCGGATCACTTCGATGCCCTTCAGCATCTGGCGCTATTGCTGTTGCAGAAAGGCGCTTTCAACGACGCCAAGGTCTGTGTCGACAGGGCGATCGACGTGAGACCGGCTTCCGCCTCGGCCTATTGCAATCGCGGCAATATTCTCGCGCAGCTTTCCAATTTCGAAGAGGCTCTCAGAAGCTATGACCGGGCGATTGCGCTTGATACACACCATGCCATCGCCCTCAACAATCGCGGCAACGTTCTGCGACGCCTGGGGCGCCACGCTGAGGCATTGGAAAGCTACGAGCAGGCCGTCGCGACCGAGCCCGGCTATGCCCAGGCAGTGAAGAACCGCGATGCGGCGCTGCGAGAGATGGAGACGGTACCGGCTTAACGCCTGTTGCGCCAATGCATGCGGGGATTTGCGATGACGACATGCGTCAAACAAGGCCTATCGGTTCCCTTTGCCGCCGAAAGTATAGCCGGTTTCAACCGTGCCCTTGCCGAACTTGTCGCGCAACTTGTCCATGGCCGCCTCCGCCGCCGCGCGCCGGCTGGACTGCTGGTCGATGAGATCGGGCGGGTCAGCGCGGCCGGCATCACCGAGGTCGGTGACGCCGATGCCGATCAGACGGAATTTCGTGCCGTCGGTTTCCTTCTCCAGAAGGTCGAGCCCGGTGCGGAAGATCTTGTCGGCCAACTGCGTCGGATCTTCGAGGCGACGGTTGCGGGTGCGTGACTTGAAATCGGCGGTCTTCATTTTCAGCACCACGGTCTGGCCGGCAATGTCGTTCTTCTTCAGCCGCCACGAGACCTTTTCCGAGAGATTGCGCAGGATCGGCACCAGATCGTCATAACGCGAGATATCGTCGAAGAAGGTGGTTTCGGCCGACACGCTCTTGGCGGCATCGTTGATGTGGACTTGGCGGTCGTCGACGCCACGCGACAGGCGGGAAAGCCGCTGGCCGATGCTGCCGTAGCGGCGCATCAGATCGTTCTCTTCCATCTGCTGCAGCTGGCCGATCGTTCGGATACCGTCGGCTTCGAGTGTTGCGGCAAAAGCCTTGCCGACGCCCCAAATGGTCGTCACGGGACGAGGCGCCAGAAACTCCACGGCCTCTTCGCGCCCGATGACGGAAAAGCCGCGCGGCTTCTGCAGGTCGGACGCGACTTTGGCGAGGAACTTGCAATAGGACAGCCCGACCGAGACGGTGATACCGATCTCCTTCTCGATGCGGCGGGCGAACTTCGCCAGCGTGCGGGCCGGAGGATCGTGATGCAGCCGTTCGGTGCCGCCGAGTTCCAGGAAGGCCTCATCGATGGAGAGTGGCTGCACAAGCGGCGTCAGTTCCTGCATCAGCGCGCGGACCTGCCGCCCGACCTTTACATATTTTTCCATGTCGGGGCGGATGACGACCGCCTGCGGGCAGGCTTCCAGCGCCTTGAACATCGGCATGGCGGAGCGGACGCCGTGGATGCGGGCAATGTAACAGGCGGTGGAGACGACGCCACGTTTGCCGCCGCCGATGATCACGGGCTTGTCGGCAAGCTCCGGATTGTCGCGTTTTTCCACGGCAGCGTAAAAGGCGTCACAGTCGATATGCGCGAGCGTCAGGTCATAAAGCTCTTTGTGGCGCGCGAGGCGAGGGCTGCCGCAAACATGGCAGCGGCGCAGGTCTGCCTTCTGCTCGGCAAGGCAGTCGCGACAGAAGCCGGGTGTCTTGTCAGATGCAGGCGTCATGGCTGGAACAAAGGTTGAACATTGCAACACTACGCCCTAAGCTCTTGAGTCTCAAGAGTGGGAGGAAAGCTTGGCCGTGGATATCGATCTTCGTTTCGAACCTGTCACGGCCGGCCGCTGGGGAGACTTCGAAACCCTGTTCGGCCCGCAGGGCGCGTTCTACAATTGCTGGTGCGTGGCGCTGCGCCTTCCACATGCTGTCCGCACGAAGATGGAACCTTCGGAGCGCAAGGCCCACATGCAGGAGCGCATTTCGGCCGGACCGCCGCCGGGTATTCTCTGTTATGCGGAGGGTGAGCCGATAGCCTGGGTGCAGGTGGGGCCGCGCCACGACGTGCCGCAGTTCAATTCACCACGAACGGTCTCGCGGCCGTTGGAGGAGGGTGATGCACATGATCCCTCGATCTGGGCGGTCAGTTGCTTTTTCCTGCTGCCGAAACTGCGCGGCAAAGGCTTGAGCCACAGACTGCTCGCCGGCGCCGTCGACTACGCCCGAAGCCAGGGTGCGCGATTGCTGGAAGCCTGTCCGATCGACCAGGTGAAACAGTCGAAATCGGTCACACTCTGTATCGGCTCGACGGCGATTTTCGACAGAGCCGGTTTCGAGACGATTGCACGGCGCAAGGACGGCCGGCCGCTCATGCGGCTGGATTTGCACGCCTGATCGTGTGCGCTGTAAGATGTTGGCTGATGAGTTCGGTGGCATGCGTCCAGTCTCTTGCTCGCGCGATATCGGCGGCGGCCGCCGGCGCGAAGCGGTGAACGGGCGAATCCGGCATGAGATGGATGAGCAGGCAATCTGCCACGTGCTCCTTCACGGAATGCAGGTTGCGCGCCATATCGTCGATGAACACGACGGGAAGGTCGCGGCCGCCATGCAGCGCCTGCACGATCGGTCCCTTCGGCTGTTCGCTGGCAAGCAGCGGGAAGGTGAGGCCGGTGCTGTCGAGGAGGCGGCGGCGATGGGCGGAAAACTGCGGCGGCATCGCGGTGAGGAACAGGACGTCGGCATCGTCAGACAGGCGTTCGAGCGTCGAAACGACCGGGTCGACAGGCGTCTGCCAGCTTTCCTGGGCCTCGAAGAAATCAAGGATCAGCCGGCTGACATGCTGATCGTCAAGCGCGAGCCCATCCGCCAGCGACACAATGTTGCCGTGAAGGCGGAAGGAGCGCGGCAGGAATTCGTGGCCGAGACTTTTGAGGTAGAGCTGAAAAGGATCGATAAATTGCAGCACCACATCATCGACATCGCAGACGATGAGCGGCCTGTCGCCAAGGCGGATGTGCGAAATGTCGAGTTCGGCGCTCACGATCAGTATTCCCCGGAGTCGAGGCCGGGCGGCGAGAAGTGGCGCCATGCCGCGGTCAACGCTTCCGGCGTCGTGTTCGTCGCCTCGCAGAAGGCGACCGCCGTCGGCTCATGGTTCATGAGGAAATCGAGCATGCCGGCAAGGAAGCCGGGGTCGTTGATCGCGTTGCGCACTTGCTGCGGCTCGACACCTGTCAATGCCAGGAAGCGACCGAAGAGATCCGGGTCGTTTGCAAGCCAGCCAAGGACGGCGATGGCCGTTTCTTGCGGATCGGCTGTCGCCGCAAGTTGTTTCGAAGTCTTGAAATTGCTTTGCATTGCGGTGGTCGAGTTACCTTTTCTTCAACCAAATACCGGTAGCTTGCACTATCGGTTTCATGGAGCCATTTGTCAGCTAATGTCTTTATCGTGGACATTTGGCTTCAAGAGCGGACGTAGGGACAGCTGATCATGCCCAAACAGGTGATGATTGTAGAAGATAACGAGCTCAACATGAAGCTCTTTCGAGACCTTATCGAGGCCTCGGGTTATACCACGATCCAGACCCGCAATGGCATGGAAGCGCTTGATCTTGCGCGCAAACATCGGCCCGATCTTATTCTGATGGACATTCAGCTTCCGGAAGTTTCCGGCCTCGAAGTCACCAAGTGGCTGAAGGAAGACGACGACCTGCATGTGATCCCGGTCATCGCCGTCACTGCCTTTGCCATGAAGGGCGACGAGGAGCGGATCAGACAGGGCGGTTGCGAAGCCTATGTCTCCAAGCCGATCTCCGTTCCGAAATTTATTGAGACGATCAAGACTTATTTGGGCGACGCCTGAGGCATCGGAAAAGATTCATGACTGCGCGAATACTGGTTGTTGATGATATTCCGGCAAATGTGAAGCTGCTCGAAGCGCGGTTGCTCGCCGAATATTTCGACGTGTTGACAGCTGCCGACGGCCACGAGGCACTGGCGATTTGCGATCGCAATCAGGTCGATCTCATCCTGCTCGACATCATGATGCCTGGCATTGATGGGTTCGAAGTCTGCGAGCGGCTGAAAGCCAATCCGAAGACCAACCATATTCCCGTCGTCATGGTCACCGCGCTCGACCAGCCTGCCGACCGGGTGCGTGGCCTCAAAGCCGGCGCCGATGACTTCCTGACGAAGCCCGTCAACGATCTGCAACTGATTTCCCGCGTAAAAAGCCTGCTGCGCCTGAAGACGCTGAGCGACGAACTGCGCGTGCGCGCCGAGACCGCCCATACGATGGGCATGGATGAGTTGATGCGCATCGGCGACGGACGCACCGAGGAGGTGGGACAGGTGTTGCTGGTCGATGGCCGTGCCAACTCGCAGGAGCGTATCATCAAGACGCTGAAGCCTGTTGCCGATGTGGTTGCCCTTTCCGATCCGCAGGCCGCTCTTTTCGAAGCCGCCGAGAACGGCTTCGAACTCGTCATCGTCAACGCCAATTTCGACGATTACGACCCGCTGCGGCTCTGCTCGCAGTTCCGGTCGCTAGAACGAACCCGTTTTCTGCCGATCCTGATCATCACGGAACAGGGCGCCGACGACATGGTCATCCGGGCACTCGATCTCGGCGTCAACGACTATATTGTGCGCCCTGTTGATCCGAACGAACTGGTCGCGCGCAGCCTGACGCAGCTCCGCCGCAAGCGCTACAACGATCGCCTGCGCGCCAGCGTCAAGCAGACGATCGAACTTGCCGTCACCGATCCGTTGACCGGCCTGAACAACCGCCGTTATCTCGACAACCATCTCAATGTGCTCTTCAATCGATCGATGGCGCGCGGCCGGCCCCTCTCGGTGCTTATCACCGATATCGACCGCTTCAAACAGGTCAACGATACCTATGGCCATGACGGTGGCGATCAGGTGCTGAAGGAATTCGCGACCCGGGTGCGCTCGACCGTCCGCGGCGCTGATCTCGCCTGCCGTTACGGCGGGGAGGAATTTGTCGTCGTCATGCCCGACACCTCGCCGGAGGTTGCCGCGGCCGTTGCCGAGCGCCTGCGCGCGGCCATCGAAAGCACCCCGTTCCTGTTGAAGTCCTCAGGCGAAACGCTGAATATTACGGCCTCTTTCGGCATATCCTCGCGCATATCCTCAGTCATAACGCCCGACCAGCTGATGAAGCAGGCGGACCTTGCTCTCTATCAGGCGAAAAATACCGGGCGTAACCGCGTCGTGGCCTCGGCCGCCTGAAGGCACGGCTTTTCGAGATGCGTCGCATTGGGTTATCCACCGGCAGCTGCTGGACCTTACGGATATTTAATGTTGATGGCTGCAATGAAGAGGTTGGTTTTTCAACCCGCTAGCCCAAAAATGGACTTTAAAGCGTGTTTCTTTCGATAGCACGTGCCAGCTGATCCAAAAAGCTAGAGGTCGTGAACGACGCAAGAAGAGCGGACTATAATTGCCTTCAGAATGACCCCTTCCCGTAAATCGTATTTCAGAAAACGTAACGCCGGCGCCTTACGTAAGGGGAGGGGCGGTGGTATTATTGAGATATATTTCTAATATTCTTGATAGGCTAAGATATTGTCCTTTTGGTAAAGCGGAATTGGGTGCCTCTTTACACGTTCCAAAACTGGACTTTTAACCATAGAATCATACTCGGAAATTTTACCATTAAGAATTTGTTGATTTTCTTTCGTTTTTGAGCAAATCATCGGCTCAGAACAAAAAACGCTCCCGTGGAGGAGTTGTCGATACCCCATGATGCTCAGGTCCGCCGCATCTCCTGGGTCGTGGGGTCGGTCGGCTGGTACGCAATCTTAAACGGTTCCTCGTGCCGTTTTGCATGCTGGCCGACCCCCTTTTCGAAAAAAACGCCGTCACTTCCCGAAGATGGAAGGGCGGCGTTTTTCGTGTTTGCGCTAACATCGATGTCAGGCGAACCCGGGACAAAAAAAGCGCGCACCCGAAGGCGCGCGCTTTTCCAAAACCCGTAAGATCAGTGATTACTTGATCTTGGTTTCCTTGAACTCGACGTGCTTCTTAGCGATCGGGTCATACTTGGTCTTCGTCATCTTGTCCGTCATCGTACGGCTGTTCTTCGTCGTGACGTAGAAGAAACCGGTGTCGGCCGTCGACAGAAGCTTGATCTTGATAGTGGTAGCCTTGGCCATGGTCGTCCTGCCTTTAAGAAAATGAAAGCCGTGGAAAGCCGGATAGGCTCCACGGCAAATTCTGGCGCGAAACTACGAATCTAGCCCGAAAAGTCAAGCCCGCTTTCCGAGGAAAAGCAGTCTTATGCCTGCGAGCAGGGCGTAAAGCCCGAAGAAACCGGCAATTGCATAGGCAAAACCGTTGTTTCCGGCAACGTCGATTGCAGCGCCGATCACCTGAGGGCCTGCAACGGTACCGACTGCATAACAGAAAACGAAGGCCGCATTAGCCGCCGCAAGGTCCGAACCTGTCAACCGCGAGCCGAGATGGCTGAGTCCGACAGTGTAGAGGCCGGAGACGCAACCGCCCCAGAAAAGCAGGATGCCGGCCATGAGAAGCCAGTTGTTGACGAGGATCGGCAGCATCATCGTGCCGACGAAACCGGTCAGGGCCATCAGCGCCAGCAGGGGACGCTTGTCCTTTATGCGGTCAGAAAGCAGGCCAAGCGGAATCTGGAAGATGACATTGCCGACACCCATCATGGTGAGAAGCAGGGCGGCTTGCGATTCGGTGAAATGCGCGCGCACCGCAAAGATCGGAAAGAGCGAGAGACCGCCGGCCTCGACCGCGCCGAAGATGAAGACGGCGGCCGTTGCGGTTGGCACCAGGAAGACGTAGCGCATGAAGTGCAGTTCCGGCTTCTCGTCCAGAACGGGGCTCTCATCGCGGGCGATGAAGATCGGGATGGCGGCAAGCAGGATCGCGCCGGCACCGACCAGGAAGGGAAGGATGCCGTCACTACCGAGCAACGAGAAGATCAGCGGTCCCGCCGCAAAGCCGATGGACAAGACCGTTGCATAGATGCCGAGCACGAATCCGCGCTTGGACGGCGGTGAAGCGGCGTTAATCCAGAATTCCGAGAGGATGAAAAGCGTGGTCGTCGCGCCGTGGAAGGCGAAGCGCAGCGGGAACCACATCCAGAAGTCCTGCGCATAGTAAAAACCGAGTGCGCTGAGCGCCGAGATCAGCACCGCCCACATCATTGTCGGCGCTACACCGTATTTGTGGGCAAGCTTGGTGGTGATGGGCGCTGCTACCATCGCCGCGATACCGGCCATCGCGGTATTGAGGCCGATGAGGGTGGAGGAAATGCCGCGCTTTTCGAGGATGATGCTGAGCAGAGGAAGTCCCAGGCCGATCGCGATGCCCACGGCGGAGATGGACGAGACGGCTGCCACCAGAGAAGGCCAATGGATTTCCTCGACATCGCCCGGTGTGCCGTTCCTCGGCTGAGACATTTATCCATCCTTAGAGAAGTATGCGGACGAATCGTCCGTCTGGTGCCACATAGAAAGACATAGGCATGCCAAATCCAAGTGACGGGCAGGGTTTCACAATAGTTCTGGCATCCGCCGGCGATTTCTTGAGTGTAAGCTTTCCCCATACAAGAAATGATGAGCGTATCTTTCCTCTGCAGATAGTCGGCTACAAGCCTTGACGCTCTGGCCGCTGCCACTACACGCGAAATATGTCTGGAAGGTGAAGGTGTTCAAGCTTGGCGGCCGGGCGTGTCGTAATCGTCGGGTTCATCGTCATGGCCGCCGAAACCATGCATCTTCAACGCCCACTGCAAGCCTATGACGCCGCCCTTGATAGGCTGGATCGAGACAAGCGCCGTGATGACGGTGATCGGTGCCCAGATGGCAAGATGCACCCAGACCGGCAGCACGAAGACCATGTCAGTCAGCATGAAGCCGCCAATGACGACGTGGCCGAGCACCAGGATGACGAGATAGGGCGGCAGGTCGTCGGCGCGCTGGTGATACATTGCCTCGCCGCAGGCGGCGCAATGGTCGACCGGCTTGAGGAATGCGCGGAACAGTTTGCCGCTGCCGCAGGCCGGACAGCGGTTCAGCAGGCCGCGCATGATGGAGCGTCCGAGCGGGCGCTCGACATCGGGCGTATCCCCATAGCGGACGACCTCGTTTGTCGGTGTGCTCACGATCTTTCCTTTCCGGAACTAGCGCCGCCCGCGCGGCGGACGCGTTCCGATCTTCTTGCGGGCGCGATTTGCATCGCGTTTCCCTGCCTTGTGGAAGGAGCGCACAGCCGTCGGCATCTTGCGTCCTTCGCTCAGCATCTCGAAGCGCAGGGCGCCCGCAAGCGGGATCGCCTCGGCCAGGCGCACGGTCACATCGTCGCCGAGACGATAGCCGAGACCTGTCTTTTCACCTGATAACGCCTGATGTGCCTCGTCATAGATGAAGTAGTCGGTGCCGAGCGTAGATATAGGGATGAAGCCGTCCGCACCATAGTCCGGAAGCAGGATAAACAGGCCTGACTTGGTAACGCCTGAAACGCGCCCCTCAAATTCCTGGCCGACACGTCCGGCAAGGTGATGAGCGATGAGGCGATCGACGGTCTCGCGTTCGGCAGCCATGGCGCGGCGCTCGAAAGTGGAGATTTCGGCGGCGATGTCGTCGAGCGTCGCTTCCTCTTCCGGCGTGATGCCGCCTTCGCCGAAGCCGAGTGAGCCAACCAGCGCGCGATGCACGATAAGGTCGGCATAGCGCCGGATCGGCGAGGTGAAGTGCGCGTATTTCATCAGATTCAGGCCGAAGTGGCCGATATTCTCGGGACTGTAGATGGCCTGACTCTGCGAGCGCAGCACCATTTCGTTGACCATGGTCTGGTGCGGCGTGCCATCTGCCTTGGCGAGGATGCCGTTGAAGTTGTTGGCGCGCATGTTGCCGCCCTTGGCAAGTGATATGCCGAGCGTGGCGAGGAATTCGCGCAGCACTTCCTGCTTGGCAAGCGTCGGCCCATCGTGGATGCGGTAGATCAGCGGCTGGCGCTTTTTCTCCAGCGTCTCTGCAGCCGAGACGTTCGCCTGGATCATCATCTCTTCGATCAGCTTGTGTGCGTCGAGACGAGGCGGCACGTGGACCCGGTCGACGGTACCATCGGGCTTCAGCAGGATCTTGCGCTCGGGCATGTCGAGCTCGAGCGGCTGTCGACGTTCGCGGCCGCGCTTCATCGTCTCGTAGGCGTGCCAGAGTGGCTTGAGGATCGGCTCAAGCATCGGCCCGGTCTTGTCGTCGGGCTTGCCGTCGATTGCCGCCTGTGCCTGCTGGTAGGAGAGCTTCGCCGCACTCTTCATCATGATGCGGTGGAAGGTATGGCCGATCTTGCGGCCGTCCTTCGAGAAGACCATGCGCACGGCAAGGGCAGGGCGGTCCACGCCTTCCTTCAGCGAGCAGAGATCGTTGGAAATTCGTTCCGGCAGCATCGGCACAACCCGATCCGGAAAATAGACGGAGTTGCCCCGCTTCAAGGCCTCCCTGTCGAGCGGCGAATTCGGCCGCACATACCAGGAGACATCGGCAATCGCGACCGTGACGATGACGCCGCCCGCATTGTCTTCCGATGGATCATCCTCGGCATAAACGGCGTCGTCATGGTCCTTGGCATCGGCCGGGTCGATGGTGATCAGCGGCAGGTCACGCCAGTCTTCCCGATGCGACATCGTGGCGGGCTTGGCGTCATCCGCCTCTGCGACGGCTGCCGGCGGGAAGACATGCGGAATGCCGTGCGCGTGGATTGCGATCATCGAGATCGCCTTTTCCGAACCGACGGAGCCGATGACAGAAAGCACCTTGGCACGAGCCAGGCCGAAGCGGCCGAGGCGCGCAACTTCCACCTCGACGAGATCCCCGTCTTTGGCATCGCCCTTATAGTCGGGATCGATAACCATTTCCTCGCCGCGCCGGTCGATCGGCAGAAGGCGTCCGGCACCACCCGGCGCGTCCTTGAAGACACCCATGGTGGCGCCCCGACGCTTGTCGATCACCTTGATGATGCGTGCGGTATAGGCCGGGCCGCCACGATCGACTGCCGGGAATATCTTGGCAAGGATGCGGTCACCCATGCCGGCAACCGGTGCCTTGCTCTTGCCCTGACGGCCCGCCGGCGATTGCTGGCGAATGGCAACGGCTGGCGCCACACCCTGGTCTTCCGGCCACTCGGCCGGGCGGCCGATCAGCTCGCCATCCTTGTCGCGCGTGGTGATGTCGAGCACGGTGACGGGTGGCAGCGCACCCGGCCGGATCAGCGACTTGCGCGTCTTCTGCAGCATGCCTTCCTGCTCCAGCTCCTGCAGCAGGCGCTTGAGCTCGACCCGGCTTTCCCCCTTCAGCCCGAAGGCCTTCGCGAGCTCGCGCTTGGAGGCTTTCTGCGGATGCTCGGCGATGAAACGCAGGATGACGTCTCGCGGCGGCAGGATGCCGTGCACAATGTTCAGCGGCTCAGGCGCAGGTTCCTTGCTCGCGCGTCCGAATTTTCCCGGGCGCTTGCCCATGGCTCTCGTAGTCTCGCGCGGTTCTCTCGCCACTCTCAGCTCTTTTTCGTTTTCGCCGGTGCCTTTGCCTTGGTTGCTTTCGGCTTTGCGGCAGTCTTTGTCGTCTTTGCTTCGGCCGCCGCGGCCTTCGGCTTCGCGGCTGGCTTAGCCTTCGCAGCTGTTTTGGCCTTGGTCTTGCCTGCGGGAGCCTTACCGGCCTTTTCCGCAATCAGGGCCAGCGCTTCCTCGACGGTAATGGCCTGCGGATCCTTGCCCTTCGGCAGCGTCGCATTGACCTTGCCCCAGTTGACATAGGGGCCGTAGCGTCCGTCGCGAACGGTGATCGCACCACCGTCAGGATGATCGCCCAGTTCCTTCAGCGCCGCCGGTGTGCCGCGGCCTCCTCCCGGCGCCTTGGCCTGCTTTTCGGCAATCAGCGTCACGGCGCGGTTGAGACCGACCGAGAAAACATCCTCAATGCTTTCCAGATTGGCATAGGTGCCGTCATGCAGCAGGAATGGTCCGTAGCGGCCGAGCCCGGAAGAGATCATCTTGCCGGTTTCCGGATGTTTACCGATATCACGCGGCAGCGAGATCAGCGCCATCGCCTTCTCGTAGTCGATATCTTCCGGCTTCCAGCCCTTGGGGAGCGACGAGCGCTTGGCATCCTTGCCATCGCCACGCTGGATATAGGGGCCGAAACGGCCCGAACGCAGCGTCAGTTCCTCGCCGGTGGTCGGGTCGGTGCCGAGGTTCTTGGGCTCATTCAGCGCCGCGCCTTCAGCCTCGCCGCCATTTTCGGAGGAAAGCTGGCGGGTGTAATTGCATTCCGGATAGTTCGAGCAGCCGACGAAAGCGCCGTACTTGCCGAGTTTCAGCGACAGGTTGCCGGTGCCGCAGACCTGGCAGATGCGCGGATCACTACCGTCCTCGCGCTTCGGGAAGACGAGTGGCGCCAGGGCTTCGTTGAGCGAATCCAGAACATTGGTGACGCGCAGTTCCTTGGTGTCTTCGATTTGCGAGAAGAAATCCTTCCAGAAATCGCGAAGAACCTGCTTCCAGTTCAGTTCCCCGGCGGAGATCCGGTCGAGCTTCTCCTCGAGGTCCGCCGTGAAGTCATATTCGACATACTTGGTGAAGAAGCTTTCGAGGAAGGCGGTGACGAGACGCCCTTTCGCCTGCGGGATCAGCTTGCGCTTGTCGATCGTCACATAGTCGCGGTCGCGCAAGGTCGCGAGCGTTGCGGCATAGGTGGATGGGCGACCGATGCCGAGCTCTTCCATCTTCTTGATGAGCGAGGCTTCGGAGTAACGCGGCGGCGGCTCGGTAAAGTGCTGCGTCGAGTTGATCTTCTGCTTGGCGAGATTTTCGCGTGCATTGATCTCCGGCAGGCGGCCATCCTCGTCATCTGCGTCGTCGCTCTGCTCGCCATCTTCCTTCTGGTCCGTATAGGCGGCGATGAAGCCATCGAAGCGGATGACGGACCCGACGGCGCGCAGGCCGGCCTTCTGGCCGTTGTTGTCGGCAATGATTTCAGCTGTCGTACGCTCGATTTCGGCCGATGCCATCTGGCTGGCAATGCCGCGCTTCCAGATCAGATCGTAGAGACGGATCTGGTCGGCATCCAGGAACTTGCGGACGCGATCCGGCGAACGGTTGAAGTCGGTCGGGCGGATCGCTTCGTGCGCTTCCTGGGCGTTTTTCGCCTTGGTGGAGTAGAAGCGTGCCTTTTCCGGCAGGTAACGTTCACCGAACTGCTCGCCGATGGCGCTTCGCGCCGCATCGATCGCTTCCGGCGCCATCTGCACGCCGTCTGTACGCATATAGGTGATCAGACCGACGGTCTCGCCGCCAATGTCCACGCCCTCGTAAAGCTTCTGCGCGATCTGCATGGTGCGCGATGCCGAGAAGCCGAGCTTGGAAGAGGCGGCCTGCTGCAGCGTCGAAGTCGTAAACGGCGGTGCCGGGTTGCGCTTGACGGGCTTTGCCTCGACGCTTTCGACGACATAGCTTGCACCCTCAAGCAGCGCCTTCAGCTTGCCGGCTTCCTCGCCATTGCCGATCGATCGTGGCTGCAGCCGCTTGCCATTGGCGGCAACGAGCCTTGCTTCGAACTCGTCTCCGCGCGGCGTCTTCAGGAGCGCCGAAAGATTCCAGTATTCCTCGGAGATAAAACGTTCGATCTCGGATTCACGGTCGCAGACAAGGCGCAGAGCGACAGACTGCACGCGGCCGGCCGAACGTGCGCCGGGCAGCTTGCGCCACAGAACCGGCGAGAGGTTGAAGCCGACAAGATAGTCGAGTGCGCGGCGTGCCAGATAGGCATCGACCAGCGGAACATCGATATCGCGCGGATCGGCCATCGCGTCGAGCACGGCCTTCTTGGTAATGGCGTTGAAGACGACGCGCTTGACCGGCTTGCCGTTGATGACCCGCTTCTTGTTCAGAAGGTCCAGCACATGCCAGGAGATAGCCTCACCTTCGCGATCAGGGTCGGTTGCAAGAAACAGGGCATCGGAGGATTTCACCGCATCGGCAATATCCTTCATGCGCTTGGAAGAGGCGCCATCCACCTCCCACAGCATTTCGAAATCCTGATCCGGAAGGACGGAGCCGTCCTTGGCAGGCAGATCGCGCACATGGCCGAAAGAGGCGAGCACTTTGTATCCTGGACCCAGATACTTATTGATCGTCTTGGCCTTGGCAGGCGATTCCACCACTACAACATTCATGATGATTCTCTAAAAAAGATGTCGATCCGGCGAAGAAGCAGGCGCAACACGCACTGCAACATGAATACCGGCCCTCCGACATGGACAGGGAATTCGCTCCGGTCAAGAGGTTTGCTTCAATTTTACCTCTTTGCCGGGCATCGCAACCATTGCGAGATTTATAGACTATTGCAATTCAAGATGATTGAGCTATCGTTTTTGAAGTGTGGTTCGGGCTCTTTGGTAAGGCAGCCCTCTCCGTTTTCAGAGAGACAATTATGGCGCCTAAGGTTGCAGGAAAAGACACCGCTCGCTCCAAATCGCTCGAAAACATCGCTTTCATCCGCCAGATGCTCCGAGAATTGCAGAAGGTGGCCGAACACGAAAATGCGGAGATGCTCTGCTATCTCATCGAAATGGCCTATGTGGAAGCCGGAGACCTGCAGTCACGCATCGATGACAACTCAGTCGGTCATGGAAATTGAAACCTGTCCGCCCGCATGGCGATGCAGCCGACCGGCCATATCCAGCTCCAGAAGAACAAGATAGACGGCGGAAGCCGAAAGACCGGTGTGACGAATGATATCGTCGACCTCCACCGGCGTCGGACCGAGCGCATCGATGACGAGCGTCCGGTCCGTGTCGTCTGGCGGAAGCGCTATCCGGCCACTTTCGCGTTTCGGTTCCTCGGCAGACGACAGCGAAAAGAGATTGGGCTGAGCGAGCGGCGCCAGCGCTTCCACGACATCCTCAGGCGAAGTGACGATCATCGCTCCGTCCTTCAGAAGGCCATTCGTGCCGTGACATCGCGGATCGAGCGGCGAACCCGGCACGGCAAAGACCAGCCGCCCGAATTCGCCGGCCATCCGCGCCGTGATAAGTGAACCTGAACGGAATGCTGCCTCCACGACGGCGACGCCAAGCGAAATGCCCGCAATCAGCCGGTTGCGGCGGGGGAAATCACGCGCACGCGGCTCCCAGCCGAAAGGCATCTCGCTGACGGCAAGCCCATAGCCATTCCATATCTCGTCCAGCAGCCCAACATTTTCAGGCGGGTAGGGCTGGTCCAGCCCTCCTGCCATTGCGGCGATGGTGCCGGTATTGAGGCTCGCCCGGTGGGCGGCCGTATCGATGCCACGCGCAAGGCCGGAGACGACCGTATAGCCGGCCCGGCCGCAGTCTCTGGCAATCATCGCCGCGAACTTTGCGCCGCTGACGGAGGCATTGCGCGAACCGACGATGCCGACCGCAGGCGTGTTCAATATGGAAAGATCACCCTTGACCGCGAGCAGCGGCGGTGCGCCGTCAATCTGGCGCAATGCCTGCGGATAATCAGGTTCGCCGATACCGACGAAGCGGGCGCCGAAGCGCTGCACCGCCTCAAGCTCGCGATATGCTTCAGCCTCAGTGGCAATACGGATCGAGCGCGTCGCGCCGCCGCGTGCCGACAGTTCCGGCAACATGGAAAGTGCTGCTTCCGCCGAACCGAAATGATTGATGAGATCGCGAAAGGTTGCAGGTCCGACATTGTCGGAACGGATCAGCCGCAGCCACGCGATCCTCTGTCTATCCGTCAGCGCAATTCCTTTTGGCTTTGCGCTGAGTGCGTCCATTACCCCTTAGCCCCGATCTTGCTTTCCGTCCCGCTCATCAGACGGGAGATATTGGCCTTGTGCTTCCAGTAGGAGATGACGCTCATGATCGCCATGATCGCCGCAACCTTTTCGTCGCCCAATATCCACAATGCAACCGGAATGACAAGCATCGCAAGCAGAGCAGAAAGTGAGGAATAGCGGCTGATAAAGGCCGTCCCCAGCCAGACGGCTGCAAAGAGCAGAACCATGAGCGGTGCTACGCCAAGCAATGTGCCGATATAGGTGGCGACGCCCTTGCCGCCCTTGAAGCCGATCCAGACCGGGAAGAGATGGCCGATGAAGGCAAAGAAACCGGCGATGATGCCCGCTTCCTCTCCCGCGAAATAGGCCATGATCCAGGCCGCAGCGGCGGCCTTCAGCGCGTCGAGCAGCAAGGTCGCCGCCGCGAGCTTCTTGTTGCCGGTACGCAGAACGTTCGTGGCGCCGATGTTGCCGGAGCCGATGCTGCGCACGTCCCCAAGGCCGGCAGCGCGTGTGAGGATGAGACCGAACGGGATGGAGCCGAGCAGGTAGCCGACCACGACGGCGGCAAGTGCCAGAGGCAGCGTAATCTGCCAGGTGACAAGATCAGATATCATTTTGCTTCCCAATCTTCTGACGAGAATCTGCCCTCAAGGCGGCCCTCAGTTCTGCAATCCGTAAACCAGCTTGCCCGCGACGTAGGTCGCAATCGCCCGCCCGCTGAATCGCGCATCCTCGAAAGGCGTGTTCTTCGAGCGGGAAAGAAGCATGTCCTTGGCGACAAGCCAAGGCTCCTCGATGTCGATGAGAGCGATATCCGCCTTGGCGCCTGGTTTCAGGGTGCCGGCATCAAGACCGAAGATCTGCGCCGGGCGCGTCGACATCGCATCGATCAGCCGCATCAGGCTGACCTGCTCGCTGTGATACAGGCGCAAGGCCGCCGCCAGCATGGTTTCGAGACCGACAGCGCCGTCCTCCGCTTCGCCGAAGGGCAGACGCTTGGTGTCGACATCCTGCGGATCGTGCGAGGACACGATGATATCGATCGCTCCCCTGGCCAGCGCGTCTGCCATGGCAACCCGGTCGTCCTCGGAGCGCAACGGCGGATAGAGCTTGAAGAAGGTGCGGTACTCGCCGATGTCGTTCTCGTTCAGCGCCAGATTGTTGATCGAGACGCCGCATGTGACCTTGACGCCGCGCGAGCGGGCGAGCTCGATCGCCTCGACCGATTCCGGGACGGAGATCATGGCCGCATGGTAATTGCCGCGCGTCAGTTGGGCGATGCGCAGATCGCGTTCGAGCGGGATCACCTCCGCTTCCTTCGGAATGCCGGAGAGGCCGAGCCAGCTTGCAAGCAGGCCTTCATGCATGACACCGTTGGCGCCAAGATATTTGTCACGCGTGGCGCAGGAAATGACGGCGCCGAATTCGCGGGCATAGGTCATCACCCGGCGTAGCACCTGCGTATCGGAGATGCTGGAATGCGCATCGGTGAAGGCGACGGCGCCTGCCTGCATGAGCAGACCGAATTCCGTCATCTCCTCGCCGGAAAGACCCTTGGTGATGGCCGCTGCCGGATAGACGTTGACTATGGCCGTATCCCGCGCCGTCTTCTTGACGAACTCGACCAGCGCGATGTCGTCGATGACCGGATGGGTATCCGGCATCATGATGATGGAGGTCACGCCGCCCGCTGCCGCAGCGCGGCTTGCCGAAGCGATCGTCTCGCGGTGCTCGCCGCCCGGTTCGCCGACATGGACGCGTGCGTCGACGAGGCCAGGCGTGGCGACGAGGCCGGTGCAATCGCGAACAGTCGCACCTTCGGGGGCACCCTGGTTCTGCGCCTCCTTGCCGGCTGCGACGATCAGGCCGTCCTTGGCGATGATGGTGCCGACTTCATCCAGGTTGCGAGAGGGATCAACGATGCGGACATTCTTGAGGACGAGATTGCTCATGCGCCCACTCCATCGGTGCGGGGTCCCTGGTTCTGGGAAACCAGCAGCGTCTCCATGACGGCCATGCGTACCGCGACCCCCATTTCCACCTGTTCGGCAATCACGCTCTGCGGGCCGTCCGCGACTTCGGAGGCGATTTCCACGCCGCGGTTCATCGGTCCTGGATGCATGACGAGCGCATCGTCCTTCGCCGCCTTCAGCGTTTCCGCGTCGAGGCCGTAAAAGTGATAATATTCGCGCACCGACGGCACGAAGGCGCCGGACATGCGCTCGCGCTGCAGCCGCAGCATCATCACCACATCCGCGTCCTTCAGCCCTTCCTTCATCGAATGGAAGACTTCGACGCCCATCTCCGCAATGCCGGCCGGCAGCAGCGTGGCAGGAGCGACAACACGCACCCTGGCGCCCATGGCGTTCAGAAGCAGGATGTTGGAGCGCGCCACGCGTGAATGCAGGACGTCGCCGCAGATTGCCACGATGATACGCGACAGCCGGCCTTTCGCGCGGCGGATCGTCAGCGCGTCGAGCAGCGCCTGTGTCGGGTGCTCGTGCTGGCCATCGCCGGCATTGACGACGGAGCAGGAGACCTTCTGGGCGAGAAGTGCCGCGGCACCGGCGCTGGAGTGGCGGATGATCAGGACGTCCGGTCGCATCGCGTTCAGCGTCATCGCCGTGTCGATCAGCGTCTCGCCCTTCTTCACAGAGGAATTGCCGACCGACATGTTCATCACGTCGGCGCCGAGGCGCTTGCCTGCGAGTTCGAAGGAGGCTTGCGTTCGTGTCGATGCCTCGAAGAAGAGGTTGATCTGCGTCAGTCCCCGAAGGGTCGACGTCTTTTTTTCTCTCTGTCGGCTGATCTTGACGGCTTCGTCAGCCTTGTCGAGAAGATAGGTAATATCCTGCTCGGTGAGGCCCTTGATGCCAATGAGGTGGCGGTGGGGGAAAAAGACCATGACCCTGCCTCTTCTTGTCTTCGCGGGGTCTATAAAGAGTGCGGGGGGAAGGGGCAAGCGCGTGCTGTGCGCAAATCCCATGTTCCCCATGCATTTTCCGTCGAATCCCGCTACTGCATGATTCCTTAAATCGGAATCGATTTATGGATAAAATTATGCAGCAATTTAAGGTGCTACAGCGTCCTTTGCGCGTCTGAAAAGAGGCGCGGCGCTGTAGAGCAGAAATCTGCGAATCACGAACTTCCGGTTTCCTTTTTCCGGGTCCATGAAATAGAAGCGAACAATGACCTCCGCAAACCGGACTGAAGACAAACTCGCCGAACTCAACCAGCCAAGCCTCTGGTCGGGAATCAATGCCTATAGATCCGATCCGCTGATCGTCGATCTGACTGCCACGCTGCCGCGCACCATCCGTGAAGACCTTGAAAACATGGGTCGTTTCGTGACCTCGCCGGAAGCGCAGGAACTGGCGCGCATGGCAAACCAGGGCACGCCGCAGCTGCGCACCCATGGCCCGCGCGGCGAACGTCTTGATATCGTCGAATTCCACCCCGCCTGGCATGCGCTGATGCGCCGTTCCATGGCATCCGGCCTGCACTCTTCCGTCTGGGATCCGCAGGCCGATACGGAGGCCAAGGATCAGGCCCACCATATTCGCGCAGCCCGTTTCTACCTGACGGCGCAACTTGAATCCGGCCATCTTTGCCCGTTGACGATGACGAGCGCATCCGTTGCCGCTCTCTCGGCCTCGCCTGCGGTGCAGAAGGACTGGGCGCCCAAGATCCTGTCGCGCAAATATGACTCGTCGAACCGTCCGGCCATGCAGAAGTCCGCCGTGACGATCGGCATGGGCATGACGGAGAAACAGGGCGGTACGGATGTTCGCGCCAACAAGACCGCCGCGGAAAAAGTGAGCGAAGGCATTTACCGGCTCTCCGGCCATAAATGGTTCATGTCCGCGCCGATGAGCGACGCCTTCATCATGCTGGCGCAGACCAAGGAAGGCATGGGCTGCTTCCTGGTGCCGCGGCTGCTGGAAGATGGTTCCGCCAACGGCCTGCAATTCCAGCGCCTGAAGGACAAGGTCGGCAACCGCTCGAATGCTTCGTCCGAAGTGGAGTTCACCGATACGTTCGGTTTCCTGCTCGGCGGTCCTGATGCCGGCATCCGTACCATCCTCGATATGGTGACGCTGACGCGGCTCGATTGCGCGCTTGCCTCCTCGGGCATCATGCGCGCATCGCTGGCCGAAGCCGTGCATCACACCCGCGGCCGCAGCGTTTTTGGCAAGATGCTGGTCAATCAGCCGATCATGACGCGGGTGCTCGCCGACATGGCGCTCGATGTTGCCGCCGCAACGGCTCTTTCCTTCCGCCTGGCCGATGCCTTCGACAAGGCGCGCGGCAATGCCGAAGATGCCGCCTATGCCCGCGTCATGACACCGGTCGCCAAATACTGGTGCTGCAAGATTGCCCCGTCGTTGATCTACGAGGCGATGGAATGCATCGGCGGCAGCGGTTACATCGAAGAACGCCCGATCGCCCGCCACTACCGCGAAGCGCCGGTCAATGCGATCTGGGAAGGTTCTGGCAACGTCATGGCGCTCGATGTGCTGCGTGTGCTGAACCGCGGCAAGGATCTGTTCGAGGCGGTGTTTGCAGGTTTTGCGCGCGATCTTGGACCGGCCGGAAAGAAGACGATCGATGTGCTGCGCGCCGCAATCGCGCTTTGCGAACAGGATGAGGGCGCTGCCCGCCTGCTCGTCGAGCAGCTGGCGCTCGTTGCCGGCGCCGCCGAGCTCTATCGGCTCGGGGCAGGGCGCATTGCCGACGCTTTCATCGAGACCCGTCTGGCGGGCGGCTGGCGGTCGACCTACGGCATGCTCGATTCCCGTTTCGACGCCAGCTACATCGTCGATCTGCTTTACCCGCCAGCGGCCTGATGCAGGTGTTTCGGAACGCACGGCGGGACGATCTCGATCAGATCTACGGCATTTCGCTTGCGACCGGCAATGGCGGTCAGGATGCGAGCCACCTCTACCGTGATGGCCGCCTGATCGGCCATATCTATTCTGCGCCCTATGTCGTGCTCAACCCGCAAGCGACCCTCGTTGCGGAGGATGAGATCGGAATCGCCGGCTACATCGTCGGCGCCTACGATACAGCCGCCTTCGAAACGCGCCTTGAACGTGACTGGTGGCCGGCTCTGCGCGATCAATATGCCGATCCGGCCGGCGATCCCTCTGGATGGATGGCCGACGAGCGCCGCAGCTTCGCGATCCATCATCCGCGCACTATGTGGGCTGAGATCGTCACGGCCTACCCGGCCCATATCCACATGAACCTGATGCCGCGCCTGCAGGGGCAGGGTGTCGGAAGTCGTCTTCTGGAGCGATGGATATCTGAAGCGCGTCAGGCAGGTGTGTGCGGCATTCACCTTGGCGTCAATGCCGACAACCAGGGCGGCCTGCGCTTCTGGTCCTCCCGCGGCTTCGAGCGTCTGCTCCCGCCGCTCGTTCCGGCATCGGAAGCCTCTGTCTGGTTCGGCCGCACGCTCTAAGTCTTTCCCTTTTCATCACAGGCTGAGCATTCGTCATCTGTGGCACAAAAAAAATCCGGCTGCGTCGCCGCAGCCGGATCATGTCACTTATCGCCGAAAATCAGCGTTCAGAAGAAGCCGCGGCGCTGCCACCAGCCTGCCTTCTTCGGCTTGCCTTCACCTTCGGCCTCACCGTTATCGGTGCGGTTCGAGGTGACCGTCGGCTCGGAAGACGAGATATTGGATCCGCGGTTAGCGCGAGCCGGCTTGGCCTCTTCCTGAACAGGTTCGGCAAGATCTGCAGACGCTTCCGTCACTTCCGGCTCGGCTTCTGCTTCCACAGCCGGCGCTTCGATCACAGGCTCTTCGACCGGCGAAGGCGCAGCATCAGCCTTGCGACGACCGCGGCCACGGCCCCGTGCCGGCTTGACCTCTTCGGCAACGCTCTCGCTGCCTTCGACAGCCGCCATAGCTGGCTGAGCATCGACAACGTCGATCGTCGCGACTTCGATTACTTCGGCTTCGGTCTCTGTGCTTTCCTCGGCTGCGGTATCATCACCTTCGTCGGCATCGCCGCCCTCGGAAGCAGCGCCCGTCTCGGCGCCTTCATCACCACGGTTGCGACGACCGCCACGCTTGCCGCGACGGCGGCGCTTGCGGCGCTGGGAGTCGTCACCTTCGGCGCGTTCCTCCGCAGCACCTTCGGCGGCATCACTGTCGCCCTCGCTGCCTTCGTCCTCGCCCTCATCGCCATCGTCAGCTTCGCCGGAAACTGCATCTGCAGCAACCTGCTGCTCGGCATTGCCGTTGCGGCCGCGACGACGGCGGCGGCGCTTGCGCTTGCGTCCACCTTCGCCTTCGGCCTCTGCACGGGCAGCAGGGCGTTCGGCGGCGGCAGGCTTTTCTTCCAACTCTTCGTCTTCCTCCTCGTCGTGCTCGATAACGACATCGTCATCATCGTCATCGGGGATGGCTGCGAAGTTGAAGAGGCTTTCGATCTTGACAGGGTTTTCGACCGGCTCGCCGCGATCGATCGCGAAATGCTGCGCGCCGACCGAACCGTCAGCATCGATGATGATCGCCACACCGAAGCGGGCTTCATAATCGACGATCGTCTGGCGCTTGTGGTTGAGCAGGTAGAGCGCGATATCGGGCGTCGTGCGAACCGTGATATTGTGCGTCGTGTTCTTGAGCAGATATTCCTCGACGCCGCGCAGGACATGAAGCGCAACGGAAGACTGCGAACGGACGTGACCGGTGCCGCCGCAATGCGAGCAGACCTGCGTTGTCGATTCCAGAACGGAAGCACGGATGCGCTGGCGCGACATTTCCAGAAGGCCGAAATGCGAGATACGGCCGACCTGGATGCGGGCGCGGTCGTTCTTCAGGCATTCCTTCAGCTTCTTCTCGACAGCGCGGTTGTTGCGCTTCTCTTCCATGTCGATGAAGTCGATGACGATCAGGCCGGCAAGGTCGCGCAGACGAAGCTGGCGGGCGACTTCGTCCGCTGCTTCGAGGTTCGTCTGGAGGGCCGTGTCTTCGATCGAGTGTTCGCGGGTCGAACGGCCGGAGTTGACGTCGATCGAAACCAGCGCTTCCGTCTGGTTCATGATCAGATAGCCGCCGGACTTCAGCGTCACCTGCGGCTGCAGCATACGGTCGAGCTGCGCCTCGATGCCGGAGCGCGAGAAGATCGGGTGGAGATCGCGATAGGGCTGAACCACCTTGGCGTGGCTCGGCATCAGCATCTTCATGAAGTCTTTCGCTTCGCGATAGCCTTCTTCGCCGGAGACGATGATCTCGCCGATATCCTTGTTGTAGAGGTCGCGGATCGAGCGCTTGATGAGCGATCCTTCCTCGTAGACGAGGCAGGGAGCCGTCGAGGCGAGCGTCAGCGTGCGGACGTTCTCCCACAGGCGCATCAGGTATTCGAAGTCGCGCTTGACCTCGACCTTGGTACGGTTGGCACCGGCCGTGCGCAGGATCACGCCCATGCCCTGCGGCACTTCCAGCATGCGGGCGATTTCCTTCAGCCGCTTGCGGTCCTGCGGGTTGGTGATCTTGCGGGAAATGCCGCCGCCGCGCGCCGTGTTCGGCATCAGAACCGAATAGCGGCCTGCGAGCGAGAGATAGGTGGTGAGGGCAGCACCCTTGTTGCCGCGCTCTTCCTTGGCGACCTGCACCAGCAGGATCTGGCGGCGCTTGATGACTTCCTGGATGCGGTATTGCTTGCGCGGCTTGCGCTGAACACGATCCGGAACCTCTTCCATCGCGTCTTCGGCGCCGACGGATTCGATGACTTCCTCTTCGCCATGATCGTCGTCATCATCGTCGTCGTCATGACGACGCTTGGAAACGTCGACATCCTCAGAGATGGTGTCCGTTTCAACCATCGCGGCCATCTCGCCGCCGGTCGAACCTTCGTCATCGTTGTCGGCGACCGATGCTTCCGGCGCCGCTGCTTCTTCTGCAACCGGCTCGGCTGCCTTCTTGCGGCTGCGGCGGGCGCGGGGCTTCTTGGCCGGCGCTTCTTCGGCGACGGGTGCAGCCTCTTCGGCGGGAGCCGCTACTTCTTCTGCAGCAACCGCCTCGGGCTGCTCGACCGGAACGATGCCGATATCGGGCTGATCCTGGGTCGAGAGATCGACGAGCGGGGCAGTCTCGACATGCTCGACATCCTCGTCGCGGCGATGCTCCTCCGCTTCGGCGCGAAGCAGGGCCTGGCGATCTGCCAGCGGTATCTGGTAATAATCAGGGTGGATTTCGGCGAAGGCCAGGAAGCCGTGCCGGTTGCCGCCGTAATCGACGAAGGCGGCCTGCAGCGAGGGTTCGACCCTCGTTACCTTTGCAAGATAGATGTTGCCGCGGATTTGCTTCTTGTGCTGGGACTCGAAGTCAAATTCTTCTATGCGGTTCCCGCGAACGACAACGACGCGCGTCTCTTCCTCGTGAGACGCATCGATAAGCATTTTGTCTGCCATGTAAGCTGAGCTCCTCGGCGAGGCCGCGAGAGCGCATTCCCGACTGCTGTTGACACAGGAAGAATGCGGTCCGCCGTGGCCGCGCCGGATAATGAAAGTCGCGATTGGTGCGAGGGAGAAGGCAGCAGCCAGACCGCAGCCGGAACGATTTCGTTCCGGGGCCTGTACACTTCAGATAAAACCTGCTGCGAAACCATCAACAACCAAGCGTGATCGACAATGACAAAGACCCGTTTCGGGTCCGATGAGTTTGCTCCCTGAGAGCGTGGTGGCTGATCCACCGATGAAATCCCAGCACGAAGCCGGAAAAATCAGGATCCAGTTCTCGAGTGGAAATGCGTTAGACGGCGGACGATTACCGGTTGTGGCGCCAGGTCCGGGGGCCGGCTGGCTGCCTTGCGGCGACTCTATCCCGTCAACACTTCTACCCTAAAATTCGTTGTATGTTTTCTCTGTCACAATAGCAAGGGAAAAGCCAAATGTGCCATAATATTGATGGATTTCGTATCGCATAAACTTGTCGGGGATAAACGATCCCGATTCATGGGTCGGTGCGTATGCGCTCGCCTCTAGCGGGCGTCAGCGGGGACGGTGTAAGGTCCATCGCAGAGTAAATAGGGTGTGGCGGGCTATTGTTTAAGAGGTTTCGGATCGCGGCGAAGTTGTCCGCAGGGCGAAAATTGGGTTTTGCAGCGGGGCTTTTCGGCTTCGCAATGCTTTGCGCGGTTCCTGGAAGTGCCGCCGACGCGAAGAATCCCTTGCTGGCCTACGGAGCGCGTATCGTTGGCGACGATGCTAGAACCCGCATCGTCATCGATTTCGACCGCGAGCCCCGTTTTTCCGTCCATTATATTGCCAATCCTGAGCGCATCGTCGTCGACCTGCCGGCAACCGCTTTCGGCTTTCCGGCCAAAGATCTCGAGGCGCGCGGCCTCTTCAAGGACATCCGTTATGGCGCCATGGATGAAGGCAGCGCCCGCATCGTGTTGACGGCGGCACGCCCGGTCCAACTCGCCCTTGCCAAGGTGCAGACGGATGAGAGCGGCAATGGTCACAGGCTCGTTCTCGATGCCGAAATGATCGACAAGCAGAAATTCGCCGAGCTTGTGAAGACCCAATCCTGGAGCGACAAGGCGGATGCGGCGGAGACGACGAGTGCCATTCCCCAGCCGGAAAAGGCTGCACCCGGTGATTTCGTCATCGCCGTCGATGCCGGCCACGGCGGCATCGACACCGGCGCCATCGGCGTCGATACGAAGACAGAGGAAAAGCAGGTGACGCTTGCCTTCGCCAAGGCGCTGGCTGATCGCCTGAACAAGGAGCCGGGCATCAAGGCTTTCCTGACGCGCGACGACGACCAATTCCTGTCGCTCTCGCAGCGTGTGCTGATTGCCCGGCAGAACCATGCGGGCCTTTTCATTTCGCTGCACGCAGATACGCTGAAGCAGAAGGATATTCGCGGCGCGACGGTCTATACGATTTCAGACAAGGCCTCGGATAAGCTCGCCGCCGATCTTGCCGAACGCGAAAACCTGTCGGACCAGATCGCCGGCAAGGAAACGACCGCCGAACCGCCTGAGGTCGCCGATATTCTGCTGGACCTGACGCGGCGCGAGACGCAGGCCTTTTCGATTTCGCTCGCCGAAAGCGTGCTTGCCTCTTTCAAGGATCAGGTTGGCACGATCAATAATCCGCACCGTCACGCGGGTTTTCGGGTGCTGCAGGCGCCGGACGTTCCGTCGATCCTGCTCGAGCTCGGCTTCCTCTCCAATGTCGAGGACGAAAAACGCCTGCTCGATGATGCCTGGCGGTTGAAGATGGCCGATCTCCTGGCCGATGCGGTGAAGCGCTACCGCACGGGCCTGATGGCGAATGGCGGGTAAACCGGGCGTTGCCTGGAAGTGACACTCGCGCCTAAACCGGAGCCCTTGCGGAAAGGGGAGCGGAAAGTGGCAGGACGGGCCCTATTTTGCTCACATTCGCGCCGTTACTCCGATCTATATGTTTCGCGCAAGTGAGACGAAATCGGCTTGTAGCGCCAGCGCGCATGGAGTAAGCCGCGCAACGTGCAAAGAGACATGATCTGTGCGATTGTGCGGCTGCGCCGATCTAATGATTAGAAATACCGGTAGCTGAAAAATATGGTTAGACTTCTTGGATATTTCTTCGGGATAGCATGCGTCCTGTTCCTGGGCGCTGCGGCGGTTGTTGCCGTCTACATTGCGAATGTCGCGAAGGATCTTCCTGACTATGCTGTGCTCAACAGCTATGCCCCGCCGGTCACCACCCGCGTCCACGCGGGTAACGGTGCGCTCATGGCCGAATACGCCAAGGAAAAGCGCCTCTTCCTGCCGATCCAGGCTATCCCGGACCGCGTCAAGGCTGCTTTCCTGTCGGCCGAAGACAAGAACTTCTACAACCATCCCGGCGTCGATCTGACCGGTCTTGGCCGTGCCATCCTCGTCAACCTTCAGAATTTCGGCTCCGGCCGCCGCCCGGTCGGTGCATCGACGATTACCCAGCAGGTGGCAAAGAACTTCCTTCTGACCTCCGACCAGACGATCGACCGCAAGATCAAGGAAGCGATCCTGTCCTTCCGCATCGAGCAGGCCTACAGCAAGGACAAGATCCTCGAGCTTTACCTCAACGAGATCTTTTTCGGTCTGAACTCCTACGGTATCGGCAGTGCCTCGCTCACCTATTTCAACAAGTCGGTCACCGAACTGACGATCGCCGAATCTGCCTATCTCGCGTCGCTGCCGAAGGGCCCGGCCAACTATCATCCCTTCCGCCATCCGGATGCAGCACTTGAGCGCCGCAACTGGGTCATCGATCGCATGGTCGAGAATGGTTATGTGAGCCAGAGCGACGGCGAGGATGCCAAGAAGCAGCCGCTCGGCGTCACCGCCCGCAACAGCGGGCCGTCTCTTTTTGCTTCCGATTATTTCGCCGAGGCTGTCCGTCGCCAGCTCATCGATCAGTATGGTGAGAAATCGCTCTACGAGGGCGGCCTCTCGGTGCGCACGTCGCTCGATCCGCAGATGCAGCTCTTTGCGCGCAAGGCGCTGCAGGACGGCCTGACCAATTACGACGAACGTCGCGGTTTCCATGGACCGGTCAAGCAGATCAGCATGTCGGGTGATTGGGGTCCGGCGCTCGCCGAAGTGCCTGCTCTCTCGGACGTGCCGGAATGGCGCCTGGCAGTCGTGCTCGCTGTTTCCAGTGACAGCGTCGATATCGGCCTCCAGCCGCCCAAGGATGGCGGCGGCAAGGTCGCAGCCCAACGCGAGCGTGGTTCGATTGCAGCCAAGGATATGCAGTGGGCATTCCGCTCCGCCGCCGGCGACCGCAAGACGACGAAGTCGCCGGTCGGCGTCGTCTCGGCCGGAGATGTCGTCTACGTTGAGCGCCTCGGCGGCGATAATTCGACCTCCTATCGTCTGCGCCAGCCGCCGAAGGTGCAGGGTGGTCTCGTCGCCATGGACCCTAAGACCGGCCGCGTTCTCGCCATGGTCGGCGGCTTCTCCTATGCCCAGTCGGAATTCAACCGCGCCACGCAGGCGATGCGCCAGCCGGGTTCCTCCTTCAAGCCCTTCGTTTATGCCGCTGCCATGGACAACGGCTACACGCCGGCCTCGGTCATCATGGACGCGCCGATCGAGATCGTTTCGGGCGGTCAGGTCTGGAAGCCGGAAAACTACGGCGGCGAAGTCGGCGGCCCCTCGACGCTGCGCTCCGGTATCGAGAATTCGCGCAACCTGATGACGGTGCGCCTCGCCAATGACCTCGGCATGAATATCGTTGCCGAATATGCCGAACGTTTCGGCGTCTACGACAAGATGCCGCCGCTGCTCGCCATGTCGCTCGGCTCGGGCGAAACGACGGTGCTACGCATGGTCTCGGCCTATTCGGTCATTGCCAATGGCGGCAAACAGATCAAGCCGACCCTGATCGACCGCATCCAGGACCGTTACGGCAAGACGATCTTCAAGCATGAAGAGCGTCTCTGCGAAGGCTGCAATGCCGGCGACTGGCAGAACCAGGAAGAACCCAACATCGTAGACAACCGCGAGCAAGTTCTCGATCCGATGACCTCCTACCAGATCACCTCGATGATGCAGGGCGTCATCCAGCGCGGTACGGCTGCTGGCAAGGTCGATCTCTCCGGCCGTGACGTTGCCGGCAAGACCGGTACGACCAACGATGAAAAGGACGCCTGGTTCGTCGGCTTCACGCCGGATCTGGTGGCGGGCCTCTATCTCGGCTTCGATACGCCGGCACCGCTCGGACGCGGCGGTACGGGTGGCGTTCTCTCGGCACCGATCTTCAATGAATTCATGCAGGCGGCCGTCAAGGATATGCCGGAATCCAAATTCGTGGTCCCGGCCGGCATGAACATGATCGCGATCAACCGCAAGACCGGCATGGCTGCTGCCGATGGCGAGCCAGGCACCATCATCGAAGCCTTCAAGCCGGGCACCGGTCCCGCTGACAGCTTCTCCGTCATCGGCATGGATGGCACGATGGCGCCGGAAGAAATCCTGCGTACGTCGCCCCAGGCAAACCAGGCGGTGCAGACCAACACGCCCGGCCTGTTCTGATCGAGACCGATTGCCTTTGCGCCCGCCACGGCTCTTTACATCCGCGGCGGGCGTCTCTATGTCACCAGCCTTGCAGAATACCCCGGCACTCACAGAATACCGAAGCAAAGAAGCAGGAAAATGCGAGCGGAAATCCAGAACGTAGTCGATGAAACCAAGCAGGCTATCACCCTGCTGAGGAGGCATCTTTGACTGGGACCAGGCGGTAAGACGACTGGACTGGTTGAATAACAAGGCAGAGGACCCCAACCTCTGGAACGATGCGCAGGAAGCCCAGAAGCTGATGCGCGAGCGTCAGCAGCTCGATGACGGCATCAATGGCGTCAAGGCGCTGGAACAGCAGCTTTCCGACAATGTCGAGCTCATCGATCTCGGGGAAGAAGAAGGCGACGAAAGCATCGTCAAGGAAGCTGAGGCCGCTCTGAAAAGCCTGCAGGCCGAGGCGGCCCGGCGACAGGTCGAAGCCATGCTGTCAGGCGAAGCCGATGGCAACGACACCTATCTGGAAGTCCATTCCGGCGCAGGCGGCACGGAAAGCCAGGACTGGGCGAACATGCTTCTGCGCATGTACACTCGCTGGGCCGAGCGCCAGCGCTTCAAGGTCGAGCTATTGGAAGTGCATGACGGCGAAGAGGCCGGCATCAAGTCCGCAACGCTGCTCGTCAAGGGCCACAACGCCTATGGCTGGCTGAAGACCGAATCGGGCGTGCACCGTCTGGTGCGCATCTCGCCTTACGACAGCAATGCGCGCCGCCACACCTCCTTCTCGTCGATTTGGGTCTACCCCGTCGTTGATGACTCGATCCAGATCGAGATCAACGAAAGTGATTGCCGTATCGACACCTACCGTTCGTCCGGCGCTGGCGGCCAGCACGTCAACACGACAGACTCGGCCGTGCGTATCACGCATATACCGACAGGCATCGTCGTGCAGTGCCAGCAGGAGCGTTCGCAGCACAAGAATCGCGCCAAGGCCTGGGACATGCTGCGCGCCCGCATGTACGAAGCGGAGCTGAAGAAACGCGAGGACGCCGCCAACGCCGAAGCCGCTTCCAAGACGGATATCGGCTGGGGCCACCAGATCCGCTCCTACGTTCTGCAGCCCTACCAGCTCGTCAAGGACTTGCGCACCGGCGTTGCGAGCACCGCTCCCGATGACGTGCTCGATGGCGATCTGAACGAGTTCATGGAAGCAGCACTCGCTCACCGCATCAGCGGGGCAGCCGATGCGGTCGTCGACGACGTCGACTAAACTGCAAAAATCAGATTGAGGTAGGAAGCCCCGGAAACGGGGCTTTTCTATTTTCAGATACCCGCTGAAATGTTCATTCCGTGAACGAACGTCTCCCGATAGCCCAGTCGCGTCTCGTCGTGGAGTGGGTCTTCTCGAAAGCCAGGTTTAACGGCTTAGCCCCGATGAATAGTCCGCGACCTCAGTTGGTCGCCTTCTCCACGGTAATGTCCCCAAACTCGTCGATCAGCACTGTCCAGCCGTCGGGCTCGGCAGCCGGATCGGTCTTCAGATAGACGGTGGCGAAAAGGCCGGGTTCCTTGATGAAGCCGCTCGAATTTTCGGGCCGGATGTCAGTGATATAGGGCTTGAGATCGCTGATTTCCTGCAGTTCGACCGTCGAAAGAATGGCAGGTCCGTCGTCTATCTGCGCGATCTGCTGCAGAAAGACTCTTGAGGTCTTGTCCGCCTGACGCACGGCAAAAAGCTTGTAATAGCCGTGCCGCTGCTCCGGCTTGGCAGCCCCGCCGCTCACACTTTGTGCGCTGACGCTTTGCGTGGTTGTCGGGGCACGTTCCACCGGCAGCGAATTGCCGTCATCTTCCCAATAGCCGGTACTGGTCGCGAAGATGATCGAGGCCGGGAGAATGTCGTCATGAACGGTCTCCGCCTCGGCGGCGACCGACCATCCCGAAACGAGGAGCGCCATTATCACTGCTTGCCGCATCGCCATCATTTCAATCCTCGAACTGTTCTGCCAGAATCCGGTCGGACCAGGAGCGGTCAGGATCGGAAAGGATGCGTGCCGTCATATCTTCGGACTGGGCGATGCGCACCTGGAGTATGGATTTGATCTCCGTATTGTCGGCGACCGCGTTCACCGGCCGCTTCTCGGCTTCCAAAATATGGATGTCGACGGTCACCCGGTTGGGAAGCAGCGCTCCGCGCCAGCGCCGCGGCCGGAACGCGCTCACGGGCGTCATGGCGAGAAGAGGCGCGTCAAGCGGCAGGATCGGGCCGTGTGCCGAAAGATTGTAGGCCGTCGAGCCCGCGGGCGTTGCCACCATCAACCCATCGCAGATCAATTCCTCCAATCGCACGTGTCCGTCGATTTCCACCCTGAGCTTCGCTGCCTGATAGGATTGCCGGAAAAGATAGACCTCGTTGATTGCAAGCGCCGAGGACTTGCTGCCGTCGGCATTGGATGTCGTCATCTTCAGCGGATGAAAGGCATTCTCGACAGCGGCACAGATGCGGTCATGCAGGTCGGAAGTCTTGTAGTCGTTCATAAGAAAGCCGACCGAGCCGCAATTCATGCCGTAGACGAGTTTGCCGCTGTTCATCGTGCTGTGCAGCGTCTGAAGCATGAAGCCGTCGCCGCCGAGCGCAACGATTACATCGGCCTCGTTCGCAGGCACGTCGCCATAAAGGCGAATCAATTCGTCTCGCGCGGCGAGTGCTTCCGTGGTCGGCGAGGCGATAAAAGAAAGCGTCTGAAATGAACGGCCCATGCAATGCCCTTTGTTATGCTGCTCTAGCTAAAGGATAAAGGGCTTGTACGACAAGACGTTTTGCGTTGCGGGCGAAGTTCGGATGATCTTGGGCTCCCGTAAATCGCCGGACGATTCGAAGGACCAACAGGTCCATATCCAAGCCTCGCAGGCTTTTCCCAACCAGTGCATTGATCGGCAGCCGCTGTGGATAGCGTCAAAGGACAGCCGGAAAGGGCAAATTTTCTTTACAAAAGATCAGAATCTGCTACTTCGCACGCATTGCCCTTGTAGCTCAGTTGGTAGAGCACCTGATTTGTAATCAGGGGGTCGCGGGTTCGAACCCTGCCGGGGGCACCATACAATCGCAAGCGATATCAAACGCTTAATCAGAATCCCGCCCGTCTGAGGCGGTTTTTTTGTGCGCAAATTATTTCGAGAACTACCGTGTTTTCCGGGCTTTTGCCGATGCAGCTGTGATTCCTCAGGAACGAGGGATGTCGTCGCAGGTGGTCCTGCTTTATCGATTCGAACGGAAACGGTACTGGCGTCAAGTTTCGCGATGCGACTTGAACACTTCAGTAGCTGCAAGACAGCGCGTTGGTGGGCCTGAACCCGTGGGCGCAGGCGGGATTGACGGAATTCCTGGGCTGATATTGGAAATCGGGGCGATTCGGAGCCGGGTGTGTCGTGCAGGACGAAGCGAGCATGCTCACCCCGATCAGTGCGGCGCTAACTATGAGTGTCCGGAGCCTACTCTTCATGATCACCTTCCCTGACAACGCACCGGAATGGAAAATGTCGCTATACCGGACATAGGCAAGGGGCGTGGCGCACAATTGACCGCTCCATTTCGCTTCAACAGCTTTAACGGCGGCCTATCAATAAGCAAGCGCGGGGGCACCGGCTTTAAAAGGCCATTCCACTACATGAACAGAGACTGAAGGCTCGCTTCAGCAGCAATTCAGGGACATCAGGCCATTCTCGCTTCATCAGAAACGAGGAAGTGAGCCATGAGGATCTCCAGTCTTCTCCTAGCAGCCGCCCTTTCGGCCGGTACTTTGTTTTCCGCTGTAGCTCCGGCTGCGGCCATCCCTCTCGACCGTCCGGCAGTCGCTCAACAGGGCGATATTGTCCAGGTCCGCGGCGGCGATCGGGATTGGGGTGACCGCGATCGGAGTGATCGCGATTGGGGCGATCGCCGTGACTGGCGAGAGCGCCGTGAGTGGCGTGAGCGTCGCTACTGGCGCCCGGCCTGGGGCTATGAACGCCGCTGGAGCCCGTGGCGGGAAGAGCGTTGGCGCGAACGTCACGAGTGGCGGCGCCACCATGGTGGACCCTATTGGCTCTACCGGAGCTGATCGCTAACCGAGAAAGTAATTCCAGCTCCAGAAAAATCCCGCCGCAATTTCTCGCGGCGGGATTTTTGCTTGATCGGTTCAGACGCATTGTCTGCGCCTTGTCCGATGAGGCGATGCGCAGTCACTTTTGCGCGGGTTCGTTCACGCTCGATTCGATCTTCGTCCCGTTGCCGGTCTGCCCCGCACCGGACGGTGACATCATTGCGATGCTGAGAACGGAGGCAATCATGACGACAACGACGGCAATCATCAGGCGCATGGACATTGAATCCCTGTTTGTCTGCGGGGATTAACGTCTGACCGCTTTACCGGTTCCGGATCTGCTATTGCACGGATGGAGGAGGATTGGATGGCGTCGTCGATGGTGCCAGGGGATCGGGTTGGCGGATAGGGTGCGACTTGTCCACCCAGATGATGCTCAAAATGACCATGACGAAGACCGCGATGAAGAGAACGCCGAAGATCAGCGGTCGAAATGCCATAATGCGGATTTCCTTTTTACCGACGCCCCGAGGGTAAAATGCGTCGCCGATCTTAGCGACCGGCGCGCTCTTTCCAAGGCCCAATATGGACCATGAGGGCAGGTGTTCAACCGCGATGGCCACCAAGCAGGCCTCCGCTCTCAATTGACTGCGCGTGATACAACGGAAACCTGTCGGCTGCCGCCTACGCTTTCAGGTGTAGCCTTGCCGCATAAAGGGCAATCGCAGCGGCATTCGATACGTTCAGCGATTTGATGGCGCCGGGCATATCGAGCCGTGCGAGCGCGTTGACCGTCTCCCGCGTCTTCTGCCGCAGGCCCTTACCTTCCGAGCCGAGAACCAGCGCGATTCTGCCGCCCGAAAAAGTGCCTTCTAGCGCTGCCGGTCCTTCCGAATCGAGCCCGATCGTGAAGAAGCCGAGCTTGTGCAACTCGCCGAGCGCATCCGAGAGATTGGTGATCTGTATATAAGGTATGAGCTCCAGCGCGCCGGAAGCCGATTTGGCGAGCACGCCCGATTCGGTGGGGCTGTGTCTCTGGGTGGTGATAACGGCACCTGCATTGAAGGCGACGGCCGAACGCATGATGGCGCCGACATTGTGCGGATCGGTTACCTGATCGAGCACGAGAAGCAATGGGCTGTTTTTCAGTGCTTCCAATCGTCGGACGGGCAGGGGGCGTGTTTCGAGCATTACCCCCTGATGGATCGCCTCCGGGCCGAGCACCTTGTCGATATCTTGAGGAGAAACCATTTCGAGCGGGATGCCGATCGTATCCGGATCGATCTCCAGCCGTGCCAGAGCATTCTGTGTCACCGACAGCTTGATGTTCTTGCGTTCAGGGTTTTCGAGCGCGGCGCGAACGGTATGAAGGCCGTAGAGGAAGACCTGGTCGGGAGCCAATGCGGGCGGTTTCCAGTCGTCTCCACCACGCTTGCGTTTCTGTGGCGCGGGTGTCGGGATTTCACCGCGTTCGCGCTTGCCGTCGCGATGCGCGCGTCGCAAGGTTGCGTAATGCGTGTCCTTTGCGGACTTGTCGTTGGCGGGCTTGTCGCCGGATTTGTTATCTTTGCTCATGCGGCTTTATAACGATGGCGCCTGTTGCCGCATAGGCTTTCTTTCATGTGCCGGCTTTCAACAGGCGATGAAATTTTTCCTGTCTTTTCCATTGTCATCGTGTTGACAGACTGAAATCGTCCGGTCATATACGCGGCGCAGACGACGGGGCGGCAACGCTTCAACGTCTGACAAACTTGGTCTTCAAGATCCGGACGAAAAACTGGAGAGATGCCCGAGTGGTTAAAGGGGACGGACTGTAAATCCGTTGGCTCAGCCTACGTTGGTTCAAATCCAACTCTCTCCACCATTCGTCATTGGATCGGACCAACCCCGCGGGTATAGCTCAATGGTAGAGCAGCAGCCTTCCAAGCTGAATACGCGGGTTCGATTCCCGCTACCCGCTCCAGCTTCTCCGATATCATCGCAGGATCGCGCCGGCTTTCAGAACTCGAAAACGAGGCTCATGAAATTGCCGATCATCCAGTAGCCGAGCACCCCTATGGCAATGCCGGCGATGAAGACCGACGACTGGCCCGTGTTCCTTTTGATGCTCGTGTTCGTATCCGTATCGTCGTCGTCACGCGGATAGCCGAACGCACGATGGTCTTCCGTGAATGCCGAATAGTGGTTGCTATAGCTCTCCGATTGCATTGAGTGTCCCTCCGTATATTAGAGGGATATCATGAAAGTTTTCCCGTTCGGTGAAATCAATTGGTAAAATGTAAGCTAATCTTGTTGGCAGGGATTGCGCCGCCGGTATTGAAAGGCATCCGGGCATCGCTCGCGGAAGCACCGGTCGGCACCTGCCTCAATAAAGCCGGAAGCGGCAATACCTCTCGATTTTGCCTTGGATTCCAGGCGTTTTCGGGAGAGTGCGGGCGAATCGCCTTGCGGGTTGCGAATTATCTCCCATATGCGCTGGCACGCCAAGAATGGCGTCTGCAATTAAGTCTTGCGCAATTTCGCCGAAAGCCTTAAACGGCGGCACTAAACCGGTTCGCCGGGGTCACCCATTTTACGTCCACAGGAAGCATTCAAATGGCAAAGAGTAAGTTTGAGCGCAACAAGCCGCACGTCAACATTGGCACGATCGGCCACGTTGACCACGGCAAGACGTCTCTGACGGCAGCGATCACGAAGTACTTCGGTGAGTTCAAGGCGTATGACCAGATCGACGCTGCCCCGGAAGAAAAGGCACGCGGCATCACCATTTCGACGGCTCACGTCGAGTATGAGACGCCGAAC